>CAVOCU010000015.1:0-32512 GCA_963694315.1 Dehalococcoidia bacterium | reverse complement strand
AGAGGGGCACCGTAAGGTGCCCCTCTTAAATATTCTGGTCGGGGAGCCGGGATTCGAACCCGGGACCTCTACGTCCCGAACGTAGCGCGCTACCATGCTGCGCTACTCCCCGATGTACTGAAACCCTGCTAGCGGATGACACGCCCCATTATAGGATGCCCGCCAGCATGACGCCAAGTCTGTTTTAATTTTGCCCAGAAGCGGGTGCTTCCGGCTGAGAGCTGGGTCTCCTTGGGCTGAAGCGAGGCGACTGGCCGCTTGCAGGGCTATTGCCGGTGCGAGGCATTATCGTCACCTTTCGGTCTTCACCCTCTCCAAGGCTCTGGGTTGTTACCTTGGCGTGATCCGCCAAGGCTACGTGAATGGCTCGTCGTTCAGCCGGGTTCATGGGCTCCAAGGTGAAGGGACGCCCAGACCCAGCAACCCTGTCCGCTAGCCGTAGCGCCAGCCCTCGAAGAACCTGTGTGCGGCGGTGCCGATACTGTTCTACGTCCAGCATTATCCGGCTTTCAGCCTGATCTGGCTTTCGATTTAGCAGTAGGTTCATCAGGAACTGCATGCTCCGCAGCGTCTCTCCACGCCTGCCAATAAGCAGGCCTGAATCATCCCCGGTAATCTCAATCAGTTGGGTGTCTGGAGAATCCTCAGGTGGCTTGGAGATGGTTGAGACGGCAGCAACGCCCATGGCAGTGAGGAATTTGTCCACAATGAACTTGGCAGCCTGGACAAGCTCTCCACCTTCCGCCAGTGGTGTTGCTCTAACCCTTGCAGGCTCTCCCCCAATCCCAAAGAGGCCAGACTTACCGGGACTGAGAACCTCTATTTCTACCTCTTCGCGCCTTGCGTCGAGCTGCTTTAGAACCAGCTCGATCGCTTCTTCCACCGTTTTGCCGTTCGCTTCCACGCTGTTCATCATCGTTAAGCTCCTCCGCCGGTTCTGCAATGGCCGCGGCTCCACCTTGTCCTGAAATGGGAGCCAATGGCGGCTCCGTCAATGCAGGCCGTAGCCCTCCCCAACCGGTAGTAAAATACTGAATAGCAACGCCCATGAGGTTTGAGACAACCCAGTACAGGGCCAATCCACTAGGGAACGAGAAGGAAAAGAAAATAAACATCAGCGGCATCATCCACAGCATCATCTGCTGGGTCTGCTGTTGCTTGGGATCCTGGCTGGGGTAGGTCATCATCTTCTGCTGCAGCCACATAGACGCGCCTACCATCAAGGGCAGCACAAAGGATTTGTCTGGTGATGATAAATCCAGCCACAAGAAACTGCTCTCTACAGGAACTGCAGTATGCACCACAGATAGCCAGCTATAGAGTAGCTTTGAGAGGTCAGCCAAGTTCTCCGGGCTTGAGGGCAACACCCTGATTAATGCCCAGTACAACCCGATCCAGATAGGCATCTGGATCACCATGGGCCCCAAGCAACCAATGGGATTTACGCCGTTCTCTTTGTAAAGCCGGAAGGTTTCTTGGGATATTTTTTGCCGATCATTCTTGTAACGGGCCTGAACCTCTTTCAGCTTGGGTTGAATGGTGGACATAGCCCGGGTGGACTTAATCTGCTTCAGCGTAAGCCGCATGGTGGCTATGCGTATAAGAACGGTTAACCCTATGATGCTGAGGCCAAAGTTCTTGAATAACAGCAAGTACAGAAGCACCAAACTGTTGGCCAAAGGCCGCATCAGCACTTCTCTAAATATGTCTCCAATAATTTCCAATGTACTTCCTTGATCCGTTACTACCTTGTGGGGTAGGTCCAGAGTTCAATACGTCTATCGGCGTCCAAAGCGTGCACAACCCCTTCAGTATCAATTATGTAGACGCGTTCACCTTGACTGACAATGTCTGCCCGCACCATCTCACCAATACCAATTGACCATTCCTCTCGGCCGTCCGAAAGGCTGAGCTGATGAACCTGTTTATTGTCCGTTGCCACTATCAATGTATTTGACAAGACAACCGGGGCAGCCAAAACGGAGCCACTAACTTCCGTTGGGCTAGACCAAACCTCGCGGCCCAAGAGGTCTATAGCGTAGACCGTGCCGCCAAGGGTGGCTGCATAGATGGTACGACCGTCCGATACCGGCGCGGCCCAGAACCAATTATCACCGGAGAACTTCCATTTCTGATCTCCAGTGTTGGCGTCCAAGGCGTAAAGGGATCTGTCCAAGGCTCCAACGTAGACGGTGCCATCCATGACCAGAGGACTTCCTACCACCGCGCCACCAACCTCATAGCTCCAGATTTCCGTACCATCTGTTGCGTTCACTGCGTACACGGTGTGGCCCAAAGAGCCAAAATAGAGGGTGCCCTCTGCGACAGTTGCGGCAGACCATACTTTCCCATCTGCCTCAAACTCTCTCCATGCGGAGCGGGGTAGGGCGCGCTCATCTGATTCAATGGCCAGTGCGTACAGGAGGCCATGCGTGGTGCCTACTACCAAAGTGTTCCCAACGAGGGTTGGTGAACCTACTACCGGGCCAGGAACAGATGCAGCCCAGTTCTGGGTGCCCGTGGTGGCGTCTATAGCAAAGAGATTAGCACTAATATCATCGTCGTCCTCAGGGTTTTCGTATGTGGCAAGGAAGATATTGGTTGATCCGACAACGCCGTCTTCAGCAAAGGCTCCTACTAGAGGAGCGCCGTACACTGCGCCCAGATTATCCTGTCCATCAGCGGGGAATGGCGTCCAAAGCCTCTCTGGGTTGCCTCGATTATCCCCGGCATCCCGGGAGATATTCAAAGCGGTGACACGACCTTCGCCTGCAGCAACATAGAGGACATCGCCATCTATGGTGAGGCCAGCCCAGCCGTGCGCACTAAACCGGTCACGGCCACAGGAAGCAATAAGGGGTAGTAGTAAAACAAGGACGGAAATCCACAATAAACGACGCTTCACCTACGAATGTCCTTTTCTGGGCGCTTTCATGCTGCCCAATGAGTACGGCACAAGAACCCTAACAACTATCGGATACTAGAGGTGGTCTCCGGCACGGGGTCATAACCATGCCCCCCAATAGGGGTGCATCGGCCCAACCGGCGGACCGCCAACCAAGAACCCTTAATCAACCCATGCCGGTCAACAGCCTCATATGCGTAATCAGAGCAGGTAGGAAAGTAGCGACACCTACACCCCAATACTGGGGAAAACAAGCGTTGGTACCCGCGAATCAGTAGCAACCCTAGTCGTTTCACCGTAACCGCCCCCTACCCAGGAACTGACTACTAATCATTGTTGGCTATCATCTTGGCTCGCCCTAAAAGGGCGAGGAAATCAGCTTTCAGCCCTTGGAATGGCACATCTGCCGTGCCTCTCCTGGCTGACACCACTACATCGAAGCCTGGAAGCACACCCGCTCCCCGTACAATCTCTCGAAGTCGCCGCTTCACGCGATTCCGAACCACGGCGTTTCCTACAGCCTTACTCACCGCGAAGCCGATACGATAGACGTCCCTGCCGTTAGATGTGGTTCTCATAGACAGGTACGGGGATGCCCACCTGCGGCCAGCCGCTATTGCAGCATCAAAGTCCGCTTTTCTGGTGAGTCTCAGTTCTCGTGGCAACATCGTCGTAATGGGCACCCTCAGCACCCGCCTTCAGTACTAGTGAACGAGGGGTGAGGAGTATGCTTTCGCTTAGCTGCTAACGTGTGCGCGGCCCTTGATGCGACGGCGCTTTAGCATAAGGCGGCCTTCACGAGTACGCATGCGCACTCGAAAACCGTGGGTGTTCTTTCGATATCGGGTCTTAGGTTGGAATGTCCGCTTAGTATTCTGTCCCACTTGGTATGTCTCCCTATGCTTATCCACCCCTTTGGCGTCTAACACGGAACGCACCTAGGGTGTTCTGTTGTTTCTTAATACGAAAAGATTATAGCACCAGCTTCACGCTGCGTCATCCCGGACAACTGTAAACGGTTATCTTGCCAGCACCAACACCACCAATACGGTGGTCAGCCACAGGAAAACCGTTGCCATAAGCGGCCTATCCTTGAGGAACATCTCTTCTGGGGTTTCGCCCGCATTGTGGTGGTACACCAGGTGCAGGTAACGATACAACCCATAGGCCATGATGGGTACCGTCAGGGCCATAGTTCTGTTATCCGGCAGATTGGATGCCGTGAGGGTGTACGCCACATATGCTATGAATACGCCTCCCGCCACCAGGACAATGAGTCTGTTCAATAAGGCCCTGGAGTAGTCTTTCAGCACATGCCTCTGCTGGGACGCCAAGCCTTCTGCCCCGGCCATCTCGCCACGGCGCTTCCCAAAACCGATGAGCATGGCTCCCAGGCTGGTAACGGCGTAGAGCCACAGAGAGATGGGCACCTGGATGACTACAGCACCGCCAACAGCCCTAAGTACATAGCCCGAGCTTAACACCAGGACATCCACCACAGCTATCTGTTTCAGTTTCATGGAATACGCCAGGGTCAACGTCAGGTACACCAGGACAACCAAGCCAAACCAGGGTTCCAGGAGAAACGATAGGCCAATGCCAACGATGAACATTGCAAGAGCTGCTCCCTTGGCTTGCCGAGGCGAGACTTCTCCGGCGGCAATGGGTCTGTATCGTTTCAGAGGATGAAGTCGATCCTGGGGAGCATCTATGAGGTCGTTCACCAGATAGGTGGCACTGGATAGAAGACAAAAGAGGAGGAAGGCGGCAGTAGCAACTCCAAAGAGTTCCAGGCTTTCCCCCCACTCGCTGAGATCCCATCGCTCGTTGATGGTGAAGATAAAGGCAAAGTAGATGATACCGTTTTTGGCCCACTGCCTAGGGCGCATAGCCCGCAAGAAACTTCGGAGGTACACAGTCCCCTCTTTCAAGCTAACCTTCATGTAGCGCATCATAGGGGACAAGACTTCGTCTTGACTATACTTTGGAGGAGACAAGTCTCTTCCAGTTTCAGATGCGGTGGATTCAGTTGCTGACAAACCATCGTGAATAATGGTTCCATGAATTAAGGTAGGAGTATATGGCACTAAACAGAAAGCGCATAGACGTCTTATTGGTAGAGCGCGGGCTGGCCCCCACGCGGGAGAAGGCGCGAGCGCTCCTTATGGCCGGGCACGTCACTGTCAAAGAACAGCCTGTCACCAAAGCAGGCACCTTGGTGGACGTAGAGGCTGTGATGGCTGTGAAGCAGCAGCTTCAGTACGTTGGCCGCGGCGGAGAGAAGATGGCCGGGGCGCTAAACGATTTTGGGATTGACCCAACAGGCATGGTTGTGTTGGACGTGGGCGCATCTACCGGGGGCTTCACAGACTGCCTGCTGCAACGGGGTGCAACAAAATCGTACGCGTTGGACGTTGGGCGAGGTCAGATCCATAACAAGCTGATACAAGACCCTAGAGTGGTAGTGATTGAGGGAGTGAACGCTCGTAACCCCTTTGACCTACCTGAGCGGGCGGACATAGGCGTAGCGGATGTCTCCTTCATTTCCCTACGGCTGGTAGTCCCGGAGATGGTGAAACACTTAAAGCCAGGCGCGTATTTAGTGCTCCTGGTGAAGCCCCAGTTTGAAGCCGAGCGAGGGGAAGTAGGTAAGGGCGGGGTGGTGCGCGATGGCCTCGTGCATGCGCGCGTGCTGGAGCGGTTTACCTTATGGGCCATCAGCCAGGGGTATCGACTCCGAGGGGTAACAACATCGCCGCTGATAGGCACTGCTGGCAACAAGGAGTTTTTTGTCCTGCTCCAACCCCAGAGGGCAGGGTTGGACGATAAGGCATAGGCACAGGTGTTCAGTAGCGTAGAATAAGGACAAGTTTCTATCTGGTTGAGGGAGTGTTTTATGGAATCTGACAAGATTGTCCTCTCAGGCATGGTCTTCTACGGCTACCATGGCGTCTTACCAGAGGAGAAAACGCTGGGGCAGCGGTATGTGGTAGACCTAGAGGTGGAGGCTGACTTACACACAGCGGGGATCAGCGATACCCTCTCTGATGCCATCAATTACGCTGAAGCGTACCAAACAGTCAAAGAGATAATGGAGGGCCCACCCAAAAATCTCCTGGAATCAGTAGCTGAGAATGTGGCACAGCGGGTGCTCTCTCGCTTTGCTATTACTGCTGTCCGGGTGCGGGTGACCAAGCCATCGCCACCTATCCCTGGCGCAGTCATGAGCGGAGCTACTATAGAGGTTTACCGAAAACGGTGAGGAATTGGAAATTCAAGGATGAAAACTCTTGACGCTTCAAGCACCTCATGCCTATACTACTCGATGGACTCTTTCAGAGGACAGGGAATGCAGGTTAGCAGCTAAAGTACGATAAATGGAGTGATCCTCAGGCGGCAGCCGGGGAATCCCCCGATTGCCGTTTTTGTGTCTTTAGCCGGAGCACCTCTGGAACAAACGCACGTTACCAACCGAAGAGCAAGTAAAGTTTTAAGTTGCATTTATTAATGGAGCAGCATCGAGCCTTGTAGTGGGGAAGGTATAAAGGGTTCACGGAGGATGCCTAGGCGGTTAGAGCCGATGAAGGGCGTGACCAGACGACGATACGCCCGGGTGAGCGGTCAAGTACGCTAAGCCCGGGATGCCCGAATGGGGAAACCCGTCAGAGTGTTTAAGCTCTGTCATCTCTGGGGATTAATGGGCTCAGAGAAGGGAACCGGGGGAACTGAAACATCTTAGTACCCCGAGGAAAAGGAAGCAAAAGCGATGCCCCAAGTAGCGGCGAGCGAACGGGGCTCTGCCCAAACCATGCAGACCTAACGGCCTGAGAGCCTATGTCTGTGTGGGGTTGTGGGACACTCTAGAGACAATCTCAGTTGTCTTAGGGCGCAGGGGTTCGGTCAGCCGAAAGACCCTGGAACGGGCTTGCCATAGAAGGTGAAAGCCCTGTAGGTGAAGGCTGGACCCCGGCCCAGAGCGTTCCCGAGTACCGCGGGACACGAGAAATCCCGCGGGAAGCTGGGGGGACCACCCTCCAAGGCGAAATACTCTAACCGACCGATAGTGAACCAGTACCGTGAGGGAAAGGTGAAAAGCACCCCGAAAGGGGAGTGTAAAGACCTGAAACCGTGAACCTACAGACAGTCAGAGCCTCTCTTCGGAGGGGTGATGGCGTGCTTATTGAAGAATGATCCGGGGAGTTTTTAGGGGTGGCGAGGTTAAGAGATTGCAATCTCGGAGCCGTAGGGAAACCGAGTGTGAATAGCGCTACAAGTCGCCTTTAAAAGACCCGAAACCGAGCGACCTACCCTTGGCCAGGGTGAAGGTTCACTAACCTGAACTGGAAGCCCGAACTCGTAGTCGGAGCAAAGACTTGAGATGAGCTGAGGGTAGCGGTGAAATGCCAATCGAGCTCGGATATAGCTGGTTCTCCCCGAAATGCCTTTAGGGGCAGCCCTGAAGTTAGGCTGCCGGAGGTAGGGCTCTGGATGGGTTAGGGGACGCGAGTCTACCAACCCCAACCAAACCCCCAATGCCGGTAGACCATATTCAGGAGTGAGACGGTGAAGGATAAGCTCCATCGTCGAGAGGGCAACAGCCCAGACCGCCAGCTAAGGCCCCTAAGTGTGGACTAAGTGTGCAAGGATGTGGAGTTCCCCAGACAGCCGGGAGGTTGGCTTAGAAGCAGCCATCCTTTAAAGAGTGCGTAATAGCTCACCGGTCGAGGGGTTCTGCGCCGACAATGTCACGGGGCTAAGTCCACCGCCGAAGCTGCGGACTATAGTTTGTTAAAACTATAGTGGTAGGGGAGCGTCCCCGTCAGCGTTGAAGCTCAGACGGCAAGTCTGTGTGGAGCGGCGGGGAGTGAGAATCCCGGAATGAGTAGCGCCAACCCTGGTGAAAACCCAGGGCGCCGAAAGCCCAAGGATTCCTACGGAACGTCAGACGGCGTAGGGTAAGTCGGGAACTAAGCCGCAGCCGCAAGGCGAAGGCGATGTACAGCTGGTCAACATTCCAGCACCACCCAGATTTCGTTGATCTACGGGGGGACGGGGTAGGATAAGGGGAGCACCCCCATCGGACATGGGGTGTTGTCCCGTGTAGGTCTATGACCGCCGGAGGAAAATCCCCGGTGCGAGACTGAGGCGGATACGAAATCTCTGGCTACGGTCAGGGAGATTCCTCTGATTCCAGGCCTCCAAGAAAAGCCTCGTAAGTAGATGTTTGGGTGCCCGTACCGCAAACCGCCACAGGTGGGCTGGGGTAAGCACCCCAAGGCGTCCGAGTGAACCTCCGCTAAGGAACTCGGCAAAAGAGCCCCGTAACTTCGGGATAAGGGGCGCCCGCCAGTGTGTAGGGATTTACTCCCGAAGCATTGGTGGGCCGCAGCGTAGCATCTCTGACAACTGTTTACCAAAAACACAGGTGTCTGCTAAGGGGAAACCCGATATATAGACACTGACGCCTGCCCAGTGCCGGAAGGTTAAAGGGAGAGGTGAGAGCTTTGAACTGAAGCCCCGGTGAACGGCGGCCGTAACTCTAACGGTCCTAAGGTAGCGAAATCCCTTGTCGGGTAAGTTCCGACCCGCATGAATGGCGGAATGATTGGAGAGCTGTCTCAGCGGAGGGCTCGGTGAAATTGCAAGGCCTGTGAAGATGCGGGCGACCCGCGGCGGGACAAAAAGACCCCGTGGAGCTTTACTGCACCCTGGCACCGGACTGGGGTCCGGGATGTGTAGGATAGGTGGGAGACTGGGAAGCTTCGGCGTCAGCCGGAGTGGAGTCATCGGTGAAATACCACCCTTCCCTGATTTTGGCCCTCACTTGGGTACCCACCCAAGGACGCTGCCAGGCGGGTAGTTTGACTGGGGCGGTCGCCTCCTAAAAGGTAACGGAGGCGCCCCAAGGTCCCCTTAGAACGGATGGCCATCGTTCATTAAGTGTATGGGCAGAAGGGGGCTTGACTGCGAGAGAAACACCTCGAGCAGGGACGAAAGTCGGGCCAAGTGATCCCACGGTTCCGAGTGGAAGGGCCGTGGCTTAACGGATAAAAGCTACCCCGGGGATAACAGGCTGATGTTGCCCAAGAGTTCCTATCGACGGCAACGTTTGGCACCTCGATGTCGACTCATCCCATCCTGGGGCTGAAGAAGGTCCCAAGGGTCCGGCTGTTCGCCGGTTAAAGGGGTACGTGAGTTGGGTTCAGAACGTCGTGAGACAGTTCGGTCTCTATCTGCCGTGGGCGTAGGAGGCTTGAGGGAATCTTTCCTTAGTACGAGAGGACCGGGAAGGACGGCCCGCTGGTGTACCGGTGGTCCCGCCAGGGGCCCAGCCGGGTAGCCATGGCCGGTCGGGATAAGCGCTGAAAGCATCTAAGCGCGAAGCCCTCCCCAAGACTAGGCCTCCCTTTCCAATTTGGAAGTAAGGCCGCAGGTAGACCACCTGTTTAGAGGACGGAGGTGTACGGCGGGCAACCGCTTTAGCTGACCGTTCCTCATAGGCCGAGGCCTTCCCCACTCCAAGGCTCGGTGTTTCTCCACTTAAGACTGCAACCCAAAATCACTAAACTTGCTCTTCTCCTGTCCTGATTCGTCGGGACTGTGCGTACCATATGTGAAGCAATCCCCGGGTGACTAGAGCGAGGTGGAACCACCCGTTTCCATTCCGAACACGGAAGTGAAACGCCTCAGCGCCAACGATACTGCCCTCGGGAGGGGGTGGGAAAATCGGCCGTTGCCCGGGGGCTTCTTTTATCTGTAATTCCTCATTTTTTCTCCTTTCTTTAGCAATCCATCATCCCTCTCTGTGCGTATTTGAGGGTAAACTCTCATGGAATACGCATCTATGACCTTTACAGCCCCTTGAAGCCCATCCTATAATGGCTTCAGGTTCCGTATCCAGGAAAGCGGTGGGTACTCTTGGTTTCTTCTCCTCAAGAGCAGGCCTCTGAAACACTGACCATGGGTGAGCTCCTGGAGATGGCTGGAGGTTGGAAAGACCTCCACAGGGGCGAGGTGGTCGACGGTGTAGTCATGCGCGTCGATCTTGAGGGTATCCTAGTCAATGTTGGTGGTAAGTCAGAAGGTTTAATCCCCTCAAAAGAGGCACGGAGCCTCACCCCAGAAGCACTATCCGCATTAGAAATTGGTTCCTCCGTCACCGCTTATGTCCTTCAGACTGAACGAGATGAAGGCATTGCAATTCTCTCCCTGGATAGAGCCCGTAGTGAGACTGGTTGGGCTGTACTTGAGAATGCTTTAGAAGCTGGCTCTTTGGTAGAGGGAACCATTGTTGAGCACAACCGCGGGGGTGCGGTAGTAGATGTAGAGGGTGTTCAAGCGTTTGTGCCCCTCTCCCACCTGCTTCCAGAAACAAGGCAACAAAGAAATCAAGCAGAGGCTGGGGGATCACCTCCGCCAGCTGAACCTCAACAGTACAAGGTGCTAGAGGTTGACCGCAGGGGCAGAAGGGCTATCCTTTCAGAACGATTAGCATGGCAGGGTTGGCGGGAAGAACAGAAGGCCAAGCTGCTACTAGAGTTGGTAGAAGGGGAAACCCGGAAGGGTAAAGTTACTGGGATTGCCAAATTCGGCGTATTTGTTGATCTTGGTGGTGCCGATGGCCTGATTCACACGTCTGAACTCTCCTGGCAATCCGTCACAGACCCAGAGGATATCGTCCATATAGGTGACGAACTTGATGTGATGGTGTTAAATATAGACAAGGAGCGCGATCGCATCTCTTTGAGCCTCCGTCAACTTGACCCAGAGCCCTGGGCGACTATCACGGAGGTATTTCAGATAGGACAGATCGTAACTGCTACTATAACAAGGTTGACAACGTTCGGCGCATTTGCTCAGATAGAAGGGGGCATTGAAGGCCTCATCCATATTTCTGAGTTGACCAGCAAGCACATTGGGCATCCGAAAGAGGCGGTGAAAGAGGGCGAGGTTCTAGAGCTCAAGATTCTGAACCTTGACCCTGAGCGTCACCGATTAGGACTTAGCAGAAGGCGGGTGGTGGAGGAGATGTAGGATTGCGCTCCTATTGCGCAGAGCGCGCGAGGAGCCTACCCAAAAAACTGCTTAGTTAGGGGGATGGACATGGCAAGTAGGTTTGAGAAGTTCTCAGAACGGGCCCGCAGGGTACTCTCCCTGTCTCAAGAAGAAGCGCTCCGGTTTAACCATAACTACATTGGCACGGAACACATCCTTTTGGGGTTGGTTAGAGAGACCGAAGGTGTAGCTGCGCGAGTACTCAGTAACCTGGGCATTGAGCTCACCAAGGTTCGCTCAGCGGTAGAGTTCATCATCGGCAGGGGCGAAAAGCCTGTGTCCGGCGAGAACATCGGCTTGACCCCCAGGGCCAAGCGCGTCATTGAGCTTGCCGTAGACGAAGCGCGTCGCATGAGTCATCACTACATTGGCACTGAGCATTTGCTCATTGGTCTGATGCGTGAGGGTGAGGGTGTTGCCGCAGGCGTGCTCGAGAGTCTTGGCGTCACCCTGGACAAGGTCAGGGCTGAAACGCAACGACTGTTAAGCCAGAGCCTCACTCCTGGTCAGGCTGGGCAAGGGAGCGGACGCGGCGCCACCGGTGCCAGTACCACCCGAACACCTATCCTTGACCAATTGGGCGTTGACCTAACGGCACTCGCACGGAGCAGCAAGCTTGATCCTGTTTGGGGTCGGCAAAAGGAGCTCGCGCGGGCAATACAGATTCTCTCTCGGAGAACCAAGAATAACCCTGTGCTCATGGGCGAGCCTGGTGTTGGTAAGACTGCCATTGTGGAAGCTCTTGCCCAACGCATCATCTCCGGTGATGTGCCAGAGACCCTGAGCGGCAAGCGCTTGGTCACCCTGGACATGGGTGCCCTGGTTGCAGGAACAAAGTACCGCGGTGAGTTTGAAGAGCGCTTGAAGAAGGTGCTTGAGGAGATTAAGACTGCGGGCAACTGCGTCTTGTTCATAGACGAAATGCACACGTTGGTAGGCGCGGGCGCCGCTGAGGGCGCTGTAGACGCTGCCAACATCCTTAAGCCGGCTCTGGCTCGGGGCGAGATCAGGGTCATTGGCGCAACTACCCTGGACGACTACCGCAAGTACGTTGAGCGGGATTCCGCGTTAGAGCGGAGGTTCCAGCCCGTCCTTGTGGAAGAGCCTTCTGAGGAAGAGACTGCGGAGATTCTGCGGCACGTGAAGGGCCGTTATGAAGAGCATCACAAACTGATTATCAGCGAAGAAGCGGTGGTGGCAGCAGCCAAATTGGCCGCTCGCTTCATCCCGGACCGGTTCTTGCCAGACAAGGCAATCGACTTGATTGACGAGGCCGCGTCACGGGTACGTATCCTCCATAGCACTATGCCGCTCTCTGTAAAAGAGGCGATGAAGGTCTTGGAGAACGTGCGCGGTGAGAAGGAAGAAGCACTATCCGACCAGCAATACGAGTACGCTGCTGAACTCCGCGAGCGCGAGTTAACCCTTGCCGGCAAGGTAGAAAACCTTGAGGGTGAGTGGCAGGATACCAAAGAGAATGAGATGCCCACTGTTACCGCCGACGATGTAGCCGAGGTTGTGGGCATGTGGACGGGTATCCCCGTGACTCGATTGCAGACCCAAGAGACAGAACGGCTGCTCCATATGGAAGAGCATCTTCATAACCGCATCATCGGCCAGCAAGAGGCGATAGTAGCGGTTTCCAAGGCTGTTCGTCGTGCACGGTCAGGTCTTAAGGATCCAAGACGGCCTGTGGGCGTGTTCACGTTCCTAGGGCCCACAGGTGTTGGTAAGACAGAGTTGGCCAGGGCGCTATCCGAGTTCATGTTCGGCTCAGACGATGCATTGATTCGCTTGGACATGTCTGAGTTCATGGAGCGGCACACGGTGGCCCGCTTAGTTGGTGCACCTCCTGGGTACATTGGATACGATGATGGTGGTCAGCTCACAGAGGCCATCCGCAGGAAGCCACACTCTGTCATCCTGTTGGACGAGATTGAGAAGGCCCACCCGGACGTGTATAACATCCTTCTGCAGATCTTTGACGACGGTCATCTGACCGATGCCAAGGGCCGGAAGGTGGACTTCCGCAACGCGGTTGTTATCATGACCAGCAACCTGGGGTCTGACCTGATTAAGCGCGACAGCCGCCTAGGGTTCTCCACCAAGCAGGAAGACGGCAAGACGTTTGAGCAGGACTACAGCAGGATGCATGACAAGGTGATGGAAGAGGTCAAACGATTCTTCCGGCCAGAGTTCCTAAACCGCATTGACGCCTCAGTAGTGTTCCATGCCCTGGAACAAGAACACATCATCCAGATTGTGGACTTGATGCTGGACCAGGTACAAAAAGAGGTTAAGGAACAAGAGATGACCATGGTGGTCACCGAAGCTGCCAAGGCGAAGCTGGCGGAAGAGGGCTACGACCCACACATGGGTGCCCGTCCGTTACGCCGCGTAATCCAGAGCAGGATAGAGGATAAACTATCAGATGAGATCCTCTCTGGTAAGTACGTGGCAGGCGACACCATTATTCTGGATGTAAACGATGATGGTGAGATTCTCAGCAAAGCCAGCCTAGAGACTGCGGAGCCTGCCCCAGCTACCTAGGGTTCCGCGTACCTTCTGCCAACAAGAAGAGGGCCCCTTTTAAAAAAGGGGCCCTCTTCTTTCTTTTCCAGCCCTTTTATAACAAAGAAGCTATTACGACAGCTTCAACGTTTTAGGCGGCCTTCTAAGGCAACTGTGAGTGCTCCCTGTGCGGCATAAATGCCAGTGTGCATGTGTGGCTCAGCTAACAATAGGGAGAAAACCCTTTCATCAACTGAGGTGCGTCATAGCATCCACGCGTGGCGTTACACCATAAAGAGGATAGAGAACCGGTGGAAGAACAGAGGTCCTAGGCCCAGAGAGAGCGCTCGGGCAAGAACAGTTAGTGACTGGAGCGTCTCCGCACTGCTCTGGCTTCCTTGCGCATCTCCAGTGGCTCAGGGGGGCCGAACTGCCCAAATTTCCCCTTCACCGCTAGGATTGGCACGGTCACCATCAACACTAGTATGGAGACGACCTGAGCCTCATTCAGCCCCCAGAACCATGTAGAGTAATTGTGGAAAATGAGGATGAAGGCACGTCCAAAGGCGTACAGAGAAAGAGAGGCCGCAAAGACCATCCCATCTGGGCGCATAAGCTTGGGCAACACCCATAGCGCCAAAGCGACAATAGCCAGGTCTAGTATCGCTTCATAGACCACCGCGGGATGGCTACCAGCAACAATGCCTGTTAAAGGATCCAAGTGGGCCTGATAGCTAATACTGCTGGCATGTGTCCACACGAAGGCCCACGGCAGGTCGGTAGCATCCGCCAAGTGCTCCCCGTTGATGATGTCACCAATACGACCAATGCCCATAGCCAATAACAGGCCGGGAGCCGTGATGTCAGCCAATCGGCCTCGTACAATCCCAACTCTGGAGGCGTATATCCACGCTCCGGCCAAGCCACCTAATACACCGCCCCATACGGCGATACCACCGTTCCATACTTGAATGATCTTCTGAGGGTTATCCCAATAGAAATCAGCCTCATCTATGACGTGGAGCAACCGCGCCCCAATGACGCCACCCAAGATGCCCCATGTGGCTACAGCATATACATCGTCAGTAGAGATGCCGTGCTTGGGGGCGAGTCTTGCCGTCAGGAGCACAGCAACGATTACCGCAATGAAGCTGAGGAAGCCATGCCAACTTAGGACAAAGCTACCGCTATCAATAATGTTGGGGCCCATGCCAATTTCAATCATAGTATTCTACCGTTTTCGCCTTCTACAGCCTTATACGCGCATGCCCATCTTCATGGCAACGTCAAAGGCGGAAATGATATGTCTGTTCAACCCCAGAGAGGGCCCGTCCATGCCCAAAGCCGCTCCTATGAGCTGCGGAAGGTGCAATATAGGCATGCTAATTTGCCGACCTATCTGCTTGGCCGCCTTGGCCTGGAAACCGTCCAGGTTCAAGTGGCAGAGAGGGCAGGGAGTAACCATGGCATCTGCGCCCAAATCCTGGGCCTCGCCGGTATGCTTTGCCACCATGGCAAGGGAGTTTTTTTCATTGATGGTGAGGATTGGGAAACCGCAGCACCGTGTCTTGCCGTCATTATCCACAGCATTGGCCCCTAGGGCTTCGATAACAAGCTCCAAAGCCACTTTACGCTGGGGATGCTCGTCATACTCCAACGCGGCAGAAGGACGGACGATGTAGCAGCCATAGAATGGAGCCAAGAACACGCCTTCCAATGACCTCACTGCAAGGGACTTTATCTTATCCAGACCAATGTCCTCAACCATGACCCAAAGCATGTGCTTGACCTGAATCCCGCCGGTGTACTCAAGGCCTTCAGTGGCGAGAATCTCGTTGATCTGAGCGCGATACTCTTCGTCCTCCAGCTTCACCTTGGCCTGGGCCATGACGCCCTGACAGGTGCTGCAGATGGTCATGATGGGCAGCCCCATACGCTGGGCTAGGGCAAAGTTGCGAGCGTTGAGGGTATCGCCCAGCAGGGGATTGCTCTCCTGAAGTGCGCCTGCGCCTGTGCAGGACCATCCCTCAATTTCTTCCAGTTCAATACCGATTTTTTCGGCAACAGCAATCGTAGACTGGTAAAGCTCCGGGGCACCGCCCCGAGAGACGCAGCCAGGAAAGAAAGCGAATTTCACCGTGGCCTCCTTGACCGAGTTGAGAAGCGCTACTTGGCAGCTTCCCTCTTGCTAGCGTTTATTCGTGCAGCGATGCGACGCACCTGCCCCACACCTGGAATAGTTGGATGGAACATTGGCGGCATCTTCCGCCGGAATGCTGCATTCATGGCTATAGGAATCATTGCGATTAACTTGGGCAGGTTGAACATCCCCACTGTCTTAACCAACAGCATTGTCTCGTTCAACCGTCCACTGTGAGAGACAAGATCTTCAAACACGAGCGAATGGCGATACCCGTAGGCCGCGCCATCGTAGGAGCCTGTGGGTGTGTTGGCCTCTATAGCCTTCTCCCGCATTGCCATGATGCGCTCCATGGGAGCAACACCCTTGGGGCACGCAGTGACACACTCCCCGCAGCGGGTGCAGTCCCACATGCCGCCATACTCGTTGTACATACGGAGCCGCTTGTCATCCTCAACATCACGGGTATCGGCAACAAAGCGATACGCCTTGGCCAACGCTGCTGGGCCCAGGAAGTTCTTATCAACTTCCAACACCGTGCAGTCTGAGTAACATGCGCCGCACATGATGCAACCCATCACGTCCACAAGGTGGAGCATGACTTCGTTGGGTGCCAGATATTCCGCTTCGGGTTCCGGCAAGGAAGGCTGCATGTACGGTTCCACCGCGCGAATCTTATCCCAGAAGGGGTTCAGATCCACTACCAAGTCTTTAATCACCGGCTGGTTGCCTGAGGGCTCAACCCTGATAGAGCCCTCCTCTGAGAGATGCTCACTGACCCTGGCCTTACATGCCAGGACTGCATGGCCGTTCACCCGTACGGCGCAAGAGCCGCAGATGGACGCCCGGCAGGAGCATCGTAGCGCCAGAGAACCATCAATCTCCTCCCGCACCTTGATAAGCGTATCAAGAACGGTGAAGTTGTCATCTACCTGTACCTGGTACTCTTGGTCATAGGACTTAGGGGATTCCTCATCCGGGTTAAAGCGCCGGACGCTGACGTTTGCCTGCATTAGTATTTCCTCTCCTCAGGCTGCCATTGGGTAACCACGATTGGCATGTATTCCTTTGTGACCTCTCCTCCAGGCCCTTTGCGAAGGAGAATGTGCTTCATAAAGTTCTCATCGTCCCTGGTGGGGAAGTCCGTGCGGCTGTGCGCGCCACGGCTTTCCTTGCGCTCTATCCCGCCAATGGCGATTGCCTCTGCGCAGTCCAGCATGCAGCCCAACTCCAGGGCGAAGATGAGGTTGGTGTTGAAGGCTTTGCCTTTGTCCTGGACTACAACCTTCTTATACCGCTCCCTCATACCCTGAACGGCATCCAGGGCCTCTTGCATACCTTCCTCTGTGCGGTAGACACCCAAGCCCTTGTCCATGGCTACTGCCATGTCCATCCTAAGCTTGGCTACAAGGTCTCCAGTAGGTTCATTGTCCAGAAGCCCCTGGAACTTGGCTTTCTCACCGTTTACCCAATCGTTCTCAGAGAAGTCCACGTGGCTATTCTTGCTGGCGTAGTCCATTGCTCCAAGGGCGCTACGTCGACCAAAAATAACGGTGTCCAGCAACGAGTTGGCTCCCAGCCTGTTGCCGCCGTGGACGCTAACGCACGCCGTCTCTCCAGCTGCGAACAGACCCTCAACACCCTTCCAAACCCCGTTCACGTCCCAGCATCGGCCATCAACGTCTGTCTTGATGCCACCCATCTGGTAGTGGACGCCAGGTCGAATCGGCACCGGGTCCTTGATGATATCCACGCCCACCAGGTCTAGAGAGACCTCATGGATGTAGGACAATCGCTCCATGATCTTGGCTGCCCCTAAGTGGCGGCAGTCCAGTAACACGCAGCCGTCAATATCGTTACCTGCATTGATCTCCAGGGTTTCCGCGCGGGATACCACGTCACGAGAAGCCAACTCCATCATGTTGGGAGCGTACTTCTCCATGAACCGCTCGCCCTTGCTGTTGATGAGGTACGCGCCTTCGCCTCGTGCGCCCTCGGTCAGCAGAACGCCGGAGCCCTTCAGCGTAGTGGGATGGTACTGAACCATCTCCATATCCATGAGCGGCGCACCGGCGCGGTATGCCAGAGACATGCCGTCGCCGGAGCAAATAAGTGCATTGGTTGAAGGCTCAAAGACGCGACCCGAGCCGCCGGTGGCCAGAATCGTTGCCTTGGCCTGGATTGCATGAACATCGCCGGTTCGCATCTCCATGGCGACAACGCCGCCGCATCGTCCGCCTTCCATAACCAAGTTCGTGGCGTACCATTCGTCGTAAACGTGAACGTTGTACTTCAGAATCTGCTCAAACATCACGTGGAGGATAGCCTGTCCGGTGATGTCAGCCACAAAGAAGGTTCTTGCCTTCCGCTGGCCTCCAAAGGCACGGGTGCCCAGGTGACCTTCCTCGTCACGGTTAAAGATGACGCCCATGTGCTCCAGGTTAATCAGCTCTTGGCCGGCCTCCCTGCACATGACCTCAATGGCATCCTGGTCGCCCAGGTAGTCACTGCCTTTAACAGTATCGTAAGCGTGGTCAGTCCAATCATCGCCGCGATCCGTGAGGGCCGCGTTGATACCGCCCTGGGCGGCATTGGAGTGACTGCGAACCGGATAAACCTTGGATAACATAGCAACGTTGGCACCGGATTTGGCCGCTTCTAGGGCCGCGCGCATGCCAGCCAGACCAGCTCCAAGTACCAACACATCATGGGAGTACAATGCTTTTCCCCTTCTTCCTCACACAAGCCTAGTGCGTTATGTGGGTAGCGCACGCTTTTGGTGTCGCTTTATGTAGCTTTGATTTGGGGCATCAGTGACTAACGCTGTTTCCAGCGTATTTAAACCCGGCTAACTATACCAAATACAGCTAGGCGTGACAACGGCCAACCGGGCTAAGCAGGGCTTGCCCCTCACCCAGTCCGAGGCTGCTAGGCTTGTACCCCGGCCTTGCTTTGGAACAGAAAGTAGGCCATCTGTAGCGCGGTGAGGCTTTTAGAGTCCTGGATTGTCCTGTTGCGGATGAGGTCAGGAATACTCTTCCAGGGTATTGGCACCACTTCTATATCCTCATCCTCGTCAGAGGGAAGTGGGTCTGGTCGCAGGTCTGTAGCTAGAAAGGCGTGCATGTACTGCGTGGAGTAGCCAGGAGCCATCCAGAAGCCACCCATGCGCAGGAGTCGGCCAGCAGCGTGGCCGGTCTCCTCCCGCAACTCACGATGCGCTCCCTGCTCTGGTTCCTCTCCCTGTTCCAATTTGCCGGCCGGAGCTTCCAGGAGTAGGGACTCTATTGCCCACCGATACTGGCGCACCAACAACACGTTTCCCTCTGCGTCCACAGGAACCAGCACCACCGCAGGCACCTGCTCAACAACCTCTACAACAGCTTCAACCGGGCCTGTGTCCTTGTTTACCCTAATCCGGTCTCTCCGCACATTAAAAAACGCACCTTCATAGACGCGTTCACTACTGATACGTTCCTGTTTTGCCACAGGTTATCTCCCTCTATTCTCTACCTAACCGGCCGGGTTAGTATCGCCAGACCGCTGTCGCCTGATGGAGCTGAGTCTTCGCGACAAGGCAAGCGGGAGTCTGTGTGGAGAGCCCTGGCGTAGGAACCGAGCCTTGTGGGGGCCTTCCTTAACGCGGACAGTATCACCAGGTGAGAGGTCCAAATCCATGTAACCGTCCACACTGACCATGGCATCCTGATCCGCTTCTATTTCAATCTCTACTACCGCACCAGGATGGAGCACTATTGCAGCGCTATCAGCAAGCTGCGGCACCACAGGCTGCACCAGCAAGGACGTAGACTCTGCGTAGAGGATGGGGCCACCAGCGCCCAGGGCGTACCCCGTGCTGCCAGTAGCAGTAGATACGATTACAGCATCTGCTGCGTATGCAGCAAGGGAGTAGTCATCAACACGGACTTCAACATAGACCATGCGCGAGGGCTTGGTTCGACTGACAACAGCATCGTTGAGGCCGGTGTAGCTCAGCAGCTTGTCTGAAGTCTGCTGTACGGGCAGTACTTGAGCCTCCAGCATGGTTCGCTCTTCCACCCACCCCTCGCCGCTGGCAAAGGAGTTGATGCGGTCAACTGCTTCCTCAGCGGGCAGCTCCGCCATAAACCCAACCCGTCCCAGGTTCACCCCAACAATGGGAATACCGACAGGTGCGGCCAATCTCACAGTGCGGAGGATTGTGCCATCACCACCGATAGTGACGAAGGTTGAGCAGCGTTTGGCCATTTCCGCGTTTTCGTCCAGCTCCAGAACAGAGCATACCCACGGCTTATGGCTCTTACTCAAAGCTTCTACAAGGGTCTTTGCCAGGGGCTCAGCCTCTGTAACCCAGGGACTGTAGATGACCCCGACTTGTTGGTTATCTGCCATAACGTTTGGAGGCTCCTAGATAGTGGTATTTTGTGTGGAAACTGCTATGCGCATAGCATATCACGGCAGCGATAGTAGTAAGCGACCAGGGTCGGCGTTAGGGAGCTAAAAAATCCGTTCGACAGCTCGGTTGGCTATTTCAAGCAACCCCTGCGGCCACACACCCAGCACAATGACCGCCACGGCTGTTACAGCCACAGAAACATCCAACGAGAGCACCCGGGGAGCTTTCGCATCGTCCGTAGCCTCGGCGAGATACATCACACGGATTACCCGCAAGTAGAAGTATGCAGAAATGACGCTGTTCACCGCGCCAATGGCCACCAACCATGCTAGGTCAGCCTTGATGGCAGCGCCGAACACGAACAACTTGGCCATGAACCCCACGGTGGGCGGGATGCCCGTAAGTGACAGAAGCGCCACAGAAAGCGCCAGGGCCAACCACGGCGCCCGTTGGCTCATACCCGCAAAGCTCTCGATAAGCTCACTACGGGTACGTTCCATGATGGCCATTATCGCGAAGAAGGCTGCAAGGTTGGTCACTGCGTAGCCGCCAAGATAGAAGAGCAACGTCTCAGAACCTATGGAGACACCGTCTACCGTCCGTGACGCCACAGCCGCCAGCCCCACCAGCATGTATCCCGCATGGGCAATGGTGCTGTAGGCCAGCATCCGCTTCACGTTGGTCTGGGCGATGGCCACCAGGTTACCAATGGTCATGGACACTGCGGCTATCACCGCAAAGAGGAGTGACCAGTCTATTTCCAGGGATTCAAATGCCGTAAAGAAAACTCGGATGATGACCGCAAACCCAGCCGCCTTGCTGGCCACAGAGAGGAAGGCGGTGACCGGAAGTGGCGAACCCTCGTACACGTCCGGCACCCATCCGTGGAACGGCACTGCAGCAATCTTGAACCCAAAGCCCGCCACCAGCAGCACGATTCCTACGGCCAGCAACGGGCCACCGAAATCGCCAGTGGTGCCTGCTGCTGCCTGACCTATGACAAGGGCCATCGATTCAAGGTTAGTGCTGCCTGTGAACGCAAAGGTCAGAGTCATGCCATAAAGCAGCACGGCCGACGCTATGGCACCAAGCACCAGGTACTTCAACCCCGCCTCTGACGAGCGTCTATCACCGCCAAAGGCAGCCAGCGCCACCAGGGGCAGCGTAGCTAGTTCAAGGGCTACATACAGGGTGATGAGTTCTGTACCCGCAGCCATCAGCATCATGCCAACAGCGGAGAGCATGATCAGGACGTGAAACTCACTTCGACGTTCTGCAAATCGTTCCACGTAGCCGTAGGAGGACAGGAGCACAAGGCCGACGCTACCAATGAAGAGGAACTTGAAGAACAGCGCAAATCTGTCCACGGCCAGCGTGCCGTAAAGGGCGGGCAGGGAATAGCCAACTTGCTCACCAATTTGCGGATCCAACAGGCTCCACCAATCGGAAACCTCGCCCCAGAGCAGGACGGTAAACAAAAGAGGAATGGCCAGGCCAATCACCGCCGTACCCGTTACGAGGCGCTTAGGGCCATTGACCATATCAGCTATCACCACCATGAAAGCCACAGCGGCCAAGCTGATTTCCGGCGAAAGCAAATAGATATCGTGAGGGCTCATGCTTCCCCTTGTATGTTCGTCATTCCATCAACCTCGGAAACAGATCGTTGATGCCAGACCTGAATACGTCGCTCACAATGGCAGGATAGACGCCCACTATGAGAATCGCTGCCATCAGTAACACAGGAGCTACTGCTTCCACCGCTGAGACATCGGTCAGATACTCCCAGCGTTCACGCTGCGGCCCGAACAACGTCCGTTGCACCATCCACAACACATAGCCCGCTGCCAGAAGCACACCCACCGTGGCCAACGCCGTAATGGCTCCGTAGGCTGGGAACGTGCCCAAAAATATCATAATCTCCGCCGCAAAGCCGCTGGTGCCAGGAAGTCCAAGAGAGGCCAGCCCGGCAACGATGAATGCCACAGCGGCAATGGGCATCCTGGTAGCCAACCCTCCCAGGTCAGGGACGTGGCGCGTGTGCGCTTTGTCGTACACCACACCAACCATGACGAAGAGCAGCCCGGTGATGGTGCCGTGGGTGAACATCTGCATTGCAGCGCCAGTCAGGCCAATGGGTGACAAGTTTCCTGCCGTTGCACCAATTGACGAGATGCCCAGCAATACAAATCCCATATGGCTTACGCTGCTGTTGGCCACCAATCGCTTGAGGTCGCTCTGACGGAAGGTAATCATCGCCCCGTAGATGATGCTGATCACGGCCAGGATGGCCATGGGCACCGCCGCATCCACCGCCACGTCCGGGAACATGGAAACATTGATACGGATGAGGCCGTATCCGCCCATCTTCAACAGCACTCCAGCCAGCATCACACTGACCGCCGTGGGCGCATCGGTATGGGCGTCTGGAAGCCATGTATGGACGGGCCAAATAGGCAGTTTGATAGCAAATCCTATGAAGAAGAAAGCGAACACTAATTGGCTAGGTAATATGAGGTTGTTCAAATCCATCTCAACAAGCTGGGTCATATCAAAGGTGTTCACAGAGAAGAACACTGTCAACAACCCCACCAGCATGAACGCGCTGCCAGTGAACGTGAACAACAGGAACTTCATTGCCGAGTACTCTTTACGTCCGCTGCCCCATATCGAGATGAGGAAGAACATCGGGATTAACTCTAATTCCCAAAAGATGAAGAAGAGGATGAAGTCCTGGGCGGCAAAGACACCCATCACTGCTGTTTGGAGCACTAGCAACCAGGCAAAGTACTCCTTGTGTCGAGTGGCAACGCTCCATGAGCTGTAGATGGCCGCCAGACCCAGAAGGCCGGTCAGCAGGATTAATGGCGCACTCAGACCGTCTATCGCCAGGTGGTACTGGATATCCATCAGCGGAATCCAGTCGAAGCGCTCAGCAAGCTGGAACCCGCCAACAGCAGAGTCATACTTCACAAAGACGATGATGGACAGCACGAATTCGGCGATACCGATGGCCGCCGCAAACCACTTCACGCCCCTTGGGTTATTCCCAAGAAGCACCATGATGGCGATAGCGCCGGCCAACGGCAAAAAGACCGTAGCCGTTAGCATTGTTGCCGCTCTGCCCTAATGGTTTCTGTCACCGTCTCCCTCATATATTCATTCCGACCATTACCAAACACTGTTGTCCTTAGTCGGGGAGCCCAGAGGGGATCCCCTCTGGGCTCCCCGAGTTACCTCATCAAGTACACCAGTAAGATAACCCCTGTGCCAACGGTGAAAGCAGTACCGTACGCCTGCACCTGCCCGTTCTGAATGGCAGATACACCGCGCCCAATGTTTCTCCCGAACCAGCCGATGTTATCGGAAACGCCATCGACGAAAACCTTATCGAACCAGTCCAGCAGGCCGGCACCATACCGATAGAAGACCTGACCGACGATGAACCGTTCATACAGGTCGTCCATGTAATACTTGCGCATCGTCAGCTGATAGAGCGGCCGGTAGGTCACTTGCTCCGGAGCAATCTTCTTTGCGCCATACACAGCCCAGGCCAACCCCACACCTGCAAGAGCCAGCACAATGGATAGCACTGCTACCCACCCGATGAACTCAGCGGGCTCCGGGTGGCCCAGTGGCGCAACCAGGAACTCTCTAATCCAGTGCTTTGGGATGGTCAGTAACTTGAAAGGCGCGTTCGCAACAAAGCCGGAGACTACTGCCAGCACCGCCAGGGCGCCCATTGGCAGCACCATCACCAGCGGTGATTCCGCCATATGCGCGTGGCCGCCTTCTGCAATCTTCTCTTCTTCGTCGGCAGTCAGCACCATTTCGCTATCGGGCAGCGCAGCCTCCTCGGCTTTCTGCCCAACGCCGCCACGGAACTCGCCGTGGAAGGTCATGAACAACGCTCTGAAGATGTAGAAGGCCGTCATGAACACGGCAGCCATCGCAAGGACGAACACCACTCTACTTACAACGTCGCCGTTATGGAACGCCTCCGCCAGAATCTCGTCCTTGCTCCAGAACCCGGCCAAGGGGAAAACCCCGGCAAGGCTCAACGCCGCTACAACAAACATGCCGTACGTCCATGGCTGCACCTTGCGCAGGCCGCCCATAAACCTCATGTCAAAGGTGCCTGCAACGTGGTTAACGCTACCGGCACCCAGGAACAACAGCGCCTTGAAGAACGCGTGATTAAACAGGTGGAACACCGCCGCAGTGTACGCGCCAATACCCAGGGCAAGCATCATGTAGCCAAGCTGGCTGATGGTGGAGTACGCCACCACTCGCTTGATGTCATTGCTGGTCATGGCCATCGTTGCCGCAAAGACCGCTGTTACGCCGCCGGTAATCGCCACCAGATTCATTGCAGATTCAGACGCCTCAAAGATCGGGAACAGCCTTGCTACCAGGAACACGCCCGCGGCAACCATTGTGGCTGCGTGGATTAGCGCGCTGACGGGAGTGGGGCCTTCCATAGCGTCTGGGAGCCAGACGTGCAACGGGAACTGTGCCGATTTGCCTACAGCACCCGCAAAGAACCCAACGGCCAACCATGTGACAGCCGTTGTACCAAGCAAGCCTGCACCCACAGCTGCATAGACGTCACGGATGTCAAATGCATTCAGACCAGAGTTATTAAAGAGCCCCTGATGGGAAAAGAGATACAGGATTGCAATGAGAAAACCAAGATCACCGAGGCGTGTCACCAGAAAGGCCTTCATTGCCGCTCTTGCCGCCGAGGGCCGATGGTACCAGAACCCGATGAGTAGGTACGACGAGAGGCCAACCAATTCCCAGAACACGAACATCTGCAGGATGCTGCTGGCAAGCACGAGCCCCAGCATGGACGCCGTGAACAACGACATATAAGCGTAGTAGCGCGCGTAGCCAGGGTCACCCTTCATGTAGGCCTGGGAATATATCTGCACCGCCAGGCTTACGCCCGTGACCACCACCAGCATGATGGCCGTCAGTGAGTTCATGAGGATGCCAACGCGTATTTCCATGTTACCGACAGTCAGCCATTCGTGGGACGCATAGCCAACATCGCCGTCGTGGCCCGTAGTCGCTTTCAGCGCCCATAGCGAAAGCACTAACGCTCCGCCAATAGCGGCGATAGTGAGATAGCCTGCAAGCTCACTGTGATTGTTCAAGAAAGGCCGTATCACCAGGCCAATAAGAACAAATGAGGCCAGGGGAAGAAAGAAGATAGCCCAGGCTGCGCCTTCCCACATACTACAGTTTCCTCAGTATCTCTTCGGCCACGTGTTCACGGCCTTTGGGTACATACACAATGAAAGGGACAGTCTCACTCCAACCCAAGATGTTGCCCTCAGGCAGGATACGGCTGGGCAAACCTTCAGACTCAAAGGTGTCCTTCCACATCTCTGCCATCATTAAGCTAGGAATTTTTTTGAACTCAACCCACATACGATTCCTTTAGACCGGGTCTCCGTATAGCCGGGGGCACATATTACCGGGGACACATTCTCCGGCCCTTTTGCCAGAGGGGAACCCCTCTGGACTCCCCAAACGAATTAAGCCCGTACTCCGGGTCCAGGGCCTGGCCCTGGTTAGCGGCGCATGGTGTTGGCCTCACCAACGTCCACCGATCCCTGATTTCGATACATCGTGATGACAATTGCTAGACCTAAAGCTACCTCGGCAGCAGCCACCGTCACAATAAACAAGGCAAAGACCTGACCCGTCAACAGCATATCCACATTCTCGGCGTTCAAACCAAAGGGCGTTGTGTACCGGGCCACACCCACAACCGCCACGTTGACCGCATTGAACAGCAACTCGATGGACATCAGCACTGCAATGGCATTGCTCCTGGTCAGCGCGCCGTATAACCCGATGCTAAAGAGCACGGCGGAGAGGATGAGGAAATGTTCTAGTCCTATCATCTACTCCCCCTTCACCAGCGCAATGGCTCCCACCAACGTCGCCGTCAGCAGCAGCGCAGCAGCCTCCAGGGGAAGCACGAACTCTCGAAATAACAGACCGCCAATGACCCGCGGGCTATCGCTAAATACCCCTTCAACCCCTGTCTGAGCTTCAGCAGAGAGGACAGCATCTCCCAACGAGTTCCACTGCGTGTCCATCACCACGAACGCGATGATACCCACAAACGCTGCGCCAAGAACAAGGGCAGGAATACGCAGGCTGTTGGCCGGGCTGCCCCTTTGGGTGTCCCGAACCATCATGATGCCGAAGATCAGCAGGATAGAGATGGCGCCGGCATAGACCAGCACCTGCACCACCGCCAGGAACTCTGCATTGAGCATCACGAAAAGCCCTGCAATGCCCAGGAACGTGCCAATCAAAGCCATAGCCGCTTTCACCAAATCCTGGAGGTACACCACCAGCAACGCGGAAAGTACCGTCAGTGTGGCAATGACCCACCAGATAACGGTGAAAACGCCTGACTCTTCAATCCCTCCGGTCATCGGCCCTCCACCCATCGCTTGAGCATATCGTCGTAGGTCGGAGCCACCGTGGACTCACGACCAGCCTCCTGCCAGGGAACCTCTTCGCCCTTGGCTGGGTCGTATCCGCGATTCTGGAGTTGGGGCCTGAACCAGGTGCTGGGTCGTTTGGCCGATGCCCTCAATTCTTCAACGGTGATGACAAGGTCAGATCTGCGAGGCTTAGCTCGCTCAAAACCTGTGCCCATGTGCAGGGCATCGTAGGGGCATGCCTCCACGCAGAGACCGCAGAACATGCATCGGGCTATCTCAATGTCAAAGGTCTCAATCTTGTACGTCTCGCCCTCCTGGGTCTGCTCACCACTGGGGGCGGTCACAATCTTGATAATGCCCTGGGGGCAATATTTGGCACAACTGGCACAGCCAGTACACCGTTCCTCGTACCAGACAAAGTCCTCGCCGCGAAAGCGAGGGTTCTGCGTTACGCGCTGCTCAGGGTACTGCACCGTTACCGGCTTCCGGGTCAGGTTCAGCAGCGTAACCATCATCCCCTTGGCTATACCAAGTCCGTAGGCCATCATGCCACCTCCGTTGGTATCTTCACTAGCTGCACAGAGGCTGTTGGGTTCTTGCGATGCTTGTCCAAAGCTAGGCTGAACCCAATCAGACACCCGATAGCTACAACCCAGTTAATACCAGCAATGGCCCATAACTGTGTATATGTCGGTTCTGGCCATGCCACTACTAGAGCGGCCGTGACAAACATGTTGATGACAGCCAACGGGAAGAGCACCTTCCAGGCAAAGGCCATCACCTGATCAATCCGCATACGGGGAAGCGTGGCTCGTATCCACGTAAATATCAACATGAAGAACAATATTTTCCCTATGAGCCACACCTGTGGCGGAAGCACCTGCGACCAGTCTGCGGGGATGAAGGGGTTCTCCCACCCTCTAAGGAAGAGCGTGGCCAAGATGGCGGATGTGACGACCACCTCGCCGAACTCTGCAAGCTGTAGAAGCCCGAACCGCATGCCGCTAAACTCCGTATGAAACCCCGCCGTCAACTCGGACTCCGCTTCCATCAGGTCGAACGGAGAGCGATTCATCTCTGCCGAAGCCGCTATCAAAAATACGAAGAATGCCATGGGCTGAAGCAGGATGAAGGGCAATCGCTGGGCCTCCACCACGTCCACCAATGACATACTTCCGGCTAAGATCAGGATTCCAGCAAGGGAAATAATCATGGGGACTTCATAGCTGATGAGCATAGCCACGGCACGTGCGGCGCCTAGCAGCGCGAATCGGTTGCCGGAGCCCCAACCACCAAGGAACATCGACACCGTGGCGATGGTTGGTATGCCAACCAGGTAGAGCACACCAATGTTCAAGTCCGCCAGGAACGAATCACTCCCAAAGGGCACCACAGCTACCACCACAAGCATCGATGTGACCATAAGCACAGGGGCAAGGAAGAAGGTGAGCCTATCTGCCATAAGGGGCCGCAGGTCTTCCTTCATAATCAACTTAAGCAAATCCGCCAAGGGCTGTAATAGGCCGAAGGGGCCCACCCGGTTTGGTCCCAATCGCGTCTGGAAGCGACCCAACACTCGACGTTCCATATACGTTCCAAATGCCGTCAGCATCAGCACCGCGTTCACCAATATGAACACGATGGTCAACCCTGTTCCCAAAAACGCAGCCCAACTCAAGCTATCCGGCAGTAAGCCTAAATAGAAATCGTTGAGGGTGGAGAACAGCGCGTTCTTATCGAAGGAAGAATCCACAGCTATCTGTCGACCTCCCCCATATTCACGTCAAGGCTCCCAAAGATGACCATAAGGTCAGCCACCTTCCAGCCCAACAGCATCTCCGTCAACGCCGTCAGGTTGATAAAGGAGGGTGCTCGTATCTTGCATCGGTACGGGGCAATGCCGTCGTCGCTGACAAGATAAAACCCAAGCTCACCCTTGGATGCTTCCACATGGGCGTAAGCATCCCCGGCTGGTGGCCTGAAGAAGTAGGGGACATCGGCACGCACCGGGCCGTCAGGAATATCCTTGGAGCACTGCTCCACAATACGAAGGCTCTGGTGAATCTCCATCACCCGTACCAGGAACCGGTCATAGCTATCGCCGTTGGAGCCTACAGGGATGTCAAAGTCCATCCGATCGTACACATCATAGGGGTCTGCCTTACGCAGATCCCACGCAACGCCGGACGCCCGGAGGTTGGGGCCACTAATGGAGCTGTCTATCGCCAATTCACGGGACAACACCCCAATGCCCTTTGTACGGGCTAGAACAATCTCATTCTCATTAATCAGTCGTTCAAGCTCATCTATGTAGTGGGGGAGGTCTGATAGCAACTCCTTCAGGCCAGGCCAGAACTCCGGTGGCGGATCCTGATTCACCCCGCCAGGGCGCATGTAGCTCACAGTGACTCTGGCCCCGCACACCATCTCAAAGAGGTCTAGGATGCGCTCTCGCTCCCTGAAGCAGTACATCAACGGCGTGCCCATAGCACCCAAGTCCTGCAAGAAGAACCCGATACCCATGAGGTGGCTGGCAACGCGCTGAAGTTCCGCCGTCAGCACCCTCAGGTACTGGCCCCGCTCAGGCACTTCCAGACCGGCCAGCTTTTCAGTAGCCAGCACATACGCCTGGTTATTAATCATGGAAGAGGTGTAGTCCAATCGGTCTGTGAGCGTGACAATCTGGGTGTAGCTGCGTTCCTCGGCCAGTTTCTCAGTCCCACGGTGCAGATAGCCGAAGATGGGCTCAATATCCTGGATAACCTCTCCGTCAAGGGTGACGCGAAGTCGAAACACCCCGTGCGTGCTGGGGTGCTGGGGGCCCAGGTTGATGGTTATAGACTCTGATGGCAGAGCCACAATCGCCTCCGTTAACTACTAATCGTCTACCAGTCTTGATAACCCTCTAGCAGGGCAAGCCCTGCTAGCCGCCGAGATGGTCCTTACGCAGTGGGTGGCCAGGAAAGCCTTCCCACGTCAATATCCGCTTCATGTTTGGGTGGCCGGTGAACCCTATGCCCATGAGGTCCCAGACCTCGCGCTCCTGGAGGTCAGCGCCCTTCCACACACCTATGACAGAGGGCAATGCTACATCGTCCCTGCCGTAGAGCGTGGTCTTCAGCACCAGGCTGTGGTTGTGGGTCAGCGACGTCAGGTGGTACACGACCTCGAACGACTCCACGTAGTCCACGCCTGTTATAGATGACAGGTAATCCATTTTGAGGTCAGGGGTGTCTTTCAGGTACTGGCAAATCTCCACGATGGTGTCCGATTGAACACGAACCTCGTCATCGCCCCAAGCAGTCACGGCGTTAGGGAACGCACCTTGAAGGCGTTGGCCGATATCTGCCCCTTGCAACTGCGTTGTCATCAGGAACCCGCAGGGTGGTGGGACAGGCTGTACTGCTTAATCTTCTCGTGGAGCTGCATCACCCCATAGAGCAGAGCGTCCGGCCGAGGTGGGCATCCAGGAACGTACACATCCACGGGAATAATCCGGTTCACGCCGGGCACCACACTATACGATTCGTAGTAAGGGCCTCCGCTGGTAGCGCAAGCGCCCATAGAGATTACCCACTTGGGCTCTGCCATCTGCTCGTAAATCCGCTCAATGGCAGGGGCCATCTTCCAGGTCACGGTGCCAGCCACAATCATCAGGTCGGCCTGGCGAGGGGTGGCTCTGAACACTTCCATGCCGAATCGTGCAATGTCCCAGCGAGCCATGGCGCTGGCCATCATCTCGAAAGCGCAGCAGGCTAGCCCAAAGCTGAGGGGCCAGACGGTAGACTTGCGACCCCAGTTGATGATTTCATCTAGAGCAGTGACCATCACGCTGCGCTGAAGGTCGTCCGGTACTTCAATAAGGGGTTCTGGGTACTGCTCCGTGTGCGTAGACTTCATGGAGCTGACGGTCAGGCCCTCTGCCCTGTCCATCTCCCAGGTAGTGTCTCGCAATGTCTGTCCATCCCCTGGCATTCCTACTTCCACTCAAACGCACCCTTCCGCCACGCGTAGGCCCAACCAATTGCCAGAATACCTATAAAAGCCATCATGGTCAGCAACGCATCGCCGCCAAGGTCTCGCAGCCTGATTGCCCAGGGGTAGATGAAGATTGCCGTCACATCGAATACGAGGAAGAGGAGTGCGAACAGGTAGTAGCGGAAGTTGAACTGAACCCACCTACCGCCAATAGTCTCCATACCGCACTCATAGATATCAGACTTCACAGCGCTTGGCTTGTGGGGACGAATGTGGAGCACCTGCGCCATGCGAGACATCATCACCATGCTCAAAGGCACAGCAACAGCGGCCCCTATAAGGAGGAGCACCAGCCCGTATTGGCGATAGTAGTCATCCAGCATGCTAAATCCACCACTTTCCTATTGGGCAAAATATAGCATAGAGGGGTGAAAAAAACCACAATCGAAGGCTTCGGGCAGGGCGCGCCCTGGCTCCATGTGCCCACGGCCACCTAACGGTGTTTGTTGATACCCTGAACGCCATGAGACTAGCCGGAAGGAAAGACATTCGCCTAAAACGTTTCACCGGTATCCGTCAGGGAGTATAGGTGGAGGACAAGTCCTGCTTAAGGCTGCACGTTCAAAACATCATCGCGGACGCTGGCCACAAGCCTCCAAGTAGCTCCTGCATCGTCGCTACGATACAAGATGTAGCCGTCCGTCTCTGCGTACACGATGGTAGGGTCAGACGAGGCGAAGACGATTTCGCGGATGGCCAAGGGGGCCGTGAACGTGATGTTCACGATTTGAAAGCCGTTTGTGGAGCGTCGTATCTGGTTGGACCCGCCGAAGACAATCAGGTTAGGGTCTACCGGCGATACAGCGACGGGGCCGTTGACTTGCACCACAGCGCTTTGGGTCCACGTCTCGCCTGCATCACGGGATATCCACCCGAAATATGCGCCACCTTCATCGGCATACATGGTCTGTCCGTCCGATGATATGGTGAAGCTGCCGATGTGTTTGTTGCGAAGCTCATCGTCAAAGAACTCCCAGGTCACCCCGTTATCCGTGCTTCGGATGAAGCCGATGTTCTGGCTGAGGTCCTCGCCGTTCATACCAAAGGTAGCAAAGGTTGGAGGGCTTGTGGGCACAACGGTCATCACAAGATAGCCGTTGCGTTCATCGTTCTCTCCCACAGCCACGCGCTGCCATGACTCCCCGCCGTTCTCAGTTCGGAAGATACCACCGCCGTAGTAACCACCACCAAGGCCGGAGTACGACGCCTCGCCGCCCTCAAGACCAGCTACTGCGATGTCTGGGTTTGCAGGATTGAACCGCACGGAGATTGCCCGGGACGTGGTGAACACGCAGTTCAGTTGCATCCAGTTCTGGCCACCGTCGACGCTCTTGTAAATGCCCGCATGAACGGTGGGAGTGGTGCCAAGAATGGGACCCGGTGAGTCCAGCGTGGCGGCAATGATGACGGATGGGTTTCTAGGCGAGATATCAATGTCCCATATCTCGGAGTATGCGCCGATGATCGATCGCATCCCAGCGCGCAACCGTTCCCACGTAAGACCGCCGTCATTGCTTCTGACGAATCCGTTACGCTCAGTGCCCAGGACGACGATCTCCGGGTCAGTTGGATGAACAGTCAGGGATTTAAACACGCTACCACGGTCAGGGCCTGCAGGGCCGTCCGGCCCGTTGATGATGGGCGTCTCATGGACATCAGTGTAGGACTCTGGCACGGCCGTGGATGCAACCGTGTTCGTCGGCATTGGCGTCGGCGGTACAGGAGTAGTCGACGGGAGCGGTGTCGGCCTCAGTACCTAAAAGGTAGGAGAAGGAGTCAGTGGAGGCGTCGTTGGTACTGGCACAGCAGTGGGTATTGGAGTCGGTACATGGATGGCCGTGGGCACAGCGGCCGGACTGGGTATTGATATCTGGGTTGGCGCAACAGTCGGTAGTGTCTGATTTTTCTCGATCTCTGAGCCACCACAAGAGGCAATGACCAGCGTCATCACTCCCAGAACGATGCCACGCACTACGTCCCATAGGAGCAGTGTATCC
>CAVOCU010000014.1:0-32572 GCA_963694315.1 Dehalococcoidia bacterium | reverse complement strand
CCGGAGCCTAACCTGCCGGAAGGATTTTCTTTCCGCCCCTTTCAGTCTGGCGATGAAGCAGGCCTTACAGGGGTGCAGAACGCTGCGTTCAGCACCCAGTGGGGCTTTTCTCCCAATACCGTTGAGCAGGTTGCCTATAGCGTGAACATGAGCCGATCAGACCCCGGTGGCGTTGCGCTGCTTATGGCGGGTGACGAGGTTGCAGGGTACTGCTGGACACAAACAGCAGACGAGGAGACCCACATAGTGGGCTCCGTGTTGATGGTGGGGGTACATCCCAAGCATCAGGGCAAAGGCCTGGGAAGGGCTGTGTTGTTCTCTGGCATGCAATCACTGCTGGAGCGAGGCTCCCGGGTGGTTGAACTCACTGTGGATAGGGACAATCCAGCTGCTAGGGAGCTCTACCTGTCTGTGGGGTTCGTGAAAACTGGCGGCCAGGAATGGTATGAAGCCGCCCTTACTGCTAGCTAGCCTCGCGACGTTTATAGTGCGCGCTGGTAACCTCTTCTGATAAGACGCCACCTGACAGGATGATTCGTGTGGCCTCGTCGAACGTGATGTTCGTCTCCGTCACGTCTTCTTCCTTCACAAAGGCCATGTACCCGGATGTTGGGATGGGGATTGTGGGAATGTAGACCGTCAGATACTCTTCCCCGTTCGGCATGATGAAGCGACTTGTGATTATCCCCAATGCCAACATGCCCAGGCGAGGGTACTCCAAGACCACCACCGGTTTGCCTGACAGAGGGTTGGTGTCTGAGAACATGTTTGTGACTTGATGGATTACCCGATAAACACCCTTCACCAGGGGAATGCTCTCAATTGACCTGTGCCAGATGTTAACCACCTGAACCCCCACCACAGTCCTGGCCAGCCAGCCTAGGATATAGAGGGAGACCACAAGAATAGCAACAATAGTAACTTGTAGGTATATGCCAGCGGGGTACGTGACTTGGCCCTCTGCCAGGTTGAAGACCGGCAGCAATGCGTCGTAGAGGTAACTCCAGATAAACCTCAGGATTAGGTAGGTGAGGACAAGGGGGATGAACAACAGGAATCCAGTGGCTAGATGTGCTCTGAAGTGCCCACGGATTCTAATCAGCCGAGAGGGAGATTTATCTCCGGTAGTCATACTAACCTCCTTTGCTGCAGCCTCCTCGTTACCAGGTCTTCATACAGGGATATAAAGCGCTGGGCAACTGCGTCCCATGCCATCCCCTGCGCGTGCTGGTAAGCAGCTTGGCCCATATGCTCACGGAGATCGTCGTGGGCCAAGAGTACTTCCAGCCGTTCTGCAAAAGGCTCTGGGCAATGCCATGGCACAAGGTACCCGGTTTCTCCGTCCCTGACCAGAGATGGCAGGCCACCAACCCTTGCTGCTATCACGGGCGTGCCACAGGCCATAGCCTCTAGGGCTACCAACCCAAAGCTTTCATAGTAGGAGGGAACCATCAGCACATCTGCCGCGCTGTAATACCAGGGCAGTTCGTCGTGAGGCACAGCGCCCTCAAATCGGACGTGGTCGCTAATGCCCAAGGCATCTACCAAATCTGCCAAGCGTTGAACTTCTGGATCTTTTTCAAGGTCACCGCCCACCAGAACGATGTTGATGTGCTCTCGGTCTTCCAACAGCGCCGCCGATGTCAGCGCCAGGTCTACGCCTTTCAGCGGATCCAGTCTCCCTACACAGAGGATGACCTTGTCTCCATTGAGCCCCAACCGTGTGCGAGCTTCGTCTTGATTGCGGGGGTGGAAGAGGTCTATGTCTACACCGCCTGGGACTACGGCAATCTTCTCAAGGGGAGCATCGTATAGGCGAGCCAGGAAATCCCGTTCATGGCCGTCAGAAACGACGATAGCGTCTGTTTCAGCAGCAATCCAACGCTCCGTGGCACTCCGTTCTATGGGGTCTTCTATGCCAGAACGAGCTTGCCGCTTTACCTCTGCCAGCGTATGGAATGTGGCGACATGGGGTTTGTTCCAGGTCTGTGCAAGCGCAATGCCTGCTGGGCCGGATAGCCAGTAATGACTGTGGACTAAATCGTAATCCGTACCCTCTTCGGCCACAAAGGACTGAACGTTTTCTATGAACGTAGGGAGATATTCAGGGATGTCAGTCTTCAGTGCCACTGTAGGCCCAGCTTCAACGTGAATGAGGCGCGAACCCTCCCCCATTGCTACGACGAGAGGGTCTTGGGGATCGTGCTGGCGGGCGAAAACGTCCACCTGGACGCCGTGTTGGCCCAAGCTTTGAGCCAAGCTACGGATGTAGACGCTCATCCCGCCGGCGTCTCGTTCGCCAAGGCGGGCCATAGGGCACGAGTGATAGCAGATGACGGCTATGCGCATCTGATAGCGTCCAATTGTTTTCTCTTCATTGTTCTGTGCACGTTAGGCAGTCCTGGAGACGGTCATTTGATAGACCACCTGGTCAACCCCTCCCAGGTGGTATTTGTAGGGTTCGTCACCCCGCAAGAATTCAAAGGAAGTCAGCTTCCGCTCAATGGCATCCTGAATGCACGTAGCCTTCAGGAGCAATCCAACGCTTAGCTCTGCGAATGCCGGGTCAAATCCGCTGTTGTAGAGCAGCCTGCGGCCACAGTAGTCAAAGCAGAGGGCTGAAGATACTGGGGTTCCATTCTGTTCCAAAAACCACAAGCCTAAAACGCCAACCTCGGCTAACGCCACCGCCATGGCTCGGAAGAACGATTCCCGTTCTGGGGTCAGGAACCGATGTTTCTCTTCACGGCTCTGGCGCATCAAATCAAAGAATGCGCCTAACTTGTTGGCAACGTCCTCGGGGTTGGTATAGACCTTTGGCTCAAAGCCTTCTGCCCCCTCTAATCGCCGGAACTTCCTTCGAAGTTCATGGCGATCCTTCTTCCGAAGGCCGGAGAGATACGTATCCCAATCCTCTGGCAGGATAAGTGTTGGAGAAACGTCCTCTTGTTCTACCTGGCATTTCCAACCCTGACGTTCTGCCATCTGGGGTAGATATTCCAACGTGGGAGATGTGTGGGAGAGCGAGGGGAAATAGAGCTGCTGCCAGGGCTGGGAGGTCAGATAGTCCTCAAGGATAGGGTAGAAAGCTGCTTCTTTGCCCTGGGGGATGATGAAGTCATGGAAATCAAAGAGGTCAGTATCGCCAAGGAATGAAACTACATCATCCTGACGCTGTAGTGGGGCAATGCCAAGGTTTTCACTGGCCTGATGGAAGGCAAGTAGCAGGAGTTCCCTGCCTTCGCCAAAGCTGTCCCACCACAATCGTTGCCAATCGTGAGAAAGGAAGAACGATTTAACACCACAGTCCGGGACTAATGAGTTCCATAACTCTTCTAATGACGCAAAACTATGAAGAGTTGTCTGCGTGGGCATCTTACCCCCTAGGAGATTTTAAAGTCCCTACGCCTCCCAGGATGGAACCCGTTAAAAGGGTCTGAGTCCGGGGGTAACGTAACTATGGATAAATTATCGTTTTAGGCGGCAGGAGCTGGCGCAGGATTTGGCCCGGAAGAGCTACCCTTAGGCGCTCGTGGCTTCCTGGCTGGACTCTTAGCCTTGGGTTTTTCCTCAACGGCTAACACTGTTCCTGCAGGACTACTGGGAGCTACGGCCCCTGTTGGCGCTTCTGAATCGAACAGCGTTGCCAGTTTTGCTCCCTCTACGGTCTCATTTTCAATGAGGTATTGAGCAATCTGATGGAGTTTGTCATTAGATTCTATTAACGTCTGTTTCGCAATTGCGTAGGCTTCCTCTACCAAGGCTTGAACCTCGGCGTCAATGACCTCGGCAATACTGTCACTGTAGTCCCGCTGCTCAGAAATCTCTCGGCCCAAGAACACCATCTCTTCACGCTTACCGAACGTTCGAGGCCCGAGCTTGTCGCTCATGCCGTATCGAGTGACCATCTGTCTGGCGATGTGCGTCGCGTTTTCCAGGTCATTGCTGGCACCTGTGGTCACGTCCACAAAGATTAACTCCTCCGATACGCGACCACCCATTGATACTGCCAGCATGTCTTTGAATTGAGCCTTTGTCCAAAGGTGACGGTCTTCTTCCGGCAACAAGCGAGTGTATCCGCCCATGTTGCCGCGAGCCACCACAGAAATTTTCTGCACAGGGTCTGCGTTGACGAGCACGTTAGCGACCAAAGCATGCCCTGCTTCGTGGTACGCGGTAACCTCTTTTTCGTGTAGGGAGAATACGCGGCTTTTCTTCTCTGGCCCCGCTATGCTTCTATCAATAGCCTCCGCAAACTCTTTGGCGCCTATGGCTTTCTTGCGGGCGCGGCCGGTTAGGATAGCTGCTTCATTGACCAAATTGGCCAAATCAGCTCCGCTGAATCCCGGCGTCTGCTTGGAGATGACCTCTAAGTCCGCATCTTTGTCCAGAGGTTTGCCTTTGGCATGCACCATGAGAATGGCGGTTCGCCCAAGGACATCCGGTAGGTCTAGAACCACACGTCGGTCAAATCTACCAGGCCGCAAAAGAGCCGGGTCTAGGATGTCTGGGCGGTTGGTAGCTGCCAGCACAATGACATTGACGCTGCTATCAAACCCGTCCATTTCTACTAATATTTGGTTTAGCGTCTGCTCACGCTCATCGTGTCCGCCGCCCAAGCCTGCGCCGCGGTGACGTCCAACTGCATCAATCTCATCAATGAAAATAATGCAGGGGGCGTTGCGCTTTGCCTGATCAAACAAGTCACGGACGCGGGAAGCGCCCACACCTACAAACATCTCAACAAATTCAGACCCGCTGATGGAGAAGAAGGGTACCTCTGCCTCCCCAGCTACAGCCTTGGCAAGCAGCGTCTTCCCTGTGCCTGGGGGGCCTGCCAGCAGCACGCCTCTAGGTACATGGGCACCAAGAGAAGTGAACCGCTCTGGGAACTTCAGGAACTCCACAACCTCAGTCAGCTCTTCCTTGGCCTCGTCCTCTCCCGCTACATCGGCAAAGGCCACCGTTGGGCGGTTTGCCATGACTACTCGCGCCTTGCTGCGCCCAAAATTCATGGTTTGGGAGCCGGAGCCCTGAGCCTGCTTCATCATGAATAAGAGGAGAGCGCCGAAGAAAACCAAGGGCAAGAGGCCTAGAAGTATGCCAAAGACGCTGCCAAATCCACCACCTTTGATGACAATCTCAAGTCCTGTGGCAGTGGTGTCGATATCGGCCCGTTCCAGGGTTTCCACCAGGCTGGAACCCTCTTCTTTGCGAGACTTGAATATAGCTCCTGCGATTGTGGTGATGGTTAGGTCATCACCGCTAATTTCAATTGTCTGAAGTTGTTCTGATTTGGCTAGTTCTACCACTTCACTTATGGGGATATCGTTTGAGCCGTAGCTGGGTTGGACGAACGTGAAGAACATGGCAATAGCCGCCACGGCGATAATGACATAAATAAAACTATTTCGTAATAACTTTGGGCTCATGAATCCTCCGTGAAAAGGCTATTCCTCGCAGCAGCCTTCCAGCTTAATTTTACTCTAGACCTCATAGAAACGCAAAAGCTAGAACCCTCTTCAAAAGCTAATATTTTCCCTATGAACCAGCAGTGGTCAGCCACCGCTTCTCTACAAGAACAACGGAATGTCTCATCGCGCAGGCGGGTCTCGTTCACTGAACATGGTGAAGAGCGGATAGTGCACACGATAGTACGACTGTTCAAGCCATATCGGTCTTTTAGGTGCAATTTCCCTCGGAGAGATACTACCTTCCGCGCTATTCTGGCGTTGTAGCTTGTACAGAACTGATTAATGTTTGCTGGAAAGTGGCGTCGTACGTACAGAGATGATTGCCAAGGTTGATTCTGGAGGTGTTGATAATGGGAGTTCCCAGAACCTCGGAGATAAGGTGATGGTCAAGGGCGCAGACGGCGGAACTCTCGTTGGCTACGCCGCGGTAAGGGCAGTTGCCAAGGGTGATGTGGATGCCATCGGCATGGAGCTCCAGCTCTGGGGCAAACTGCTCCGCTTCCAGGATCAGCCCCAACAAACGCATAGGGTCGTCCTCGGGTCGCTCCCGGAGCCGAGAACGGTACTCTGTCACCATGAGGTGCGCAATGTCGGCCAACAGGGCTTGGGAGGCACCGCTCTCCGCGCCGTCAAGGCTCTGAAGTACGCGTTGCAGCAGGAGATGGTAGCGCCTTGGCATCAATTCATGCCCCTTTTCAGTGAGGGAGAAGGCGTGTTCCGGTCGGCCCTGCTTCCTTCGCACTGCCTGGAACGAAACGAATCGATCCCGTTGGAGGATGTCCAAGTGGCGACGAACCGTTGCAGCAGCCAGACCAAGCTCGGTGCTCAATTGGTCTACCGTAGCTGGTTGACGCTGCAACAGCGTCAGGATTCCAAGTCGTGTTCCTTCCATATCAATCATCCTTTTGGGATTAATACCTGAGGAGAAGGCCTAATTGTAGATGCAGAAAATAAGCGTGTCAAAGAATAAAATTTATTTTAATGTTAAATGCTGTTTATTCTACAAAAAGCTTGACAAAGACGAAATCGTGTGCCAAAGTATAATTTCTGATTTTGAAACATGAATGAAGAAGGCTGAAATGAGTTCCGAGCAAGAAGCTGTGATAGATGCTTCCAGTACGACAATTACTACTATAACTTGTGCCCATCACTGGGTCATAGATACTCCGGCAGGACCTTTAAGCCAAGGTCGCTGTAAACTGTGCGGTCAAGACCGTGAGTTCCGGAACTCCCCTGATAATGCCTTTTACTGGGAAGATGATGCTTCTCGTAAAGCCGCTGCCGCTTCTGCTGCTAGTGGCGCCACCACTCCGGCCGCTGCAACATCGCATGCCAGTGGAGCGGATGAATAGGGACATCGTTCCCGGATAACCCAACTCGTTGATACTATAAAAGAGAGCGCCCCGATTAATCGGGGCGCTCTCTTTTATTTGCTGGCTAACCGTAGGGACTATACCGCCTGCTCAACCGTAGTTTCGTCAGGTTCGTTTTCGCCATCAGCGGCCACTGGCCGTTGCCGGTAGTAGACGCCCCAGCGTTGCATGATTGCGTTCACCTGTGGCAGATCCATCTTCACCAGTTCTCGCATGAACCCTGCCAGTGAGTGGGCATGAATCAACTCCTTGGAGCACACCCATGATGCCTCACCTGGAACGGTGTACAGTACACCGCTTTGGTGGGGGCATTCAATCTCCAGACGAGAACCCTCCTCGCCCTGTCGTACGGTAATCCCTGACTCACTCATGGTTATTCCTTCCCTGACCTACTTGATTAGAGGACTAGAGCATCTCGCCCAAAGAGATAGTTTTGTAAGTTCTGGGCCGGGTTCCGGTTCACCAGAGGCCGCTGGAACATGGGGTGGGTGGCGCTACGGACCTCATGTTCAATCTCAAAGAGCTTTTCGCCGGTGTCCAGGTCAATGATGTCCTGGAATCGGTATTGGTAGTCGTTGGTCTCTTCTGTTATCAACCCACGCTCCTTGAGGAACGCGTGTGGCCCGGAGAAGTTGGAGATGTACAGCGCAATGTGGTGGCCATCGTACGGGGCCAGTGCTGCCGATGTCTCGCGGAACCGTAGTTCCTGGCTCAGGCCCATCCTGACGCGTGCCACGTTCCCCGCTGCCTCGTCCTTCACCAACGCTGGTGCTTGGATGATTTCGTTGTAGAACCGCGCTATACCCGGAGCGGTGCCCATGGGAACAGTGAACTCCACGTAGCGGATGCCCACGGGCATCTCGTTTCCATCTGTAGTTCCCTGACGGCAGAGGAACTTGTTGCCCCACGGCCCGGTGACCGCCACAGCGTCCCCTTCCAGGTAGTAAGCGTACTGTGTGTTCTCCAGCAGGGGCTTAACCGCCGCCAGACGGGCTTTTAGGCCGTCCATGTCCTGCATTTCCATGCCGATATGGCCTCGTAGCACCTGTTGGCCTCGCGTGGGCAGGTGAAACTGCTGCTTCCCTGCGTTAGCCCAGAGGTTGTCCTGACCCACCATCATGTAGGGATCTCTAGTGAGGCCAAGCCCTGAGATATAGAAGTTGATTGCCGTCTGCTGCTCTGGAACCAGAACGTTCACGTGCTCCATCAGCAGGATATTGCCTACATCTTGAACACTTCGGTCGTACGTCGCTTCCACCACCATGCCATCCTCCTTGACCTGTTTTGTACGGCTAGGCATGAGTGCGCCATAAGCCGTTGGATTTTCTGGACGGGCCTATTATGCCAGAACGACCGCGAAAACGGCTACTCCTGCGAGTTGGGAATCCTGGAAGACGTGCAAGTACCGTCTCTCATCCAGTCATGGTGATGGCTATCTGGTTGCCGGCCTCTCCGAACATCTCAGCGGCTATCCAAGCCGCTTGCGGGAAGTACCCTCACCCTACGCAGTAGACGATTTCGATATAAGCTTTGCCTTCCATAACAACCTCCCTACTCAAATATTAGGGAAACACTAGCACCGTCCACAAGGGGGGTGTCAATCGCAGTGATTCCGCGGTAATTCCCTGACATCAAACGGGGGCTGAACACACTCTTTGAATGCTTCAACCCCCGTAGCTTGGCGAAGCCAGGTGTGGTTCCCGACTTCGTTATTCACTTATTTGATTACCCGGCGTTAGGTAACCGCCAGGTAGCCTAGGTGCAGGACATGTCTTGCACCTAGCCACACTTGCTGAAGCCGCATTCACGGCACATCTGGCAACCCTCCTGATAAATCAGAGGGCCAGAGCAATCCGGGCAAAGTCCCCAACTTGTGAGACCGGGGTCTTTAAGCACCGGCAGCGATGGCGCTAGTGCAATGGGTTCCGTCACGCCACCTTTCACAGATTCTTTTTGGAACAGTGCGTACTGCTCACTGTAAGGTTTGCTAGGTTCAGCGCCTGCAGCTCGCGATAACGCCAAGGCTACGGCGTCTGGCGCTGAACGGACCAACGTGCCATCGCTCCACACCGGCTCGTCCGTAATGCCTCGCAACTGCGAGATGATGGACTCCGTCTCCACGCCTGCACGCAGTGCCATTGATATCAACCGGGAAATGCCCTCCAACTGTGCCGAGTCTGAGCTGCCCGCCTTACCAAGGGCTGTGAACACCTCAAAGGGCTTGCCGTTCTCGTCAAAATTGATGGTGATGTACATGTTGCCGTGGCTGGTACGCACGCGTTCCGTTACGCCGCGTACCTGTGATGGCCGCTGACGGGGTATCAGAACGTGATCGCCCTCAACCTCGCCTTCCAGCACTGCTACGTCCTTCTTGTCAGACGTTCCTGCTGCCAGGACTTCCTTCTCACGGCTTCCTGCGCGGTAGACCGTGATGCCCTTGCAGCCGGACTGCCATGCCTGGAGGTACGTGGTCTCCACGTCCTTCACTGTTGCCTCGTTGGGGAAGTTGATTGTCTTGGAGATAGCGGCGTCCGTGGACTCCTGGAAGGCTGCCTGCATCCGCACATGCCAATCCGGGGCAATGTCCGGTGCCGTGCTGAAGACCTCTTTCACCCATTGGGGTACATCAGGGTTTTTCTGCAGGGAGTTACCCTGGGACAGCCAATCTGCCAGTTCGTCGCTGTAGAAACCCTCTGCCCGTGCAACAGCCTCAAAGGCCTCATCCACGTAGTACAGAGTTTGTCCGTCAAGGATGTTTTGCTTGCGGAAGGCCAGGGCGAATATTGGCTCGATGCCACTGGAGCAACCCGCAATCATGGATATGGTGCCAGTGGGGGCCACTGTCAACTGGCAGGCGTTCCGCACCGGAGTCTTGCCGGCTACCTGTGCTCTGCTGCCTTCCCATGCCAGGAAGGGGCCGCGTTCCACTGCCAACCGCTCTGACTCTAATCGGGCCTCTTTGGCGATGAAGCTCATTACTTGCCGGCCTATCTCCACGCCTTCCTCGGAGTCGTAGGGAACGCCCAGCCGAACCAGCATGTCTGCGAAACCCATGACTCCCAGGCCGGTCTTTCGAGTGAGCATGTTCATCCGCTCAATCTCCGCAACCGAGTAGCCGTTGGCGTCTATGGTGTTGTCCAGGAAGTGGGCTGCCAGGCATACGGTGTCCCGAAGCCTATCCCAATCAATCTCCGCGCCTTCCGTACCATACGTCAGCATCTTGGTCAGGTTGATGGAGCCAAGGTTGCAGGACTCATACGGCAGCAGGGGCTGCTCACCGCAGGGGTTGGTGGCCTCCATATCGCCCAAATGCGGCGTGGGTTGGGTGCGGTTCACTTCGTCCATGAAGATCATGCCAGGCTCGCCGTTGCGCCATGCGCCTTCAACAATCTTCTGGAACAATGCCCTGGCGTCCTTCTTCTCGAGGACTTCGTTCGTCGATGGGTCGAGGCTATCCACCGTCCCGCCGTCTCGCACTGCGTTCATGAAAGCGTCCGTGGCTCCAACAGAGATGTTGAAGTTGTGGATGTCGCCTTCTTGCGCCTTGCAGCTAATGAACTCCTCAATGTCAGGGTGATGCACGCTCATGACGGCCATATTGGCCCCGTCACGCTTGCCGCCCTGGGTAATCATGGTAGACACCGATGAGAGGTGCTTTAGCACCGCAATGGGCCCGCATGCTTTGCCGTGGGTGGTGGAGATGTGGGCGCCCTTTTGCCGTAGGTTAGACAGGGGCACGCCGGTACCGCCTCCAAATTTCTGCACCATGGCAATGTCTGTGGCTGTCTTCATGATGCCGGTCATGCTGTCTTCCAGTGGTAGCACAAAGCAGGCGGAAAGGGTCCCTTGGTCCGTACCTGCGTTCATCAGCGTGGGTGAGTTGGGCACAAAATCCAGGCGAGCCATCATGTTGTAGAAGGCTGATTCTGTCTCAGCAACTCCCAGGTCTGACACGCCGTAGATTTTGTCCGGTGCTGCAATGGCGTGGGCTACCCGGCTCAGCATGCCCTTCTCGTCTTCCACAATTTCAAACTTGTCGTCTTTGAGGAAGTAACGATGCTTCAACACCGCCTTGGCGTTGCCCGTGAGGCGTGGCTCGGTGTCGGTCTGCTGAACGGTCATGCCAGCAGGCTCCAGAGCCGCCAGTACGCGGCCTCGCGCGTCCCCGCCCTTGGGTATGACTGGCGTGGGACTTTCCATCTCCGCTATGGCGGCCTGAAGTGTTTTACGCACCGTTGGTTCAGTGGCGGCAGCCAGCCTGTCGCGCATCTCTGTTAGCGCTGACGTTGTTTCTTGGTCTGTTGTGGGTCGTTGGTCTAGCATTTTTTGTGTTTCCTTTCGGAGGTTATATCTACTTGGTTCTGCGTTAGCGGCTCATAAAAAGAGCTGCCTGTTTCACGAAGTAAGGGGTGATGGTACTCTGCTATTTTTTGGATTTCTTGGTTTTTTTGGGCGGGTTTTCTTCGGTTTCACCACTTGCAATTGGCAGGGACATCTGGGCTTGTAGTGCAGCCACTGGGTTCGACTCAGGCTCCCGCTGCAGCGCTTCAACTTCCTTGGCAAAACTCTCCAGGTCTGTGAAGTTGCGGTACACGCTGGCGTACCGGACGTAGGCCACGTGATCCAGGGTCTTGAGACCCTCCATCACCAGTTGGCCTATCACTGCTCCCGGAACCTCTGCCCTGCCCAGAGTGCTCAGTCCGTGCTCCACCTGGTCTACCATCCCGTCAATCGCACCAACGGATACCGGGCGTTTAGCGCAGGCGTGCAAGATACCCGCGCGCACCTTCTCCCTGTTGAACTCCTCACGACGGCCGTCTCGCTTTACCACCAGCAAAGAGGTTGTCTGCACCCGCTCAGCAGTGGTGAAACGCAATCCACAACGCCCACACTCTCTACGACGTTTAATACCGTCGGGTGCTTCTCGGGAGTCTGTCACGCGGGATTCCGCGTGGTCGCAATACGGGCACCGCATCTACATCTACTCTCGCTACTTCCTGTAGGGTCACTGCTACTACTTCTAGTAGAGAATTGGAACTATGGCACAAGATATGGTGCCCGTCAAGAAAAAACGAATTATCACAAACTCTTAGATCACGGCTAGTGCCAGCTAATGGTTGCAGGTGGGCATGGGTTCTGCGATAAGCTGACAGGAGTTGGTTTGGTTGGGGCTTGGTTGCCTGTATAATCAATACCCTGACACCTACAAGAAGGGTGAAGGGCGCGTCGCCAAATCCTGCAGAACAAATCTTGGGAACAGTATTCGTTTTCTCAAAAAAATTATTTCAGGCATTTTTATATGGAGAAAAGGGGATTCGTTTCATCATGCGCAGCGGAATAATAGCAATAACTGCTATGTTCCTGATTCTCGCCTCCCTGGCGTGTGGTGGGGCTAAGGTTGATGGTGGGGCTAATGGTGTTGCTGATAGCAATGCCGGACAACAGACCTACCTGAACAACTGCGCCGCCTGCCACGGAGAGCTTGGTGAGGGACAACCAGATTGGCAGTTCCAGGACTCGGACGGGCTCTACCCCGCGCCTCCACATGACAGTAATGGGCACACATGGCACCATGCGGATGGCCTATTGTTTCGCCTAGCCAAGTTTGGTGGAGCTTCTCTGAACATCCCCAACTTCAAGAGTGGGATGCCTGCGTTCCAGGACACCCTGGACGATGAAGAGATCAGGGAAGTCATCCTTTACCTGAAAACCTTCTGGACTGAGGAAGGTCGTGAGTTCCAGGCGGCCAACAGCGTTGGTGACCCCTTCCCGTAAGCCCGTTGTCCGCAAGCTGTGGCGTCTAAAGCGAGTCCTGGTATAATGCCCGCACAAAACACAGGAGGGTTCAACATGTCAGAAGAAAATAAGGCGGTAGTCCGCGGTTCCTTGGAATCGTTCTCTAACGGCAACATAGATGCTTGTAAGGCTATGATGGCTGACAATCACGTTTTCCATTTCCCGCTGGCTGATGGCCCAATGGATAGGGATAACCACGCGGGCGCGATGGGGATGTTCAAAGCCGCCATCCCGGACCTTACCTTTGAGATTCATGACCAGGTCTCCGATGGCGATAAGGTAGTGACCCGCTTCACTGCCACGGGCACCTTCACCAACGAGTTTCAGGGCCTTGCCCCCAGTGGTGAGGGTATTGAGTTCTCCGGCATCAGCATCGCACAAATTGTTGACGGCAAGAGTGCAGAGGAATGGGAGAGCTTCGATACCATGGCGCTCATGGGTCAGCTTGGTGCGATTCACACTCACCACTAGAGGGTAACTACGGCGATATCAAGAGCCCAGACCACGGCCGTGGTCTGGGCTCTTTTAATTGGGCTGAACCCTTTGAGCACCGCAGGAAGTGTGGGGCTAGGCCTAGCCCTGGGAACTAATGAGGGTGGTGGCCCGTTTGAACATAGCACCCCACTAATGGGGGGAGCCTTATTAAAAGCGTAAGAGTAGTGGTTGATGATTTACCGCAAGGAATGCGGATGTTCTGCCAGTGGAATCCTGGCCTTCACAACCCTAAAAATAACAGGTCGCCTCGGTTTCCCGAGGCGACCTGGTGGCGAGGGAGGGGCCCGAACATTCGGGCGGTGTTGAGGGGGGTGGAGGTTATAGCCCGTTCAGTCGGGAGGTGACCCGACGACGAGCCAAGGAGGAAGATTTTCGCAAAAATGGTGGTAAATCAATATCAGGGTCCCGCTCACTGTATGCGGCGCTTCCGGCTACAAGCTCGGCCAGTTCCTCTTCGCGGGATGAGACCATGGTGTCCATGCTTGGGAATCCTGTTGCGATGATGGTGATGCGGACTTCGTCCTCCATCTTCGGGTCAGTGACCATACCAAAGAAGATGTTGGCGTCCGGATCCACTACTTCGCTGATGGTGTCTGCCGCAGTCTGAACTTCGGCTAATGTGAGGTTCAGTCCCCCGGTGATGTTGAAGAGCACACCCTTGGCGCCTTCAATGGAAACTTCAAGCAGGGGGCAGGCCACAGCGGCCTTGGCTGCCATGATTGCCCTTTTCTCTCCGGTTCCCACGCCAATGCCAAGCCAGGACGGTCCCGCATGAGACATCACTGTCTTGACGTCAGCAAAGTCCAGGTTGATCTCACCAGGAACAGTAATCAATTCCGCAATGGATGACACGGCCTGTAGCAGAACGTCATCGGCCTGGGCAAAGGCATTGGACATGGTAACCTGCTCGTCGCTTATAGCGGTGAGGCGGTCATTAGGGATAACGATGAGTGAGTCCACTTTGTCTTTGAGGCGATGTATTCCTTCCTCAGCACTCTTGCGACGCTGGGTGCCTTCAAAAGAGAAGGGCTTGGTCACAACGGCAACGGTCAGCGCGCCGGCCTCTCTGGCAATCTCTGCAATGATGGGAGCAGTACCGGTACCGGTACCGCCGCCCATACCCGCAGCCACAAAGACCATGTCTGCGCCTCTAAGAAGCTCAGTAAGATGTTCTCGGCTCTCCTCGGCCGCTAGACGGCCGGTCTCCGGGTCGCCGCCAACGCCTAAGCCTCGGGTAAGACGCTCGCCCACCTGGATGCGTACGGGAGTCTCGCAGCGCTGGAGAGCCTGGGAGTCCGTGTTCACCACAATGTATTCCACCCCTGGGATTGGGGTCCTAAACATGCGGTTGACAGCGTTAGAGCCGCCTCCACCTGCACCAATCACCTTGATAAGCGGTGCGTTATGGTTTCCTGAGAAATCGCTGGGCTGAAATGGGAAATCTGCCATGGGTATTCTCCTTCCATCTACATCACGGCACTGTGTGCCGGAAACTTATGAGCCCTTAGAGGGCTACTCTTCTGACGCGATCACGAAGCCAGCTCAACGGGCCTGCGGTGTTCTGAGCATAGCCGGTAGTTTTATTCAGTCTGCGCTCCTCCTTACGGACGGAGTCTATTGATGCCAGATGGCGGGTTCCCCACAGGAGTGTTCCCGCAGTGGCTACGTATGCAGGGTCTTGCATCCCTTCCGGTAGTCCATTAATGCCTATAGGGCTTCCAATGCGTACCGGTGTTCCAAGGATGCGGCGGGCTACCCGCTCAATACCGGGAAGGTTTGCGCCGCCACCGGTCAGGACAATGCCTGCTGGAGGTAAGGCCGGAAAGCCAAACCCTCTGACCTTCAGCCCCACCAGTCGGAACAACTCTTCCGCACGGTCATGGAGGTAGCGTGAGATGACGCGGCGTTCTACCCGGACCGTTCGGCGATCGCCAAAGGCCATGACCTCCACGTTCTCATCGTCAATGGTGTCTAAGGTAGCTTGGCCGTGGCGTAGCTTTACTTCTTCAGCAACGTCATAAGGGGTATTCAGTGCAACGGCAAGGTCCGTGGTGAACTGATAGCCACCTACAGGCAGCACAACGGAATTCCAGAGAGTCCCTTGTTGGTAGACGGATACCGTTGTTGCTCCACCGCCTATGTCCACCAGGGTGACGCCCATCTCCTTCTCATCGCGACTGAGCGAGACCTCGCCAGCAGACACAGCCGTTGCGACGAGGGCACGGACGTTGATTTTGGTGCTCTCAACAGCAGTAACAAGGTTCTGGATTGGTGCAGACTGGCCCACAACACACAGTGTCTCCACATCCAAGCGTTGGGCGTGCATCCCTACGGGGTTGCGCACACCTTTCAAGCCATCCACGGCATAAAGCCGGGGGATAAGATGGAGAACTTGATTTTCTGGGGGCAGTTCAGCAGGGTACGCAGCGTCCACCGCTCGGTCTATTTCCGAGGAGGACAGCGGCGAGTTGTACATCAATGAACGGAGAGAGCCCCATCGAGGGAATGCCTCAATGTGGCTTCCGGAGACGCCAACATAAGCTGATGTTGGGCTGACGCCAGCAGAACGCTTCGCCTCTGCAACGGAGATGCGGATGGCCTCTTGGGCCTCTTGGATGTTGACCACAACGCCCTTACGCAGGCCCTCAGACGGGGCAAGGCCAACGCCTAGCACGTCAACATCGCCATTAGAATGGCGATGAGCGATGAGCGTGGATACCTTGGAAGTCCCGACATCGATTGCGGTATGTACGATGTCCTTGGTCATATCGTGTCCCTTTCTTCATCTTCATAGGGCATTGGGTGCCCCGGAAGGTTAGCGACTCAACTGCCTCATCCCTACCCCGGCTTGCCGGGACGGGTGAGCGATTCGTTTGGATCCTGGATTCCTTTGGAAACCTGAGAATATAGGGGTGCTGGCCGAGGGGATGGACGGTTAAGACGTTGGCGGTCTTTGTGCCGTCCGCGTGGCCAGACCTTGGAGGGGTACCTGTGCGATGGGCCAGCACCCCTATATTCCCGGTACCTATTTACTTGGAGACTTATAAGCCTCCATCCAACCGCTCGGAAACTCGCATGCGAGCGCTCCGACTTCTTGGGTTTACTCGAACCTCCTCTAGGGAGGGGGGGATTGGCTTTTTAGTAATGACTTTCAACATTGGGGACTCACGCATTGCCACCTTCACCTCGCGGTCTTCCAGGGAGTGATAGCTGATTGCTACCAACTTCCCGCCCGGTCGCAGAACTTCTGTGGCTGCTGCAAGTCCTGTCTGCAAGGTTTTCATCTCCTGGTTCACCTCTATGCGGATGGCTTGGAAGGTACGCGTTGCCGGATGGATGCGTCCTCTTCCGCCTAGGGCTTCTTCAACCACCTTGGCAAGCTCTCCTGTGGTCCGAAGGGGCCGTTTCCGCACGATTGCGTTGGCGATGCGCCTTGATCTGGGTTCTTCGCCGTATTCCTGGAGGATTCTGACCAGAGCTCGCTCGGAGTAGTGGTTCACCACATCCTCCGCCAGGGTTTCTCCCTCTGGGCCGAACCGCATGTCTAGCGGGTCATCCCGTTGGAAGCTGAACCCTCGCCCTTCTTCTGCGAGCTGAAGGCTTGAGATGCCCAGGTCCATCAGTACCCCGTCTGCGGGGAAGAACCCGTGCTCTTTAGCCTGCTCAACAATGGAGGCGTAGGATGCGTTCGCAAGCCTAGCCTGACTCCCAAAGGATGCCAGCCTGTCCCGCGCAGTTGCTAAAGCCGAGGGATCTCGGTCTAGCCCTAGAACGCGACAGCCAGGAACAGCGTTGAGAATAGCCTCTGTGTGGCCACCCTCTCCCACCGTGCAGTCGATATACGCGCCTGCTTCAACGAGTCCTAGGGCATCAAGCACCTCTGCAATAAGCACCGGCGTGTGATGTACCTTGGGTCGTTCTGCATTATGTGGCGTCACTTTTTAACGTCTCACCCAGCCAATCACAAGTTTTCTTTTGAGGTGGTGGAGGCCAGATGACATACTTTATAGTGGTCTAGCAATCGTTTGTCAAGCCCTTGTTTAAGGAGTTTCTTAAAAAAGTAAAAAAATTAAAGGGAACTTTTAGCCTGGTTTTCTCGTTTCGCATGCTATCATGATTATCAGACTGGACTATGTGTAAGAGGGTGGGATGCAGTGTTTACCGTAGGGATTCTCACTACTAGCGACATGGGTGCCAAGGGCGAGCGAGAGGACGTAAGTGGCCAGGCCATTGTGGAACTGGTGACGGCCGCCGGATTCCGCGTGGAAATTCGGGGGATTATTCCGGATGACCGGGCAACCATCGCGGATCGCTTGCAACTTTGGTCTCAAAAAGTTGATCTGATCTTGACTACCGGTGGCACCGGTTTTGGGCCAAGAGACGTTACTCCTGAGGCGACTCTTGAAGTACTGGAACGTCAGGCCCCAGGCCTCTCAGAGTATATGCGTGCCGGGACAGCAGAGAAGACCACCCTCTCCTACCTCAGCCGTGGCGTTGCTGGAACGTTGGGGGACTGTCTCATTGTGAACCTTCCTGGCCGCCCAGCCGGTGTCCGTGAGTGCCTAGAGTTGCTTCTCCCGCTACTGCCGCACGTAATGGATACCATGCAGGGGCCAACACAGCAGCACCCTCAAGACCAGGCCAAATCCTGATTCACTGGTTTCCAACGTGAACCGTTGGGTTTAAAAGAAGATGATTTGACGGTGGTTAAACACTTCTGGTAACCATCAGCAATGTGGGTCTAGTCTAGCCCTGGGACGCCCTGGCACAAAACATGGTTCAATAGCGCTATGGATATTGCTATTCTTACCCTCTTCCCTGATATGTTTACTGGCCCGTTCAGTGAAAGCATGCTGCGTCGCGCCCAAGAGCGCGGCCTGGTCTCCATCCATCTGCACAACATCCGTGACTACACCCATGACCGGCACAACGTAGTGGACGATACTCCCTATGGCGGAGGACAAGGGATGGTCATGAAGCCTGAACCCCTGTTTGAAGCGGTAGAGACGGTTCTCAATGACTTGAACTCAAATCAAGACCACCAGGGATTTCAAGAGACGCCGGTAATCCTGCTCACACCCCAAGGGAGACCTTTCACCCAGGCCATAGCGCAGGAGTTGTCTCAGCATCCCGCGCTGGTATTCATCTGCGGCCACTATGAGGGTATGGATGCTCGTGCCGAGGAGGCGTTGGCCACTGACAGCATCTCAATTGGCGATTACGTTCTCACCGGCGGGGAAATACCGGCAATGGCAATCGTGGATGCCGTGGTGCGGCTGCTCCCTGGAGTGCTTGGTGACGATATGTCGGCGATTGACGATTCCTTTGCTACAGGCTTGCTTGAAGGGCCGACATACACCAGACCTGCAGAATATCGCGGAGAGTCGGTTCCAGATGTGCTTCTTTCTGGCGACCACGCGGCCGTAGACCGTTGGCGTCGAGAGCAGTCCTTGCGGCGCACCTATGAGCGTCGATCTGACTTGCTTGAGAGTGCAGACCTCACGGCAAAGGACAAAGCGTACCTGGAGAAGCTGAAGCAGGGTGATGAGGGGTAACTAGGAGTCGAACCATCCGCCCTTTCATCTTTACCTCGCTTTGGCCCCCCATACCTGCATCGTGAGAGAAATTCGTGGATTTACCGGCCCAACCCCGTGGCTACTTTCCAACCCCCGCGTTATCATGTCCCCGCACCCCAGCCTAGTTAAATATAGCGTAAGGTGACCCTGTGCCAAAGGCGACTAAGCCAGCCCTAAAAAACTCCAACGGCGACCAAGGTTCCAGCGATGCCAGTAACGGTGCTGAGGAGCTTTCACCGTTGCGTCGCCAGTACCTGGATATCAAGGCGCAGAACCCTGATGCCATTGTGATGTTCCGCCTCGGGGATTTCTACGAGACCTTCGATGATGACGCACGCACGGCGGCGGAGGTACTGGAGATTGTCCTGACAGGTCGTGTCATGGGGAAGGCGGGGCGTGTGCCGATGGCTGGTGTTCCTGCTCATGCCCTTGAATCGTACTTGGCGAGGCTGATTCGCCGTGGCTATAAAGTGGCCATCTGTGAGCAGGTTAGTGAACCTACTCCAGGCCCAGGGCTGGTGGACCGAGCAGTGGTGCGGGTTGTGACGCCAGGGACGGTGGTTGAGCCATCACTGCTGAATGAGAAGGCCAACAACTACCTGGCTGCCGTGGTGGTCAAGGGTGATGAGGCTGGCCTGGCCTACGCCGATATCACTACCGCGGAGTTTGCCACAACCCAGCTCCCACTATTGAACCTTGCCCTGGAGTTGGAGCGTCTTACGCCAGCGGAGATACTATCGCCCCAAGGCTTGGACATTGATAGCATCCTTGGTGCAATGAGAGATAACAGGGGAGGCGCTAACGGGTCATCCGTGACGTCTTGTGCGCCTGCGATGTTCAGCAAGGACGCTTCTAGGCGCACCCTGCTGGAGCATTTCCATGTGAGCTCGCTGGAGGCCTTTGGCTGTGAGGAGCTTCCCCTAGCCAGCCAGGCTGCAGGGGGCTTAATGGCCTACCTGCAAGACACGCAGCGGGGCGCGATAGCTCAATTGACGTCACTTCATACCTATGCACCTGAGCGGTACATGACCCTGGACCCCCAGACCCGTCGGAACCTGGAACTCTTCCATGCCGGACGGTTCGGCGGCGGCACGGCATTGTTGGACATCCTTGACCAGACTCGTACGCCCATGGGTGGCAGGCTGCTGCGTCGCTGGCTGGGTCAACCGTTGCTTGATAGGGCGGAGTTGGAGCGTCGACTCGATGTGGTGGATTGGTTCCATTCCAGCATCATCAGGCGGGAGGATGTGTCCAAGCTTCTTGGGAGCATCAGCGATCTTGAACGGCTGGTGAACCGCGTCCACTCCGGCGTTGCGTTACCTCGTGAGTTGGTGGCATTGAGACACAGCCTTGAGGCGGTTCCAGAACTGAGGCGTCTCCTATCTGCCGGGGGCGATGTGACAAACTGGATTTGTGACATTCTTTACCCTTGCGATGATGTTGTGACAATGATTGCTCAGTCCATAGCCGATGAAGCTGACACAGTAGGGAGTCAATCGGGAGTCATACGGCCAGGGTTCTCAACGGAGTTGGATAGCTTGCGTGTGGCGTCACGTGACGCTAAAGAGTACGTCGCAGGCCTTGAACGTCAGGAGCGAGAACGGTGTGGAATCAGCACCTTGAAGGTGGGCTACAACAAAGTATTCGGCTACTTCTTAGAGGTGTCCAACGCCCACCTCGCCAAGGTCCCAGAGGAGTACATCCGCAGGCAGACGTTGGTCAACGCGGAGCGGTTCATCACCCCGGAGTTGAAGGAGTATGAGGCGCTAATTCTCAACGCCGATGAGCGGTTGATAGAACTGGAAAGCGCGCTCTCCCGACAGGTTTGCAGGCAGGTTGGTGACGAGGCGGGGCGCATCCTGGGAACGGCTGCTGCTCTTGCGCAGGTGGATTTCTTTTGTAGCTTGGCGAATGTGGCATCGCGACACGGCTACGTGCGGCCTACCCTGACCGATGACGGCGCGATGGAGGTTCATGGCGGGCGACACCCTGTGGTGGAGCGCGTTATTCCCTCCGGCACCTTTGTACCCAACGATATTTCGCTGGGCGGTGATGGTGCATCGTTGATGATGCTGACCGGGCCAAACATGGCGGGGAAATCCACCTACATCCGGCAGGTGGCCCTTATTACGCTAATGGCACAAGTCGGCAGTTTTGTCCCCGCAGACTCAGCTCGATTGGGGATGGTTGATCGTATTTTCACGCGCGTCGGGTTGCAGGACGACCTGGCTACGGGCCAGTCCACTTTCATGGTTGAGATGGTGGAGACCGCAGCAATCTTGCATCACGCTACGACGAAATCGTTGGTGATTCTGGACGAGATTGGTCGAGGCACCAGCACGTACGATGGCCTGGCCATCGCCAGAGCAGTGGCGGAGTACCTTCATAGCCACCCGCGACTTGGGTGCAAGACTCTGTTCGCTACCCACTACCATGAACTGACTGCCCTGGCGGATTATCTGCCGAACGTCGTCAACTTCAACGTATCGGTGGTTGAAGAGGGCGGGAGTGTGACCTTCCTGCATCGCATTGTTCCTGGCGGCGCCGACAAGAGTTATGGCGTGCACGTGGGGAGGCTGGCCGGCCTACCTCCACCCGTGGTCAAACGTGCATGGGAGTTGCTGGAAGACCTGGAAGCCAACGCTGAACCTGGCAGAAAGCTGGAGGCGTCTCAAGCTACAGACGTGCCGCAACTTCCGCTTTGGCCCGCTGCTGATTCAGCGTTGATAGAGGAATTGAACAAGCTGGACATCACGGACATGACGCCGCTGGAAGCACTGAACAAGTTGTATGAGCTTCAGCAGCATGCCCGAAACAATGACGAGCCCACGAGCGATTAGGGTTTCTTAGTTCTGCTGGGGGTAATTCAGAAGCGGTTCCAGCGGGTTGATCCGGGCAGTTCGTCCTGAGTTTATCGAAGGTTTAGCGAAATCTATCGGAACCCGCAGGGAACTAGGGTCAAGGCTCAGCCTTGTGGTGATATAATCCGCCTGCCCAAAACTGCCGGAGGTGTGTCATGGCGAATGAACGTGCGCGTCAACCCATAGAGCGGAACCTTGCAATGGAGCTTGTTAGGGTCACAGAGGCTGCGGCCCTTTCGGCTGTGCGGTACATGGGCATGGGCGATAAGGAGCTGGTGGACCAAGCCGCTGTAGATGCCATGCGGTACAGCTTGGGCTTTGTGTCTATGGACGGCATTGTGGTCATTGGCGAGGGTGAGAAGGATGAAGCACCGATGCTCTTCAACGGAGAGCGCATTGGCAACGGTGAGCCGCCTGAGGTGGACATCGCTGTAGACCCCATAGACGGCACAACGCTGCTGTCCAAGGGGCTTCCGGGTGCTGTCGCAGTGGTCGCGCTCTCGGCCCGAGGCACTATGAACGTTCCCGGCAACGTCTTCTACATGAACAAGATTGCGGTTGGCCCTGATGCCGTGGACGCCATTGATATCAACGTGAGTGTCTCCCAGAACCTCACTAACGTGGCCAAGGCCAAGGGCAAGAAGGTGAGCGACCTGACGGTGGTGGTGCTGGATCGCCCTCGGCACAAGGAGATCATGGAGGACATCAGGGCGGCGGGCGCACGTATCAAACTCATCTCTGATGGCGACATCGTGGGTGGGATTCAGGCGGCGCTCCCAGGCTCCGGCGTGGATATGCTCTTTGGCATTGGCGGCTCCCCTGAGGCTGTTCTGACGGCGGCGGCTATTCGATGCATCGGCGGGTCTATCCTGTGCAAAGCGTGGCCACGTGACGATGCTGAACGCCAGCAGGCCCTTGCGGATGGTGTTGACTTGGATAAGGCCTATGACACGTTTGATCTGGTGGGGGGAGACGATGTCTTCTTCTCCGCTACCGGCGCTAGCTCTGGTGACTTCCTCAAGGGCGTAAAATATGTGGATGGCGGTGCTGAGACTCAGTCGTTGGTGATGCGTTCTCGCAGCGGGACTGTCCGTTGGATAGACTCCAGCCATAACTTCGCTCGACTGGACAAAATCCGCTTCCAAGGCTAACCAGGGTTTAAATATGAAATAGAAATAGAAAGAGGGCCGCGTTAAGCGGCCCTCTTTCTATTTCATATAACCATCAGGCTTGTGGTTCCAGGGTGAATCCTGGGGACTACACAGCTGCGGCTTACTTCTCCATGTCTGGTGAGTACTTGCCCTGCTGCGCTGCGCTGGTCAGGGTGGCTCGATGGCGGAAGGCTGCCTGGGCTGCCGGGACGTTCTCTACCTTGCCCTGCCATGCCTTCAGCGGAGCGGCCTGGAGGCCTCGACCGAAGGAGTAGCTGATCGTCCACGGTGCGCCGACCCTGGCTGCTTCAACGTTGATCGCGTTCAGGTTGGCTGTCGCTTCGTCGTCGCTCTGTCCGCCAGAGAGGAACACAATGCCCGGCATTGCTGCGGGGATGGTTCGTTTGAAGCAGTCTACCGTCATTGCAGCTACCGTCTCGGCGCTGGCTCGGTTGGAAGCGGAGGAAGCGGAGACAATCATGTTGGGCTTCAGCAGCATCCCCTCAAGGGCAACACCCTGCCGTTGAAGCTGGGCAAAGGTCTCCAACAAAACCGCTTTGGTGGCTGCGTAACAGGTCTCGATGGAATGCTCGCCTTCCATGAACACCTCAGGCTCCACGATAGGCACCAGCCCTGCCTGCTGGCAGAGAGCTGCATACCGTGCCAGGGCGTGGGCGTTCACTTCGATGCAGTATGCGGAAGGGATGCTCTCACCAATGTTGAAGAGTGCTCTCCACTTGGCAAAACCCGCGCGAAGGGATGCATACTCCTCAAGTCGAGGGGCTAGGCCGTCCAGACCCTCTGTGACCAGCTCATTAGGTGAGCCAGCCAGGGGCTGCGTGCCCTTATCCACTTTGATGCCGGGGATGATGCCGCGGTCAGCAAGCACCTGCACCATAGGGGTGCCGTCCGCGGCGTTCTGTCGAATTGTTTCGTCGTACAGGATTACGCCGCTGATGTAGGCATCCACTCCATCGGTGCGGAAGAGCATTTCGCGGTAATCGCGGCGTTTGTCGTCTGTGCTCTCCGTGTTGATGGAATCAAACCGACGTTTGATGGTGCCGGAACTCTCATCCGCGGCAAGGATGCCCTTTCCGGGCGTTACCAAGGCCTTTGCTGTATTAGCAAGCTTTGTGATATCCATATGCAGTCTCCTTCTACGTTCCGCGCGGCTACACAGGCGCCTTCCAAATTACCCCTGCATTCTACCCCAAACCACCCCTATATGCGCAGGGTTTCCGGGCCACATCTTTAATGAATTTGGCTGAATCAGGATTCCCTGGAAATTGACGCTTCAGCATCTGTAGCCTAGACGGTCTTGTGGTTATAATGGCCACAAGCTGGAGCGAATTCTGCAGGGTAAATAGGAGGTCACGTTGACGACAGTGCTATCCAAAGCCAAGAGTGAAACCCTCTACAAATTGCGATACGAGAGCCCGTTGGGAACGTACATCCTGGTGAGTTCAGAGCAGGGGTTGATGTGCGTGAAGCCGGAGGAGCAAAGCTTCCCTGACCTTGGACGTTGGGTGCAAGAGAGCGGAGCGTTTGAAGATGGTGGGGTGCACAACCAAGCCACGGCCCGACAACTGGATGCCTACTTTGCCGGGAAACTCAAGGACTTTGATGTGCCGCTGGACATGCGAGGGACGGACTTTCAGCGGCGAGTGTGGCACCAGCTAACGGCCATCGCCTACGGTGAAACGTGGTCGTACGGAGAAGTTGCAGCGGCCCTTGGCAAACCAACCGCCAGCCGAGCGGTAGGCCACGCCAACGGGAGCAACCCCGTCTCCATCATCGTGCCGTGCCACCGGGTCATAGGTTCTAGCGGGAAGCTAGTGGGTTACGGCGGGGGCTTGCACCGCAAGAGTGCATTGCTGGAATTAGAGGCCACGGGAACACAGAAGCGACTGTTGTAAGCTCCTGATTAACTTGGCAGTTGCGCCCCAAGGAAGTCTGCGCGGCCCCTGAGGAACGAATCGCCATCGCTGGCTTTGCGTCCTGCAAGTTGCAACTCCACCACCCCCAGCAGCCCATCGCCCGTGAAGATACCCAGCGATGTTGCTTCACCTGGCTTTAACGCAATCACTTTCCCTGGCGCTGCACCCGTCAGAGCATCGGGGTCGGCCGCATCGGTAGTCAGCGGGAGGGCGCGTAGAACCTTGAGAGTCTGACCCTTCCACTGGCAGTAGGCTCCAGGCCAGGGGTGGAGCGCCCGGACTTGGTCGCTCAGTTGCTTTGCTGGAAGGGCAAAATCCAGCGCTCCGTCTGATTTCTCCAGGCGTCGACTGTACGTTGCCCTGCTTTCGTCCTGAGGGACAGCTTCTACCTCATTGTTAGCCCACGCGGGGAGCGTGCGAGCCAACAACCCTGCGCCTCGCTCAAACATCCGTACCGTCAGCGACTCCGATGTATCGTCGACCATCACGGGATACTCTTCTTGAGCCACTATCGGTCCCGTGTCCATGCCCTCATCCAACAACATGATGCTCACGCCTGTCACGGTATCGCCTTGCAGGAGTGCCTCCGCCACGGGGGACGACCCCCGGTACTTGGGGAGCAACGATGGGTGGATGTTAAGGCATTCTTTGAGCGGTACTGCCAGGATCTCAGGGGGGAGGATGCGCCCGTACGATGCTACAACCATCACGTCAGGCTTCAACGCCGCGAACTCTGCTGCTACCTCTGGCGGGCGGAGCGACGTTGGTTGCAGCACCGGAACGCCGTGTTCACGCGCCCAAATTGCCGTTGGTGGCGACTCCACGCTGCGGCCTCTACCTGCCGGTTTATCGGGGCGAGTGACCACCGCTAGGAGTTCATGACCGGCGTCAAAAAGGGTTGACAAAACCGTCACGGAGTACTCCGGGGTGCCTAAGAAAATAATGCGCATGGCACCATCCATAGAAAAATATTTCCAGCCCATAACGGTGGGCTAAACAGGGGTGTATCGGCATGTTTGGAGAGCCAATTCCCGCTAGAGGTCACATATCCGGGAATATGTCTATTAAAATGTCTCATAGATTCAAATATGCTCACATTAATCATGATATATGCTTATTCGTATTTGGAAAATCGTTGTAATTATAAAAGATAAAATGTTTTAAACGAGATTAGAACACTCTCACTACTATGAGTAGAACACTCAAAATTGAGCTAAATTGAGGAATATCAGCGAATATTTCTCTTGCGCCATATTCCAGCCCCTGATACCTTTTTTCTTGGCCCCTGGAGCCCCTCCCATTTGTGGCGAATGGTTGGGATGACCAGAGCTTAACACCAACACCACCGGGAGGGCGATTTCTTTTGAGTGACCTACAACCTCGACAACTCTGGGAAGCAGCCCTGGGCGACCTCCAGGTCCAAGTTGCCAGACCCAGCTATGATACGTTCTTGCTGAACACGGTTGGTGTTTCGCTGGAAGATGACTGCTTGGTGATTGGCGCCAACAGCTCTTTTGCCGCTGAGTACCTTGAGAAGCGACTTCGCAGCGTTGTTCAGACCGCAGTTGAGCGAGTTGCCCATTCCCCGCTGGACGTGCGTTTCCAGGTCTCCCAAAGCTCTAGCGTGGTAACGGCCACCGAGATAGCCGATGAGCAGGCGCAGCCTCAAGTGCAAACCTCCAATGTGGAGACTCCTACGCGTCATCGCTTTGCTGGCGAGACCCCGGCGCTACCATTGGATCCACGCTACGTGTTTAGTCAGTTCACTGTGGGCTGTTCCAACGAGCTTGCGATGGCAGCAGCCACAGCGGCGGCGGAGCGTCCAGGGCAAAAGTACAACCCTGTCTTCCTCTACTCGCCTTCAGGGCTGGGCAAGACCCATTTGCTGCATGCCATAGGGCATCGCATCCGCGAGCGTGGACTGACCGCCCTATATGTCAGCAGCGACCAGTTCATCACGGAGTTCGTCCGTTCCATTCGCGAGGGTCGTGCGTCCGAGTTTCGGGAGAAATACCGCAGCCCGGATGTCCTCCTGATGGACGATATTCAGTTCTTGAGCGGCAAGGAGCAGACACAAGAGGGGCTGTTCCACATCTTCAATGAATTACATCACTCGGGTCGGCAGGTGGTCATCGCCAGCGATAGGTCACCATCGGCGCTACACCCGTTAAACGATCGACTGCGCTCCCGCTTTGAGTGGGGGCTGATTGCGGACATCCAGCCGCCAGACTTGGAAACGCGATTGGCTATTTTGCGCGCAAAGGCTGATGCCCTTGATACAAGCGTCCCTCTGGACGTGTTGGAATTCCTGGGACAGCGGAACTGCCGGAGCATACGAGAGTTGGAAGGCCAGCTCAATCGTGTTGCTGCGTACGCTGACTTGACGGGAAAGCCTGTCACCATGGCGTTGGGCGAACAGGCTCTGGGCGGATTGCAGGGTGCTCTTGAGGCTGCTCCCAGAACTACGGAGTCCGTGCTGGAAAGCGTGGCCAGCTACTATCGAACCACCCCAGCTGCGATGAAGGGGCCCAATCGAGAGCGCTCCATTGCCCGTGCCAGGCACACAGCCATGTATTTGATGCGAGAGGACATGGGCCTCTCCCTGGTTGAGATTGGCAGGTCTTTTGGGGGTCGTGACCATAGCACGGTCTTTCAGGCGTGCAGCAAGATGGCAGGTCTGGTGGAAAACGACACTACCCTTCAACGTGACCTTGTCGCCCTCCGGGAGAAGATAGACAGGGCTTAGCCAGGACATCGTCCTGGGCCTACATGCCTGCGGCTACCCTAGGGAGGTTTCCCTTCATCTTGAGTCCGATACCGTGATGTTATTCTGTGCCCTTCGGTATCGCTCAGGACAGGTTCCCCGAAGAACCCAACGCTGTTGAAGGTATGACACATCTTCACCGTCAGGTCACGTGGCACCCTGGTTGCACCTCGCATCACTCCTCAAGTACAGTTATCGCGACCCGTTGCCATGAGGTATTTCTATGCGCGCGGTCCGGAGCCAAACCACGTTAATTAACACATGGAGGACATGAATGATTGGAACAAACACGCTTAAGGCAAAACTACGCAAGGGCGAGGGCGTGCTTGGCGCATTCAACTCTTTGCCTTCAGCAGATGCTGTGGAGATTCTTGGTTTCTTGGGGATGGACTTCGTCATCATTGACGCTGAGCACGGCGTGTCAGACCTGGAATCCTGTGAGCACCAGGTTCGTGCTGCCGAAGCTGTAGGGATTTCTTCCATGATGCGGATTGCGCTGAACCTCCCCCAGAACATCCTACGACACCTGGACACAGGCGTAATGGGTGCACAGATTCCCCAGGTGGACACTGCTGCTGAGGCAAGGGCAGTGGTAAACGCCGTCCGGTATCCCCCCGTGGGCAAGCGTGGGTTGGCTGGCGTTCGTGCCTCCGGATACGGCATAGCCATACCCTTGGGCGATTACACCAGGAAAGCCAATGAGGAGCTAATCCTCTGCGTTCAAATTGAGACCGTGAAGGCTGTGGAGAACGCCACCGAGATTCTGGCCGTAGATGGAGTTGATCTCATCTTTGTCGGCCCAACGGACCTTTCCACTTCCATGGGATACCCTGCCCAATCCACGCACCCGGAGGTCATGGAGGCTATTGAACATGTGGGCAAGGCAGCCGTCGCTGCTGGTAAGTGGGCTGGCACCATCGCCCGCGACGCTGATGCTTATGAGCACTGGCGCAACGTCGGCTACCAGTACCTCGCTACGGGGTCAGCAAATTTCCTGGTTGAAGGTGCCAAGCACTACTTGGAGAGCTGCCGTGAGCGTGAGAAGGCCGGAGCGTGACAGGGCTAGCCTGTACCAATATTCGTGACTGTTACGGATGCTAGCTTGTCAGGTGTGAGTAGAAATAGGGTTAAAAAGGATAAAGAACATGAAGGTTGGATTTGTTGGGCTGGGTCTGATGGGGGCTCCCATGAGCCGAAACCTGTTGAAGGCCGGGCATACCGTCAAGGCCTGGAACCGAACCAAGTCTAAGGTGGACGCCTTTGTAGCAGACGGGGGAGAGGCGGCTAGCTCGCCCCAGGACGCAGCTACGGGCGCTGATGTTGTCATCACTATGGTTACGGACTCCCCTGACGTGCAGGCCGTGGTTTTGGGTGAAGGCGGCGTGGTGCATGGGATGAGCAGCGGGATCGTGCTGATAGACATGAGCACCATCTCCCCGGAGGTCACTCGTGAGATTGGCGTGGAGTTAAATGCGCATGGTGTCCAGATGCTGGATGCCCCGGTGAGCGGTGGAGTGCTGGGTGCGCAGAACGCTGCATTGTCCATCATGGTGGGTGGCCCCACAGACGCTTTTGAGCGCGTCACTCCGCTGTTTGAGGCTATGGGGCAACGCATCACCTATTGTGGCGGGCCGGGCATGGGCCAGGTGACCAAGCTGGTGAACCAGGTCATTGTTGCCGGAACTATGGCGGCTGTATCGGAAGGACTGCTCTTTGGCGCAGCGGCCGGGGTTGATTTGGAAGCGGCGTTCAAAGCCGTCTCTGGCGGGGCTGCCGCCTCTTGGCAGTTAGAGAACCTGGGAGCCAAGTTGTTGAATGACGATTTTGCGCCGGGGTTCATGGTGAAGCTCCAACAGAAGGACCTGAGGCTGGTTATGGAATCCGCCAAGGAGATGAACCTGCCAATGTTCACCACGCCTATCGTCCATAACCTCTACCGTGCGGTTGAGGGTCAGGGCCACAGTGGCGAGGGCACTCAGGCCTACATCAAGGGGCTGGAAGCGCTAGCTGGCGTAAAAGCCCGTACGCCGAAGTCCTAGCAGCGAATCATTGTCATGAAACTCCAATTCGGCAACAATGTCCCTGCCTCCATAGAAGAGGTCTACGAGTACGTCACTGGTGTGGGGCCTGACGGGCCCCTTGACCGTGAGCTCTTTTCTCAGAAATACGGAAAGATTGAGCAGGAGGGCGACGAGGGAATCGTCACACGGGTGGCTGATGGAGATGCCGAGGTCATTTGGCGCTCCACCTTTGACTACCCATATCAACGACTCATGGTCGTTGATTCCTCTTCCGCCGATCGTGAGGACACCTTTGTGGTGGTGAAGGGTGGCACTAAGTGGACAATCACTGTGCATTCCAAGAAGGGTGGCTTTAGCGGGCTGGTGCAGTGGCTCTACTTTCAGGCCATAGGCAAGTACAGGGTTGGCGTGCCGATTCTTTCGCCCGTGATTTTTTACTTCCGCCGAAAGGCCAGGGCTGCTGAAAGAGAAGCTGCAGAGGTTTCGCCAGAATCACCTGAGGCAGAAGCCTAACCTGAACCCTTTTTGTTAGCCCATCAGCACGTTATCGATGAGCCGCGTCTCGCCGATGCGGACAGCCAGCGATACCAGGGTAGGCCGGTCAACGATGGCAAGCTCCTCCAGCGACTTCGTATCTGCCAGACTCACGTAGTCGATACTCGCCAGAGCCTCGGCATTAATACAATCCCGCATCGCCTCTCGGACAGTGTCGGCATTCCGCTGACCACGTAGGGCAAGCTCCTGGGCTAGTTGGAGAGCGCGATAGAGCACCGGAGCCGCCTGACGCTCCACGTATGAGAGCTTGGCATTACGACTGGAAAGAGCCAGCCCGTCCCGCTCCCGCACGGTTGGGACGGCAATGATCTCCACGCCCAGGGCAAGGTCTGCAACCATGCGACGTATCACCATGATCTGTTGGGCATCCTTCTGACCGAAGTAGCTTTTGTCTGGACTGAGGGCATTGAACAACTTGAGGACAACGGTGCAGACGCCTCTGAAATGTTCCGGACGGTATGCTCCCTCTAGCGGCTCTGCAACCTTCCCCGGCTCCACCCACGTATCGAAACCCTGCGGATACATCTCTGTGTCAGTGGGGACAAAGGCCACATCCACGCCCTCTTCCCGGAGCACGCGCAGGTCTTCTTGAATGCCACGGGGGTAGGCTGCCAGGTCTGTCTGGTCGCCGAACTGCGTGGGGTTCACGTAGATGCTTGCGGTCACGGTCTCGCATTCCTGACGTGCCTGGCGAACCAGGGCCAGGTGGCCTTCATGCAGTGCGCCCATAGTAAGGATGGCCCCCACGGGGTGCTGTACACCCTGAAGGGCCTTTCGGACATCGGCGATAGTGGCGCAAACTTCCATCGATTATGCCTGCGGGATGTCCTTCAGGATTGAGTCTTCCGTGAAGAAGCTCTCTTTGTCAGTGGGGAACGCCCCCGCTTGCACCTCAGCGGCGTAGGCAGCAATGGCCTCTCGCATCGCATCGCCCAGGGTGGCGTAGCGTTTCGCGTGCTTGGGAGCAAAGTCGGTGGTCAGCCCCAGCATATCGTTAACCACCTGCACCTGGGCATCGCAGCCAACCCCGGCGCCAATGCCGATGGTCGGTATGGTGAGTCGTTGACTGATGGTAGCGGCCACGCTGGCAGGAATCAGCTCCAACACAACGCCAAAGGCTCCAGCAGCTTCTAGGGTCAGGGCATCCTCCACCAACTCATGGGCCTCTGCTGATGTCTTACCCTGCACGCGGTATCCGCCAAGCTGGTGCACGGATTGTGGCGTCAGGCCGATGTGGCCCATGACGGGAATGCCAGCCTCCGTAATGCGCTTCACGGTATTGGCAACGTGAACGCCGCCCTCCAGCTTCACCGCTTGCGCTCCCGCCTCTTGGAGGAACCGGCCAGCGTTGCGTAGAGCCTGAGCATCGTCAAGGTTGTAGGAGAGGAACGGCATATCGCCGATAACCATGGCCCGCTTGGTGCCACGGACTACGGCTTTGGTGTGGTGTAGCATATCTTCCATGGTCACTTGCACCGTGGAATCGTAGCCCAACACCACCTGACCAAGGCTGTCACCAACCAGGATGACCGGTATGCCGGCCTCTTCCGCCAACTTGGCTGTTGGGTAGTCGTACGCGGTCAAGACAGCGAATTTCTGACCCTTCTTCTTGAACTCCTGAACGTCCCGAGTTGTTACTCTCATGGCTCTCCCCCTATTTGTCCGTACCTGTGTGTTGTAGTGAACTTACCAGTAATTCACGTAGTTCTTCTTCAGTTGCGCCGAGCCCGCCCTTGGCTTGAGCGATGGGTAGCGAGGCCAGCGAAAGATGGCCGTAGATTGACTGAAACCCTGGAGCCCGCATTGCTAATGCCTCGATGTGCGATGCTACTGTTCCTACATCGCCGCGAACCGCCGGACCCGTCAACGCATCAGGAAACCCGCGACGCTCTATGCCGTCCAAGGTGCCGCGCACCAACGGCAACAACGCTCGAAGACCCTGGTCGCTGCTTTGGCTGAAATCCGACCACAAATCCGCTAATAGCTTCACCAACGTGGCCAGCAACCCGCAGGCAGCAATGGCGCTGGCGTGGTACAGAACTCTGTCCTCAGCCGCCAGGGCTATGGGCCACCCGCCCAGGTCGTTTGCCAGCGACTCAAGACCTTCACGAAGCGGAGTCTCAGCTTCTACTGCGTAGGCGATGTCACGCAATACGTCTTGGCTGCCGTTAGGGGGACTGAAGCCCTGGGGACTAAAGGCTGGGCCGCCAAAGGTCTGGAGCGGATGGAATGCTCCGATGAGCGCGCCAACACCCTTCGCGGAGTCCAGCGTTGAAAGCGATGTTGCCCCTGAACAGTGAACTACCACCTGGTCAGAACGCCATCGCGTTGCGTTTGCTACCGCTTGAATCGCGCTGTCAGGAACCGTGAGAAACACGACATCGCAGTGGCCAGCAACGTCCTGGGGTGTTTGTACCGCTTCGCAGCCATCAAGACCCTTCGCCATGCGTTCGGCGGAAGATACTGTTCTACTTGCCACGGTAGTCACGCGATAACCAGCGTGTTGTATGCCGCGGGCCAGCGTCGTCGCCAGTGCTCCTGCCCCTATGAACCCAACGTTGCCGGAAAG
>CAVOCU010000013.1:0-33274 GCA_963694315.1 Dehalococcoidia bacterium | reverse complement strand
TTTAGATCCCTCTTTGAGATTGCCACGATGGAAGAGGGGGCTGGGGTCGTATTGGTATCAGGTATTCAGTCTGACCATGATGAGGCATGTTGCCCCGTAGAAATGACTGGGCCCTCGGACAATTTGTCCGAGGGCCCAGGTGCTCCGTGTTTATGGTGGAGACGGGGGAGAGTCGAACTCCCCGTCCAAAGAGCGCTCAAGGGGATATACTCCAGGCGTATCCACTGATTTGGTTCTCACCGCACTATCCCCCAGTGGCAGGGTCTAGCTTGGCCAGCCAGATGAAGTCTTTGACCGTCACGTATCGGCGTCCGTTCAGGTCGCACCCTGATTTAGTTGCGCCCGGAGCTCCCCTTCAGGGAAGAAGAGGCCAGACGGGCTGCCTTTTTAGGCAGCCAGAGCGTATTCGCGCTCGCCAGTTACTTTTTTTCCGCCTGTTTAACGAGGAGGGCGGACCTCGGCCTGCAATCCCGCTCTGCTACCCCCTGTCGAAACCACGCGTCCCCATATTAATGTAGTATACAGTACTTCTGAGTATGTTTCTAGACATAACGCATGGATAAATTTAGAATTTGTGAGGAAGAGGCTATCGTCCTCCCTTAAGCTCACGCCGGATGTCGCGATCAGCCTCGCGCGCTATCAAGTTATCTTTCTTGTCATAGCGACGTTTACCTTTGGCCAAGCCTAGTAACACCTTGGCGACCCTATTCTTGATGTAGAGGCGTAGCGGTATTACCGTCAGCCCCTTTTGCGTCAATTGAGCACCCAGGTCGTCCATTTGTTTCCGATGGAGAAGCAGTTTGCGGGGTCGCTTTGGTTCGTGGTTGTTGATATTCCCTTGCTCGTAGATAGCTAGGTGCATACCTTCCAACCACAGTTCGTCGTCCAACGCCCTCGCGTACGCGCCGCGTAAATCTACTTTGCCGTTGCGGATGGACTTGATCTCCGTGCCGGTGAGGACTAGGCCTGCTTCCACGGTCTCAAAAATTTCATAGTCGTAGGATGCACGGCGATTTACCGCAACAGGGCCGGCCTGTTTGGCGGGAGCGGCGGCGACCTTTGCTGCCTTGCGGGTTGTTTTTGTTCGCATAATTAATCAAATACCATATATGAATTTAAGATTTCGCTGCCGTAACAGCCTCTTCAAGCAATTCCAAAGCCTTTTCTAATTGCGGGTCAGCCTGTAGCACTTGAACACCCTGGGGCACAATTACATCCGGCTCAAGGCCAAGGCCTTCAATGAGTCGACCTTCTGGAGTGTACCATCGGCCATAGGTATAGTAGAGAGCCCCACCGTCGGAGAGGGGCTTCAGCCGGTTGACGCTGCCCTTGCCAAAGGTTGTGACGCCAACTATCTGTGCACGCTTACGGTCTTGGAGGGCACCGGATAAGACCTCACTGGCACTAGCGGAGAACTGGTTAACTAACACCACAAGAGGAAAATTTTTGGCAACGCCGTTGCTCTCTACATCCCAGTCTTTGCGATTCCCTTCACCATCTACTTCGGTCACAATAACCCCGTCGTCCAGGAACTGACTTGCAATGGTGACCACTGTTGTTAGGAGTCCTCCAGGGTTATTTCGAAGATCCAAGACTATGCCACGCGCGCCCTGCTCTTCGATCTCTTTGATTGCCTCTATTAGCGATTCATCGCTGTTGCTATAGAAAGCCCTGAGGCTGAGGTAAGCAAACCCATTTGAGGTCATGTTCCAGAAGACGCTTGTCAGGTCAATGTCTCCACGTTTGATGACAATCTCCTCAACCTGTTCCTGTCCTAAATGGGTGATACCCAAGATTACGGTAGTGTCCCTAGCCCCCCTGATTGTCTGGACAACTTCAAGGATTGACCAGCCATCAACGCTGACCCCGTCAACGGTCATCAGCAAGTCACCGGGGCGTATTCCTGCCGCTTCTGCGGGGCTATTGGGCATTGGACTGAGAATGAACCGGCCCCGCTGGTTGTGAACCTCTGACCCAACCCCCTGGTATTCGCCAGTGAAGTCCAACTCATCCAACGCGTAGCGTTCTGGTGAGATGTACGCAGTGTGCGGGTCAGCTAGCGCTTCTATGACACCTCTGACCGCTGCTTGTGAGAGGACAATAGGATTCAATGGGCTATCAATGGTGTTGTACTCTTGGAAAACTCCTGCCCAGGCATCCCAGAAGGAATCCAATTCCTTGGGTACCTCATCAGGGCGGTTGAGAGATGTTTCTTGGAACCCAGGATTATCTTGAAGAGCTGGAATCCCGGTTGCTTTTAGAAACGACGTGACAGCTCCCTCCATGAGAGCTGTCACGTCCAGGTTGTTTCGTAGGACAGACTCGTTCTCCAAGATGCCCCAAACGTCACGCAAGGCTGAAAGTGCTTTCACCGGGACATCGCCTGGCTCAAGGGTGGCTGCCTCAGCAGCAATGGCCTCTCGGGTTGAGACAACGTCTTGTTTCTCCTCAAGCAAGGAACACGCGGATGTCAGTGCGAGTACAACCAACAGCGCAGTCAGCACGCTCCAAAGGGCGTTCGAGCCGACTAGGCGCAGGTGAATTATGGGTGTCTGTGGTTGATGCATTGCGTGTTCCTAACTAACTGAGTCAACGATGAAGTGTAGCCCTGGGATAGGACTAACAATCCCTTTAATTGTAGCACGGCAACTAATGGGCTCAGCTACAACCATCTTCGTTGACACTTTAGATAGGCCAGTGCTAGGATATTATTCACTTCAAAGAGGTGGCGACCTTTATCGCTGAGCTTATTTTCGTGCCAGTACCATGTGCTTAAAGGCTCGTTACTAAATCAAGATTTAATGCACATAGCCACAGCGGTCTCTGTCCCAAGAAACATTGTTGTTCAGGAGGTAATTTATCATGCCAACCCGAGAGGTAGAGCTTAAGCGAGGCCTGAAAGACGTCTATCTGGATAGGACGCAGGCCAGCTTTATAGACGGTGGGGAAGGGAAGCTGCTTTACCGCGGCTATAATATCCATGACCTCGCAGAAAAATCCACCTTTGAAGAGGTGGTGTATCTGCTTCTCTACGGAAACCTGCCTAACCAGAAGCAACTGCAGGAGGTAGATGCCACCTTAAAGGCGTCTCGCTCCATTTCGGAAGAGGTCTACCAGGTCATCGAGTTGACCAAAGGTGGCCATCCGATGGACGTGCTCCGTACTGCGGTATCAGCGTTAGCATCGTTTGACCCGGAAGTGGAGGATAACTCGCCGGAAGCAGTCCTGCGGAAGGGGCTTCGCATTACCTCCCAGACCGCTACTATCATCTGTGCTCATTACCGAATTCGGCAGGGGCTGCAACCCGTGGCACCTAGCTCAACAATGAGCCACTCCGCCAACTTCCTCTACATGATGCGCGGTGAGGAACCTGACGAGGATGAAGCGAAGCTGATGGATGTGGACTTCATCCTCCACGCGGAACACGGTGCAAACGCATCGGCCTTCGCATCCAGGGTGACGGCATCCACGCTTGCTGACTTGCATGCAGCAGTGGTTACCGGCATTGGGACCCTTAAAGGGCCCCTTCATGGTGGAGCCGCTGAGTCTGTCATGGCAATGGCAGAGGAGATTGGCGATCCAAGTCAGGCAGCGACTTATGCCAAGAGAGTTCTGGAAGGCCACGGACGAATCATGGGCTTTGGCCATAGGGTCTACCGTGCTGAAGACCCCCGTGCGCAGCATCTGCGTGAACGATCAAAGGCACTGGGAGAGAAGCTTGGTCAGCCCAAATGGATACAGATTCTGGACGCGTTGGTTGAGGCAATGGCACCGTATCGAGCCAAGGGAATCCACGTGAACGTGGACTTCTTCGCCGGCTCCATCTATCAACTCATGAACATCCCAGAAGACATGTTCATCCCCATATTCGCCCTGGGGCGCATCCCTGGATGGACGTTGCAGGTCCTTGAACAGTACGAGAACAACATCCTGATTCGCCCGCTCTTGTACTATGAAGGGCCCATGGACCTGGAGTACGTGCCGATGGAAGCACGTAGCTAAACTCAACATAACATCGCATTTACGTAAGAGGCCCCTGCTTAGCAGGGGCCTCTTGTTTTGCCCTCATCTCCGGGGGTGAGAAGTCGATTTCCGTCCCCCTGCCCATGACCCGTTGAGGGGGTAACGTCAGTCAGGAACACTAGGGGCAGCGTTAAGGGTGTCTCTGATGGACTTATCTCCTTTCCCTAATCTTTGAGATGGACATAACGCAATTCAGGGAAATTCGCATAGATTTAGATATTGTATGTAGTATATCGACATAACGATATACATTATGTAAATAATCTTCTTTCATAATTACATAATATATATAGTGCGAACTTATTCTGATTCAAGAATTAAGATTGGCATTAGGTAAGAGCAATGGAGGAATGAGTTAGACAGTAATCGCTTTTAGGATGGCTTCGCCGGGCGGTGTGCCACGGTTGTAGAGGGTAAGGCCGACATTTCGTTGTGCCATGAAACAGGAGCGTGTTAGTTTATTGCCTGGTGTGGCTGGTAGAGTGAGGTCGGGCGCAGCGGTCTTCAACGGATGGACTGATGGGCCTACTCCAGCGAGGATGCTTACGCAGGCGCATTCTAACGCCCTGAGGCTCAGCCGTTAATCAATGAAGTGGACCTCTGACTTGCCCGTGGTCTCATTGCCTGTTAATTGCTGCAAGCGTTCCAAGATGGCTGATTGCAGAAGATCTAACCCCCATCCCTGGGATGCTGAGATCATCACACCACCAGCAACGCTCTCCCCCAGTGCGGAGAGATCCGGCGCGGCGGAATCGTTATCACTGACAACCAAGTCGATTTTGTTCAGCACCATTAGCCTGGGCTGATCTTGCATTTTCAGTTCTTTTAATGTGTCCTCTACCACAGCAATGTGCTCGGCAGCATTACGATGGCTTATGTCAACAACGTGGAGCAGCAAGTCTGCCTCGGACAATTCTTCCAACGTCGCACGGAATGCGGCGACAAGTGCGTGAGGGAGCTTGTGGATGAAACCCACGGTGTCCGTCAGTAGTGCCAGGGTGCCGTCCGGCAAATACATCTGTCGTGTAATGGGGTCAAGGGTAGTGAATGGCTTTGATTCAGCCGAAACGCTCGCCCGAGCAAGGGCGTTGAACAGCGTGCTCTTACCTGCGTTGGTATACCCCACCAGTGAAACGACAGGGACTCGCGATATTTCCCTGCGACTGCGGTGCCGTGAGCGATGGGCCCGGACTTCCTCCAACTCAGCCTTGAGCTTACTGATTCTTCCACGGGCTAACCGGCGGTCTGTCTCTAGCTGGGATTCGCCTGGACCTCTGGTGCCGATGCCGCCACCAAGACGCTCTAAGTGGGACCATTGTCCAGACAGCCTTGGCAGGAGGTATTGGTGTTGCGCCAGCTCTACTTGCAAGACGCCCTCTTTGGTCCGTGCCCGGTCTGCAAAGATGTCCAGAATCAGGGCACTCCGATCCAGGACTTTAACCTCTAAATCCCGCTCCAGGTTTCGCTGCTGAGAGGGAGTGAGTTCATCGTTGAACACCACTGTGGTATAGCCTGCTTTTTCACCAATCTCTTTGAGTTCAGCAATCTTGCCGCGGCCCATATATATGGCTGTGCGCCGTTCAACGGACTGGGTGACCTCTCCCACCACTTCTCCACCGGCGCTAATAACAAGTTGCACAAGCTCACTCATGGAGTCTGCCAAATCCCATTTAGCGTTGCGATCGTTCTTCAAGGTAATACCAGCAACTAACACGCGCTCCTGTTCCGGGTGCGTGGCAACTGTGCTGGTGGCAGACGCTTTTACTCTAATCCTAGCCAGTGGTTCCTCCTCTGCCTGTGGGCGATGCTGGTTTAGAATTCAACCGTTATGTGAACCTAGTACCCTTCGAGCCTATTCGATTCTACTCTCGACTGCAAGGTCTGGTACTGGGGTAAGCGGCGCTGGTGGGCGGGCGAGGATTGCAGCGATGGCGCAGGTAACGGGCATGGCCAGAAACAGGAGGATAACGGTGGAGTAGGAATTGGCGATATCAAAGGCGATTCCGAAGGGTAATGGCCCCAATGCCGCCGCAGCTACCATGCCTGATGTTGCTATGCCCCGTATGCTGCCTATGTGTGTTCTCCCGTAGTAGTTTGGCCATATGACGGCCGTGGTGGTCATGGTGAAGCCTGCGCTAAAGCCCAGCACCCCACCGAAGACATAGGCCTGCCAGCTTGCGTCAATGGTGAGCGCCCAGAGCATTGCTATGGCCAACCCCAACTGGCTAACTACTAGGAGGTAGCGGTTGGGAATCTTATCTGACAGATAACCAGAAATAAACATGGATAGCAGCGCCAGAGGGGCCATGATGCTGAGGGTTACTGCCGCTGCCCCGTCTCCAATGCCACGGGTCTGGAAGAAGGAGATCAAATGAAAGACTAGGGCTGTGCCAATCAATGACTGCGATGACCCTGCGTAGAGGAGAAGCCAGAAACTCCGTGTCGCCATTGCCTGCTTAAGAGTGAACCCCTCAATGCGGGCCGATGCAGGCTTGGCTTGCGGGTCAACCACCGGCATGGTGTCACCGTCTGGAAGCACACCTATCGACTCGGGGCTGCGACGTACCAGGATGACGGCGATGGGGAGGACGATTACCCAGACTACAATGGCAAGGGCTATCCACGCCCCTCGCCAACCGTAATCATCTATGAAGAAGTGAATCAGGAGAGGGAACGCCATTTGGCCGCCAGCAGTACCCAGCGCGGTCAACGCTGTAGCCCTGCCACGCAGCCGAACAAACCACATGGCAACCAGCGTCGTGGAGATGAGCATCATGGAGCCTTGGCCCAGGGTACGGATGGCAGCGTATCCGATGTAGAGCTGTACCGGGTGGCTCACTGTGCTCATCCAGAGCAGTGCAACGCCAAAGGCAATCCCCACGACTGTAAGCATGATGCGCGCGCCATACCTGTCTAAGAGCCGACCAACCATCACAACGCACACTGCGGCCGTCAAAGAACCTGCGGTGTACAGGCCAGAAGCCAATGTGCGTGACCATCCCAGATCCTCAAGCATGGGGTCAAGGAAAACAGAGGCAGAGTAGGTCTGACCCGGCCCGGATGCGAACATCCCCAGCGTGGCGGACGCCAGAATAACCCAACCGTAGAAGAATGGTATGCGGGACGGCCATCCTGACGGGCCTGAGGGGCTGGCTGGAGGGATATTAGGTGTGGTAGTTGCCATATACAGAGTATAGCTGCCAGTAGGGAGTCTGACGATACAAAACAGCCTTCCGTTTTAGAAAGGCTGCTCTGAAAATCAAGGGACTTGTGGGTTAGCCCCAAAATGGAGCTCAGGGCAGAGTTTATCGTGATTACCCTGCGGTAGGTATCTTCCACGCCTCCAACCGCCGTACGCCCTCTTCCAGGTCATCGTCGGAGAGGGTGAGGGAGAGGCGGATATAGCCCTCGCCAAACTTGCCGTAACCAGTGCCCGGCGTCACCACCATGTCCAGCCCGTCCAGAATAGCAGTGGCAAATGATGCCGCAGTGAACCCTGTAGGCACTGGTGCCCAGACGTAGAGGCTTGCCTTAGGTGGCTCCACGTTCAGCCCCAGGTTCTTCAGGGCACTGATGACTTTGTCTCGACGTATCTGATAGTGAGCGTTGCGCTCGTCCAAGTACGATTGCGGCGTCTCCATTGCGCGGATGCCCATCTGCTGCACCGCCTGGGACACGCCCGAATCCAGGTTGGACTTGACCAGGAAAAGCGCCTTTATCAGGTCTGCGTTGCCCACGGCCATGCCTACGCGCCATCCAGTCATGTTGTAGCTCTTGGATAATGAGTGGAACTCCAGGCACACGTCCTTTGCGCCGGGAATCTGGAGTGCGGAGACCGGCTGGTAGCCATCAAAGGCCACCTCTGTGTAGCAGGCATCGTGGAGCAGCGCGATGTCGTTGCGCTTGCAGTAGGACACTGCCCGATCAAAGAAGTCCAAATCTGCTACGGCACCTGTTGGGTTGTTTGGATAGTTGAGCCACATCACCTGAGCCTTCTGTGCCACGCCAGCGGGAATGGCATCCAGGTCAGGCAGCCATCCACCTTCCTCGCTCAGTGGCATCCAGTAAGGCTCTGCTCCGGCGAACAGCGTTCCCACGTTGTACACGGGGTAAGATGGGTCTGGTTGCAGTGCGACATCGCCTGGCTCCATCAGCCCCAGGGCGATGTGCCCTATGCCTTCCTTTGCGCCGATGAGGGATAGCACTTCCGTGGCGGGGTTCAGCCCAACGCCGAAGCGCTTTTCGTACCAACCAGCCACGGCCTCGCGGAACTCTGGCAACCCTTCTGTTTCCGGGTAGCGATGGTTCGGCCTGTCATGGGAGGCCTCTGCCAACCGATCAAGCACGGGCTCTGGCGTCGCTAGGTCAGGGTCGCCGATGCCGAAGCTGACGACACGCTTGCCCTCTGCCTTCTTGGCAGCAATGCGACGTGATATCTCTACGAACAAGTACGGGGGTAGCTGCTGAACGCGCTGGGTGAATTTCATTTCTTGTCCTTATGCATGTTGGAATGCGGTGTTTATTGGGTACATGATTCAAAGAACTAGGTAGAGTTGTGCCTAATTTCTTTTGGGGCTATTCGGGCCACTCGCCCTCAAAGACCTGCTCAACCGGGCCTTCTAGGAACACATCGCCCTGGCCGCCCCAGGTGAGGGAGAGGGTTCCGCCAGGAAGTTCTATGTCAACATTGTCGTCGGTGTAGCCGTGGAGTCGCGCCGCCACCGCTATCGCGCATGCGCCGCTGCCACAGGCTAGCGTTAGGCCCGCGCCACGCTCCCACACTCGCGCGGTCAGGTGGGTGCGATCTACGACGTTCACCACCTCGAAATTCACGCGGTTGGGGAACAGTGCATGGTGCTCCACCATTGGGCCAAAGGTCTCCAATGCCATCTCTTCTACCGGTGTATCGGTGAACGTGACTGCGTGGGGGTTGCCCATGGATACTGCGGTCACTGCAAAGGAATGTCCGGGGACAGCCACTGGCCAATCGAACACGATGTCATCAGGGTTGAAGAACTCTGAGCCGCCGCTGGTGGCTCGCTGGGCTGTGGAGTGGCCTACACCAATGGGTACCAGCCGTTGGGACGGGTCTACAGGTACGTTCTCAGGTATCAACACCGGTGCTCCCTGGTTCACACGAGCTCGAACGACCTTGCTGCCATCCATGATGGGCTGAACCTCAAGGACGCCAACCATGGTCTCCGCGCGGAACTTGCCATCCTTCAGCGTGACGAGGCCGCGCTCCACCGCGAACTTGGTGAAGCAGCGGATGCCGTTGCCGCACATCTCCGCCTCTGAGCCATCCGGGTTGAACATGCGCATACGAAGATCGCCCTTATCAGAGGGCAACACTAGAATCAGCCCATCAGAGCCGACGCCGAAGTGCCTATCTCCCATCGAAGCTGCCATCGCGCCCCAATCACGGTCCTGGCCGTGGGCGTCCACAACGACGAAATCGTTTCCTGCTCCATGCATCTTGGCGAATTTCAATGCAGTCTCCCAAGGTAATCAAGGTCTGTCCTCAGTGTAGTAGCGTTGTGGTTTGCCAGCAAGGGCCAGCTACCAAGGTTCGGGATTGCATGGTACCACTGGCAGCATGGATGCTGAAGCGCTTTTAGCCCTCTATGACACTCCGGATCCCGCACACCCAGGACACATGATGCCTGGCTATGACCGCGAACACGCACGGCGCATCACGGCTATTGTGTTGAGTGCCGCTCCACAGGTTGGTATTGCCCCAGAGTGGATGGAGAGGCTAGAGCTCATTGCTTTGCTCCATGATCTTGGCCGTGCCGGCATGGATCCGGTGTTGTTTGGACGCATCTTCAGTCTTGCCCAGCAGGCGGGCCTGCCTGTGCGCCTACCGGAACTCAAAAAGCGCTACTCTAATGTCACCGAAGAGTTTGCCGCTGAGTTGTGGCTGGACTTGACTCGCTCTACGCTAGAATCAAATACTGTCTATGTGACGTCACAATTGCATAGCCATATAGCTATGCGGATGGACTTCAAGGGGTGTCTACGTGAGCAGTTGAAGCGGCATGAGGCAACACTGGAATTCCTGGGTGTAGTGGTTGAGCCGTGGATGGAAAAGGTGATTCTCTACTACTACCCTCACCTGATTGTTGGGGAAGAGCTAGCGGTGCAGAGAATGGGCATGCTGCTGGTAGCGTGTGAGAACTTTGAGGCCTTTAACAACGCCCGAAGAGGGCGTGACTACTACGGCAGGGATCGGGAGACGGTGCAGGATGCGTTTGCCACGCTAACATCGTTCCAAGAGCGGAGGCTGGTGGACGCTGACATCATTCAGGCACTGGCGTGTTGGGCTGCGCCTGGCGAGCTGGATTCCATTGTCCAAGAGGCACGTGACCGCCCCGCAAACGAACCCCTCCCCGACGAGGATAAAGCCTTTTTGGATAGTTTTTGCCAGTCTGGCGGTTAGCTATTGCTCCCCTAGCCACTCCTGCACTGCCGTTTCTGCTTTCGTACCGCACTCCTCACCAATGGCCAGCCAATGAATTCGTGGGTCGGTGGCTTTGAACCATGTGTATTGGTGTCGCGCCAGTCGGTGGTGAGCCACCTTAATGAGTCGAACCGCTTCTTCTAATGGCAATTCCCCGGCCAGATGCTGGGCCAGTTCCCGATAACCCATGCTGGACAGGGCGGGTAGCTCTGCCGAGTAGCCTTTATTCAGCAGCGTACCCACTTCATCAAGCCACTCTCCAGCTACCATTGCGTCTACGCGCTCGTCGATGCGTTGGTGCAGGTCAGCACGTGATGGTGTGGTCAGTCCGAGGATGAAGGTGTTGTACGGCGGTGTCAGCTGCCGTGCTTCGTCCGGCGGCGCCCCTGTGGCCTCAGCAACTTCGATTGCCCTGATGACACGCCGGAGGTTGCGTCTATCGACGCGTTCAGCCGCCGCGGGGTCAATCGACTGCAATTGCGCGAACACCACCTCGACCCCCTCATGGTTCGCTAGGGCCTCAAGTCGCTCCCGAAGTTCCGGGTTGGGAGGTACTCTGGGCGTTTGCCACCCATGAACCAGCGCGTTGATGTACTGCCCGGTGCCACCGACTAGGATGGGCAGGCGGTTATTGCCATGAATGTCTTGAATGGCCTGAGTTGCCATGGGCATGAACTGGGCAAGGCTAAACCCATCGGTGGGGTCAGCAACGCCGTAGAGGTGGTGTGGGACGATGGCGCGGTTAGCCTCCGATGGTGCGGCGGTGCCAATCTCCATTCCCCGATAGACCTGACGGCTGTCTGCGTTGATGACCTCTCCCATGAAGCGGGAAGCTAGGTGTAGCGCCAGCCCACTTTTGCCAACGGCCGTGGGGCCAACGATAACCAATAGAGGCGGGCTGGTGTTTGGTGAATCGGTCACAGTGCAATACCCGGAGAAGTCATTCTGTTGTAGGGGTTTCCGGCTCGGCGGCCTCGTCGTTCACCGGTTTCCATGTAGATTTGTCTATCTGTCGGAGGAAGGCATAGTACGTTGAATTGGCTACTGAGCGGGCCTCTACAGCGCCCGTCTCAACGATTTTTTGGAGAGCGATGTCCAGGTGTGATGAGTCGATATACGTTCCTGGCTCTACCACGCCGAACCGTTGGTACAGCTCTTCCTCGGAGTACGCTGTGTCCCTGTGTTCTTCTAGGAAGTCGTAGAGGGCAACCATCAGCGCTTCGATACCGCCGTCGATTCCCATCTCGAACTGGAGCTTAGTGATGGGCATGGTTTCTTCTGTACTCCTGTTGTTTAGGAAACGCCTTTGACTTGCGCTGTTGTCCTGACGATTTGGGCAAACTCTTCTGCCTTCAAGCTTGCTCCACCTACCAGTGCTCCGTGAATGCAGGCCTGCTCCACAAACCCCTGAACAGAATCGGCTGTCACGCTACCACCGTACAGGAGCGGTATTGCCAGGGCAGCAGGCTCGCCATAGAGCGCTATCAGGTTTCGTTGAATCACGCCGCCCATAATCTCCACAGCCAGTTCAGGGGTGGCTGGGACACCGGTGCCAATGGCCCAAACCGGCTCGTAAGCAATTACCAGGCTGATAGCATTGTCCACGCCGTCTAGAGCTTTGATAATCTGTCGTTCAACCACTGACTCTGCCGTGCCAGCCTCTCTCTGGGCCAACGTCTCGCCAACGCAGATTATTGGCTTTAACCCTGCCTTGAGGGCTGCTTCTACCTTCAGGTTCACACTCTCGTCCGTCTCTCCATACAATGCTCGTCGTTCGGAGTGACCCAGGATAACGTAGTCGCACAATTCCGCCACCATGTTGGGCGCTACTTCTCCGGTGAACGCGCCCTTCTCCTGGTAGTTCATGTTCTGCGCACCTACACCGATAGACGAGCCTGCAACGGCCTCTCGAACCAGTGTCAGGTAAGGGAATGGCGGACAGAGCACCCGATCAATACCGTTCATGTCGCCTATAGAAGCCTGAAGGGTACTCGCCAGGCTTTTTGCTTCTGCCAGGGAGGTGTTCATCTTCCAGTTGCCAGCTATGGTAGCTCGTGCCATTGAACTCCTTTGAATGTAATCTACGAAACGACATTAGGTTCTGACCCGCTGATGCAAGCCTTAGGGCCCAAACTTCGTGAATTTTTCCGCGTGGGCCAATGCTTGAAGCATGATGTGCTCCGCCTGAAAACGCCCGAGTGCTCCAGTACCCAGCGAACGCTCGCTGAAGCACTCAACGCCCTCACCCAACGTCCATTTGGAGTGAAGCAGGAAGGGTACAGGGTGCCAGGAGTGGCCCGCCATGATCGCAGGGGTGGCGTGGTCTCCTGCCACCATGAACACGTCTGGATTCATGGCCAACAGCGTAGGGATGTGCCGATCAAGCTCCTCCAACGTGCGTACTTTGGCATCGAAGTCGCCGTCTTCCCCTGCGGCGTCTGCGGGCTTGTAATGGATGTAGAAGAAATCGTGCTCGTCCCAGTGTTCTCGCAGCGTCTCAATCTCTTCCTCGAACGTCGCGCCTGTAGGGATGACCTTCATGCCCAGCAGGCTAGCCAGACCGCGATACATTGGGTACGCAGCAATGGCCGCCGGGTTGAGCAGGTAGCTGTCTCCCATAGAAGGTAGATGCGGAAGGATGGAGAACCCTCGCAGTGTCAACATATTGGCTCTGGGTTGGCTTGCCAAAATTTTTTGTGCCTCTGCGACAAAGGCGTTGACCGCTGCCGCTGTGGCTGCTCCTTCATTGGAGATTGGCTTCACGGTTAGGGGAGTTTCTCCTACTCGCTGTGGGTCTGTCTCCGTTATTTGATCGCTGAGCCCAGTTCCAGAGAGTTTAAGGACAAACCGGTAGTCCTTGACGGGGTGGACTGAGACCTTAACACCGGGGATATTGATGGTATCCAGCAACTCGACCAGTGGCGTGCTCTCCTCTGTGGAGATGCGCCCTGCCCGACGGTCTGTGATGATGCCTAAGCCGTCTACCGTGCAGAAGTTGCCCCGCGCGGCGACATCACCCTGCGCCAATCCAACGCCGATGCCTAACGCCTCTAGAACGCCTCGGCCAATGAGGTATTTCACCGGATCGTAGCCGAACAGGCCCAGATGCCCAGGGCCGCTTCCAGGAGCAATCCCAGGAAGCACGGGCGTAGTGAGTCCGGTGGCGCTCATGCCTGCTAGCTTGTCCAGGTTTGGGATGTTTGCAGTCTCAAGCTCAGACTTGCGGGTCTCCGGGTGGGCCAACCCGCCAAGGCCGTCTGCCACCAAAATCACAATCTTGGAGGGCGTCTTGGTGACGATGTCTGCGAGGGCAGGGAAATCAATCATGGTTCTTTATGTTCTCCTGCTATTTTTCCAGAAGGGCAGCCACGCCCGGCAATTCTTTGCCTTCAAAAAATTCAAGCGATGCGCCTCCGCCAGTGGAAACGTGGGTCATCTTATCGGCCAACCCCAGCTCAGCTACCGCCTCTGCGGTGGAGCCTCCGCCCACAATGGTAACAGCGTCTTCCATAGATGCTAAGGTCTGCCCCAGGGCCCTGGTGCCCTGAGAGAAAGCCGGGAACTCAAAGACGCCCATTGGTCCGTTCCACAGGACAGTCTTGCACGTCTCCAACTCCGATATGAAGGACTTTGTGGCCTCTGGGCCGATGTCCATGATACGCCAGCCATCGGGGATTTCCCTGGCATCCACAACCTGAGACGGGGCGTCTGCACTGAACGCACTCGCCACCACCACGTCCTGGGGCAGCACCAACTCAACGTTCCAGTGCAGGCAACGGGTGATGGCCTCTTCCGCGAAGGCGACGCGTTCCTCTTCCAGGAGCGAATCACCAACCGATGCTCCCATTGCCTTGATGAACGTGGCAGCCATCCCTCCACCAATGATCAGCTTGTCCACTTTGGCCAGCAGGTTTTCCAGGACGGATATCTTATCGCTGACCTTTGCACCACCCATGACGGCGGCGAGGGGTCGCCGAGGGTTGTCCAACACGCCGCCAAGCATTTCCAACTCCCGCTCCATGAGGAACCCGCTGACAGCAGGGAGGTAGCTCGCTATTCCCGCAGTTGAAGCATGGGCGCGGTGAGCGGTGCCAAAGGCGTCATTGACGTAGACGTCAGCAAGCTCAGCCAGAGCCTTGGAAAATGCTGGGTCGTTCTTCTCTTCGCCGGGGTGAAATCGGACGTTCTCCAGCAGCAAAACATCGCCACTGGCAAGGCCTGCGACTGCCGCCTCCGCTACAGGGCCGATGCACTCCTGCACATAGGCAACGGAGGCTCCCAATACCTGTTCCAATCCTTTGGCGATGGGCCCCAAACGGGCTCCTTCATCCACCGCACCGTTGGGGCGCCCAAAGTGGGAGCATAGGATGACTTTTGCGCCCTGCTCTCGCAGGTATTGGATGGTCGGCAGCGCCGCGCGTATGCGGTTGTCGTCACTGATGCGTCCGCCAGTCATCGGCACGTTGAAGTCAACGCGTACCAGCACGCGCTTGCCTTTGACATCAATGTCTTTAAGCGTTTGTTTTTGCATAGCTGAGGGTTAGGCTCCTGTTAGTCCGTTTTGAATGAAATACTCGGCAAACGCTTCAAACTCGGCTAGTGGCCCTGGTTTCACTCCAGCGCCTTCCATCGTTGAAAGAAACTCAGCCTGCGCCTCTTGAGTCGCCTCGATGCTGCGTTGCCGCGCTCCTGCACCGTCAAGAAGATCCGCCAACCTTGGCATATCCTTGGGGTCAAGGACCCGCGTGGTGAAGAGCGTCCCAATTTCCCGCTTCACTGCAACCGGAGCAGTCTCTATGGCATAGACCACCGGAAAGCTCTTCCGGACAATGGTTACAGGGCCACCCGTTGAGGTTGCGCCCCAAAATTCGTTTATGTCATGTTGAAGATGGAGCGCTAATCCTAGCTTGCGGCCAGCTTCCTTGCAGCGTTCTTGTACTGCCTCATCTGCACCGCTGATAAGTGCGCCAAGCTGTGCAGCGCACCCCATCAACGACCCTGTTCTCCGTTCAGCCATTGCCAAGTACGCTTGCTGTGTCACCGTAACTTGGTTCTGGATTTGTAAATCCTGGTGTTGGCCCTCAAACAGATCAAGCGATGCCGCATCCATCACTTTGGTGGCGGCCAGCACCTGTTCTGTTGAGACACCCTGGCTTCCCATGCTGAACAACGACAATCGAGCCAGCACATGAAGTGCATCGCCCGCGTTGATGGCTTGGGCAGGGCCCCACACCCACCACACACTGGGTCTTGGCCCGTTATCGGGGGTACCATCCTGGATGTCGTCGTGGACGCGAGTGAACTGGTAGAGCAACTCCACAGCGGTGGCAGCGGACATGGCTGTCGTCGCGTCGCCCCCTAAGGCCTCGCAGACGCCAAGGCAGAGGGCCGGGTACGCTCGCATGAGCGAGGGAGTAAGCGCAGCGCCGCCTTCGTCCACCCAGCCCATCTGATACTCCATCATGCGATACAGCGGGTCTTGCCGACCCTGTACCGTGGCTTGGAGCGCGGCTTCCACCACTTCTTGGTGTCGAGTGACCAGGTCAGGTAAGGTCATGCGTTTCGCTCCGTAGTTTCGCCCACGCCTATTGGGCCGTCGTATACGCACTGTAATGCTTCGATGGATACTGCTCCCTGGCGCAACACCCGTGGATGCTCACCTGTTATGTCTACTACCGTTGATGAACGTCCTGTTGGGTTCGGGCCACCTTCAAGAATCATGTCCACGGCGTTGCCTAACTGCTTTCTGACTTCTTCCGCCGTGGTTGGTTCCGGCCCGCCGCTACGGTTGGCGCTGGTGCCGGTGATGGGTCTGCCCAACTGCCGTGCTAGCTCCCTGGGTATGGGATGGTCTGGTAACCGAACCGCCACCTTCCAGCCTCTGGCAGTGACGAGCGCAGGAACCCCAGGGCCAACGGGAATCACTAATGTCAGGCCTCCGGGCCAGAACGCTTCTGCGAGTTTCCACGCAATTTCTGGCACGGTTTCTGTAAGCATGGAAAGCTGTTCCTGCTCTCCAATGAGCAGGGGCAAGGGCATCCCTTGAGGGCGCCCCTTTGCCTCAAAGACGCGCTCTACAGCAGCTTCGTTTAGAGCGTCTGCGCCAAGGCCATACAGCGTATCTGTTGGGTACGCCACCAGCCCGCTAATACGCAGTACTTCAACGGCTGATTCAATAAGGCGCGAGTCTATTTGTGACGTCACAAAGCGACTCCATCAGTAGGTTTTCCAGGACGGCATGAGTATAGCATGAGAGGCAGTCAGATGCAGGCTGCTGCATCGCGCTATAGCGCAAGGAAAATCGTACCAGCCACAGTGCAGAGGATGCCAATAATCACTGAGAGGCTGAAGACCTCCAGGTGACGGTTCACCAAGAACGAGAAGACCAGCACGAACACCGGTACTGTGCGCATAAGCGGTACAACCACCGTAATCGGCGCAATGGACAACGCCAGATAGCGACTGAGTTGTGCCGAGAACGTGAGCAGCGAGCTTAGAGCGAACCACCGTATGGCAGACCTGGGTGTCTGACGGACGACGGCGAGTTGCCTCGTTATGAGCACTATAGGAGCCAAAACCAGGCCGGCGGCCAAATAACCCAGCATCCCGCCCGCTAAGCCCAAACCAGTGCCTGCAAGCACGGACCTCGCAAGGCCATCGCCGGCACTGAAGGCAGCTACAGCCAGTAAGCCGTACAGGATGCCCTCTTTGGCTCGAGAGTGCGTTGACCCCACTCCCTGTGTGGCACGGGCCCGACTTAAGAGAACAAGCCCCGGGCCAATCATTATAAAGACCAGCGCGATAGATATGGCTATCGTCATGCTTTCCCCCAGTAACGACAGCCCTACGACGACGCTTGCGGGGACTTGGAGCGCTTGCACAAGCTCCGCCTGGTTGGCTCCCAGACAGCCGATGGAGCGATAGAAACAGTAGCGCCCTATGACGAGTTGGAATACACCAATTGCCGCCAGGCTTAGCAAGTCATGCCAAGGCAATCCGGAGAGGCGTGAGAACTGACCGGTGAAACCGACTGCCAGAAGGAAAAGCGGAATACCAATTAAGACGGTCATAAAGGTGCCAGTAAAAGGGGATCCGGTTAAGACCCCGCGTCTGACGGTTATGGCCGTAGCCCCTAAACTGCCAGCAGAAACCAAAGCAATAGCAAAGCCAAGCATAAATGACCTCCATAAGTGATAGTGACGGTACGAGTGGAGCCTGAGGACTGGAAGTTAGACAGGGGCAGGCATGTGCGTGGATTGCAGGGCCTTCAAAAAACGATGGCGCAAGGCTACGTCCTGTACAGTACTGGGCAGCCCTGGAACGGGCCTTACATCTCCTAGAGCGAGTGCCGCAGCTTGCAGTCTATGCAGAAGCGGACCACGGTCTTCTTCTAGGGCGGCGTTGGGGAACTCCCGATGAAGCATTGTCTGCAGCTCGGCAGCAGACGAGTCGATGAATAGTGCACACCTGCCGTGGGTGGTCGTTGCGGCGGCTACCCAGCCCTCACCGTAGGGAGAAAGGGCGTAATCAATGGTCAGTCCCCGCCCTCCACGCTTGTACTCGCCTGGAGTCATGCCCAGGAATGAGTGTTTTTCGGTGTACAACTGGGAACTAGAGCCGTAGCCCGCTTTGTACAGGGCGTCTGTGATGATGTTGCCATCCTGCAACGATGCCTTGAACGCCTGCAGCCGTAACGCCCCCACGTATTCCTGAAACGTAACACCCAGAGTCCGCTGGAAGGCACGCTGCATTGTGCGCATGCCCACCCCAAGGTGTTGGCAGATATCCGTCAACGATGTACTCGCGGCGGGTTCCTGCTCCAAGAGCGTACAAACAAGATGCACCAAACGTACAGGGCCAGGAGGCTCGACATCGTTTGGACGACATCGTAAGCAGGGGCGAAACCCGGCACTTTCAGCTGCGTCAGGGACGGAGAAGAACGCAACCTGGTTACGTCGAGGGCGGCGGATTGGGCACGATGGACGGCAGTAAATCCCCGTAGAGCGCACGCCGTAGAACAACACGCCATCCCACAGCAGGTCCCGTTCAAGCACAGCTGTCCAGAGGGTTCTTGTCTCTGTTCCAGCCGATGTATTGCCGTCTTGCGTTGCCATAGACGCCTCAATCAAGAATCTATTGGTACTTTAGCAATGATGGAAGGTTATCGCTATCGTAAACGCGTCGTCAAAGTGAATTGTCCTAACACGGCTTGGTGAATCACAGATTGAGAGGCCAATGAAAACAAATGGAGTAAAGCCGCGTAGAAATCCGTAGACGGAGCCTGCCCCTGAGTGATAGCCTCACTCCATCAAGCAGCGACGAATACCGTAAGGGGAAACGTGAGTAATAATCCAGCATCCAGCAGTAGAAGAGGTGCCACTAGTGGCGACGTAGAGGTCTCCAAATACCTGGAGATTGCCGAGGAAAAACTTGGCCAGGCCACCGGGCCCAGCGAAGCGCATAAGGGTGTGGACGAGGCTGTGGTGGTGCTGGACTTTGGCTCTCAGTTCAGTCGCCTGATTGCCCGCCGCTTGCGGGAGTCCCATGTCTATTGCGAGATATTCCCGCCGAACGTCGCTGAGGAGCAACTTTCCCACTTGAACGTGAAGGGTTTTATCCTCTCAGGAGGCCCTGCCAGCGTCTTTGACGAGGATGCGCCCCAGCTTCCGGCTTTCGTCCTGTCTCGCGGTGTACCCGTGCTAGGTATCTGCTATGGCATGCAGCTCCTTGCCCACGCTTTGGGTGGAGTGGTTGCGGAGAGCGCGCAACGTGAATACGGGCATGCTGTGATTCATCAGAACACCGCTGACCACCCCCTCTTCTCCGGACTGGATGCTTCTATGCCAGTTTGGATGAGCCACGCTGATAAGGTGATGGAAATGCCTCCGGGCTTCCAGTGTCTGGGCTACACGGAAAACTCTCCAGTAGCCATGATGGGCAACGATTCCGGCATTATTGGGCTGCAGTTCCATCCAGAGGTAGTGCATACGCCTTCAGGCAAAGAACTGATAGAGAATTTCCTCTACAAAATCTGTGGGTGCCAGGGTCTGTGGACGCCAGGTAATTTCATTGACGAGAGCGTTGACCGCATTAGGGAGCAAGTAGGGACAGGGCGTGTCATCTGTGCCCTATCTGGTGGTGTTGATTCTGCCATCACGGCGGCTCTAATTCACCGTGCTATTGGAGACCAGCTCACATGCATCTTTGTGGATAACGGCCTTCTACGGAGAGAGGAACCAGAGCGCGTTGTTGATACCTTCCAGCGAGGCATGAAACTTAACCTCATCCATGTAGATGCTAAGGATCGTTTCTTGGACAAGCTTCAAGGCGTGATTGACCCCGAGGAAAAACGACGAAGCATTGGCGAGACGTTCATCAGGGCCTTTGAGGATGTTGCAGAAGAGATTGAGGACGTGAAGTTCCTAGCTCAAGGTACCTTGTACCCAGACGTCATTGAAAGCACTTCGGCGGAGACAGGCTCTGCGGCCAAGATTAAGACGCATCACAACGTTGGTGGCTTGCCCTCAGTCATGAAGCTCTCGCTGGTGGAACCGCTCCGATACCTCTTCAAGGACGAGGTTCGTGACGTAGGGTTGGCTCTCGGCCTGCCGGAAGAAATCGTTATGAGGCAACCTTTCCCGGGGCCTGGCTTGGCCATTCGCATCATTGGCGAGGTAACGCCGGATAAGCTGGAAGTGCTTCGTTCTTGTGACTGGATTGTTATGGATGAGATTAAGGCCGCAAACCTTTATCGTCAGCTCTGGCAGAGCTTCGCGGTGTTGACAGATACCCGGAGTGTAGGAGTCATGGGTGACCATCGCACCTACGGCTACCTAGCTGCTATAAGGGCAGTCACCTCTGAAGATGCTATGACCGCCGATTGGGCCCGGCTTCCTTACGAAGTGCTAGCAAAGATATCCAGTCGCATCGTCAATGAAGTCCCAGAGGTCAATCGCGTCGTCTACGACATCACTTCTAAGCCGCCTGGCACCATTGAATGGGAGTAGCCTACTATAGCTGACTCCTATCTACCGCAATTGACTGGGAATCAATGTCACACTACAATTGTTGTTGTCAACAACTTTATTTTGAACTGATGTGATATTCATGACAGACCACGTTGAGGGCCATATGACTGTCCAAGAGGCTGCTCAAACCCTGGGCAGATCTACGGAACAGGTGCGCCGCTACCTTAGAGAAGGCAAGCTTGAAGGCCAGCGCATTGGCGGTCAGTGGTTTATTAAGGAACCCGTTACTTTGCATGGCGCCAAGCCTGTGAAGGGCGCGGGTATGGCAACGGAGACAATCAGCCATTTCCCAGGGCTGGGCCGAGAGGCTGTGGTTGACGATGGGCGTCTTGGCCTCTTTGAGCGCATCAACCGCAGGCGGGAACAAATTCGTGTGCAGTGGGCCCAATTGGGGGTTAACTTGACCGCGGGTGAAATTGTGCGCGCATCGCGTGAGGAGGAGTCCTAACCATGGCTTTACGTTGTGTGGATGCAAGCTTCGTCATTGGTTGGCTGGTTCCTAGCCAGGGCTCAGAGGCTGTTGCTGCAGAGTGGTCCGGGTACGTGCTTGGCAAGGACGAGTTCGTTGGCCCAGCATTGTTGTATCCGGAGACCGTTTCTGCAGTGCATCGGCTTACCCACCAGGGGCTCCTTACGGACGTTGAAGGTTCACAGATAGTCACAGATTTTCTTGCGTTGGGAATCCCTGCGTTAACTCCACAGGGTATGTACAGGAGGGCCTATACGCTGGCTGACAGGTACTATCAACCGAGAGTGTATGACATGTGCTACCTGGCGTTGGCCGAGAAGCTTTCATGCCAGCTTCTGACGATGGATGAACGATTCTACACCATGGTTGCAGGAGACTTTCCATTGGTCACGTTGGTTTCACGATGAAGGTGATGGTCATAGGCGGCGGTGCCCGGGAGCATGCAATTGTCTGGAAACTACGTGCCAGTCTACAAGTGACTGATATTTTTACAGCACCGGGAAACGCGGGTACGGCGCAGTTAGGAACCAACATCGATGTTGCCGCCACAGACGTGGAGGGCCTTGTTGCCGCTGCAAAGCTCAACAACATAGATATGACGGTGGTAGGGCCGGAAACCGCGTTGGGTGCGGGAGTGGTAGACCGTTTCCAATCAGAAGGTCTGATTATTGCCGGCCCTACGCAGGCTGCTGCCCGGATTGAGACTTCTAAAGCCTTCGCCAAAGATTTGATGCTGAAGTATCACATCCCTACCGGCAAGGCAAAGCTCTTTACCAACTACGAGAAAGCCATTCATTATGTTGAGCATATGCCCATGCCCGCTGTTGTGAAGGCAGACGGCTTGGCTGCGGGGAAGGGCGTCACGGTGTGCCAGACCCGCGAAGAGGCCCTTCAGGCTTTGCGAGAGGCCATGGAGGAGCAGGTCTTTGGCGCGTCTGGTGACCGGGTGCTCATTGAAGAGTGCCTCTTTGGCCAGGAGATCAGCGTGTTCACCTTCACTGATGGCGTCCACCTTAGTCCTTTGGTGGCGGCGTGCGATTACAAGCGTATTGGGGATGGAGACCAGGGGCCGAACACCGGTGGGATGGGAAGCTACAGCCCTCCTAGAGTCTGGGATGAGGCTCTGGCAGAGCAGGTTATGTCAGTAATCATGGCACCTACCGTCAAAGCGTTGGCCGCAGAGGGGTTTCCCTTCCAAGGGGTGCTGTACGGTGGCATCATCCTCACCCAGGAAGGGCCTAAGGTCATTGAGTTCAACGCCAGGTGGGGAGACCCGGAGACCCAGACCGTTTTACCTCGATTGCAGACGGACCTGTTAGAAGCGTATTTGGCGACTGTAAACAATACGGTAGACCAGGCGAAGATAGAGTGGTCTGAAGATGCCTGTGTTGGTGTGGTGATGGCCTCCGGAGGGTATCCCGGGGACTACGTGAGAGGATTCCCTATTAATGGACTGGACACCATTGATGATGGGGTATCGGTTTTCCATGCAGGAACAAAGCCCCAAGCTGGCGGTGTCGCTGGTCTACCAATTACGTCAGGTGGCAGAGTGTTGACAGTCTCTGCAATGGGAGCATCACTGGAACTGGCACGTCAGCATGCGTACAATAACGTAGCACGTATAGCCTTTGAAGGGGCACAGTACCGAAAAGATATTGCAACGTGACGATTGAGGAGGGGTAAAACATGACTATGCAGGGCATTCCTCGTTTAGAGGACTTGATTGCGGAACAAAATAATAGACAGGCGTTTCTGGACCAAGTCGGGGTCTATTTCATTCGAGAGATCAACGATGTAGAGGCAGAGCGCTTTTCCAAGTCGCTTCTAGTCATCGCAACCCGACTCAAAGGCCATGCAAATCAGCGTATTACGGTGTATATCAACTCCGGCGGCGGCTCTGTAGGTGCAGGGTTCGCCATGATGGAGATGATGTACAAAATTAAACGAGATTTCGGTATCCCCATAGATACGGTAGTGCTGGGGTATGCCTACTCTATGGGTGCTATTATCGCCCAAGCTGGAGACAATCGGTCTATGGGCTTCTTCTCTACTATGATGCTTCACGGCGGTACTTGGACGGTTTCTGGAGAAGACCAAAAAATCTTTACCGACTATCAAAAGCTGGCGACGATGTACCAACAGAAAATTGGTGAGTTGTTTCAGCGACGCAGCGGCCTTCACACTACCCGTTGGTGGGCCAACTTCATCTACTCCGGCCGTGATCGCTTCCTCTCGTCAACTGAGTGTATGAAACTTAATCTCGTTGACGAGATTTGCGAGTTTGAACCCTGCTACATTCTGACCCCTGAAACAAAGCAGTAGGCAAAGACATTAAAGAGCATGAGGAGAAGATATGGAAATGAAGCCGTTGGTGGGCGTTCTGGTGGGAAGCCGTACGGACGAACCACTTATTCAAGACACGTTGAAGGTTCTGAACGACATGGGTATACCCTACGAGTTCAACGCGATGTCCGCGCACCGTTCTCCCCAGCGGGTGATGGATTATGTGGTATCAGCTGAGGAACGTGGACTGCAGGTGATTATCGCAGGGGCAGGTGGCTCAGCAGCCCTCCCCGGCGTGGTGGCCTCCTGGACTACCCTTCCAGTAATAGGGGTTCCATTGCCCACAAGTGACCTTAATGGCGTTGATGCGCTTCATACCATCGTCCAGATGCCCCCGGGTGTCCCAGTGGCCTGTGTGGCCATTGGCGCGTGGGGCGCTAGGAACGCGGCGTATTTAGCGGCGAGTATCCTGGGTCTTAAGTACCCGGAGATCAAAAAGGCCTATGCAGGCTACCGTGAAGGGCTTCGCAACGCATGACAGGTGAGCGGGTAGCCTTGCTGGTGGACTTTGATGACACCGCTGCAGAGCAGAACGTGGCGGAAACGTTGTTGAAGGAGTTCGGTGGCGATGGCTGGCAAGGGTTTCGGGAATCGTTTCGGAATGGAACGATGAATCTCCGCCATTACCAGGAAAAAGCCTTTAATCAGGTTGATGCAACATTGGAAGAGATGAGTACAGTCATAGCTAAATTAGCTTGGTTGAGATCAGGATTCAAGGAATTACATAACTATTGCATATCAAATGAAATCCAATTGTCTATCGTTACTAATGGTCTTGAATTCTACGTCGATGCTCTCCTGGGGGAGGCTCAGTTACGGAGTATCCCTTCCTACTCAATCGGCGTCACGGGACAGCCCGGAAACCTACAGTACAGCTACCCCTACGCTACCGAGGCATGCTGGGAATGGGGCAACTGTAAGTGCAAGGTGCTCGACGAGCACCGCAACGGCGATACACGTATCGTTTATGCTGGTGATGGTCGGTCTGACCTCTGTGCGGCTCAGCAAGCCGACTTTGTCTTCGCGCGGTCAACCCTGTTGGATCATTGCCGAGAACTAGGGCTGCCGCACCAAGAATTCAGCGATTTCCACGAGGTTTTGACGTCGTTTAAGGCCGGCATACCAAATATCTGGGAGCCTATGCACTAGCTGCTCTCTAAAGTTACTTTTTCTAGCCCCTGATTCTCTGTGAAACGGGCAAGGTGAAAAGCAGAAAATCTGGGAGTTTCAAAGTATCGCTCTGGCCTCTTCTGCATGATATGCTAGTCCTTGGCCACAGATACTGTTTCGTAGGAGCGAACCGTGATTGACAGGTACTCCCGACCAGCAATGAAAAAGGTGTGGTCTGATGACAATGCCTTTGCGTTGTGGCTTCAGGTGGAAATTGCTGCCAGCCAGGCGTGGGCAGACTTAGGTATCGTGCCACAAGAGGACATGGATTTGATTCGGCATGCCACCTTTAATCGTGCCTCTTATGACAAGTGGTTTGATGAGACGAAGCATGATGTGGTGTCCTTCACCCGGGCGGTTTCAGAAAACCTGGGGCCAGAAGCCCGTTGGATTCACTACGGGTTGACCTCTAACGACGTTAAAGACACAGCCCTGGCAATGCAGATGACTGAAGCTTGTGACCTTGTTGATGCCGGGGTTGTTCGTTTAATGGAGGCGTTGAACAAGCAAGCGATGGTGTACAAGGACACCCCCTGCATAGGGCGTTCCCACGGCGTGCACGCGGAGCCAATGAGCTTTGGATTGAAGCTGGCGTTGTGGTGGTCTGAGATGCAACGCAACCGAGATCGGATTGCAGGAGCACGTAGTAGAGTTGCTGTAGGCATGATATCCGGGCCGGTGGGCACCTATGCTGGTATTCCCCCGGAAATAGAGGATTCGGTGTGCCGTCAATTAAACCTGACCCCTGTGGCGGTATCCAACCAGGTGATTCAGCGGGATCGCCACGCTGAGTTCGTGCAGACCCTGGCCCTCATCGGTGCATCGCTGGAAAAGATAGCTACAGAGATACGAGGTCTGCAGCGCACAGAGGTTCGAGAAGTCCAGGAACCCTTTGGCGAGCCTGGCTACGTGACCAAGGGTTCTTCTTCTATGCCGCACAAGCGGAACCCCGAGTTGTCTGAGCGTGTTTGTGGTCTGGCGCGACTGGTTCGAGGCCACGCGGTCACGGCACTGGATGACGTTGCCCTGTGGCATGAGCGGGACATCTCCCACTCATCGGCAGAGCGGATGATTCTGCCTGATTCATCGCTTGCCATTGACTACATGCTTGACCTGATGACGGGCATCATTGGTGGCATGACGGTAGATACTAACAGGATGATGAAGAACTTGGAGTTGACCAGAGGGTTGGTGTTCTCGCCTCGCGTCATGCTCGCGTTGGTAGAAGCTGGAATGGGTAGGACAGAGGCGTATGAGCTGGTGCAGAAGCACTCCATGCGCTCCTGGGACACTGAAGAGGACTTTAGGGACATCTTGCGTAGTGACGCTGCAGTGACGGCTGTTCTTTCGGTAGAGTCATTGGCCCCTCTGTTTGATTATAGCTATTACCTTAGCCATGTGGACTATATCTACAACAAGGTAGGGCTTCGCGGCTAGTACGTTCCTTGGGATAAAATTCATTGATGAGGATGATAGTGGAAACAATCGCAGAAACCAGCCTGCCAAACCAGATTCATCGCGGCAAAGTCCGGGACACCTATGATTTAGGGGACGGCTTGCTGCTTATGGTCGCCACAGATCGCATTTCTGCCTTTGACCTGGTGTTACCTACTGCCATCCCTGAGAAGGGCGTAGTGCTCTCTTACATATCTGCGTTCTGGTTTGACCGAACTAAATCCATATTACCCAACCATTTCATATGTATGGCAACGGACGTAGACGCTCTTGGCAGCATCATCCTTCCTGACATGCCCCTGGGTGTCGCTCGTAGGGGAACCGTGGTTAAGCATGCCCAGCGTTTGGATGTGGAGTGCATTGCCCGCGGCTATATCACCGGCTCTGCGTGGTCTGAGTACACCAAGAGCGGCACGGTCCACGGGATGAAGCAGCCCGCGGGCTTGGTTGAAGGCGATAAATTTCCAGAACCGTTATTCACGCCAACAACCAAAGCTGATGAGGGCCATGACATGCCGATGTCGCTCAAGGAGTTGGGCGATATGGTTGGTGAGGACATGGCGAAGCGCCTGGGAGAGAAGACCGTGGAGATTTACTCTACCTCAGACGACTATGCTCGGTCCAAAGGGATCATCATTGCGGATACCAAGCTGGAGTTCGGGCTGATTGATGGCGAGCTTACGGTCATTGACGAAATGCTGACGCCAGACTCCAGTCGATTCTGGGACGCAGAGGGGTATGCTCCAGGGAAGAGCCAGCCTAACTACGATAAACAATTCGTCCGTGACGCCCTTACGACAATGGGTTGGAACCAGGAACCCCCGGCCCCGGAGCTGTCTCAGGACGTAGTGAACAAGACCGTAGAGCGCTACAGTGAGGCCTACCAGCGTCTCACCGGACAACAGATACCATAAAGGAGAACCGTGGCCAGTAACAATTCATCACGTAAAATCAGCCAGACAGAGAAACGTAGGGCCAGGCAGGGTAGACGGAAGCAGAAGAGCCGGGTGAAGGGCGGTTTGGCCGTCTTGGGTATGGCCACATTGGCCCTCCTGATTATTACTGGTCTGGCGCTTCCTTCCTTTGGCGGCGGCGCAAGCAGCGGCCAAACAACCACTCAAACGCTGGATGATCGACCTACTGGTGACGCTGCGCCAGGAGACTTCTTGACGGACCAGGGCCGTGTGCACTTGGCCGTTGGTGAGGTCAACCCCGTGGGATACTACAACTCCACGCCTCCAACATCTGGAACACACGCACCGTCCTGGGTGGAATGTGGTATCTACACTGAGCCTATCCAAGACGAAATCCAGGTGCATAATTTGGAGCACGGCTTTGTATTGATTCAGTACAATTCTGAGGACCCAGCTCTTATAACCGAGGTTGCAAGCGTTGCCGAGGCCCTGGGTGAATGGCCCAATTACCTCATTGTGGCACCTTACCCGGAAATGGAGCACACCATTGCGCTGACTGCATGGGGCGTCACCCAGTATATGGAGACCGTGGATCCTTCCGATATTGAAACCTTCGCTGACGCATATCGTGGTCGAGGCCCGGAGGCGGGGACCCCAGCATGTGCTGCGGGCGGATTCATGCCGCAGGCTGGTTAGTTTGGTTGAGACCCAAGTCGTATCGGAGAATTAATGGACTTTCTGGCCAAGATTTATGTGACATTGAAGCCTGCAGTTAACGACCCCCAAGGGGTCACGGTGCTTGGTGCGCTCAAAAACCTGGGCTTCACAGCCCCGGCGAACGTGCGTGTTGGGAAATACTTGGAGGTTTCGCTGAATGCGGAGTCGCAGGACGCGGCCAAGTCGCAGGTGGACGAGATGTGTAAGAAGCTGTTGGCGAACATTGTGATTGAGCAATACCGGTTTGACCTTGAGGAAGTACCATTACGGAAGCCTGAGGTCTGACCTACCTACGTATACAGTCCAATGTACCAATTCCCAAAGGCCGCCTCAGTAAGCAGCGTTGCTATAGCTCCTCCTGCCAGGAACGGGCCGAAGGGTTAGGCATCTTTCCTTGACCGTTTGTGGACCAAAATCAGGTAGACAGAAATGACTCCCCCGCCAATAAATCCCAGCAGCAGAGCCCCGAACATGGCAGGAAACCCCGTGGCCGCGCCTATGAGTGCTGCTAGCTTCACGTCTCCTGCCCTCATTGCGCTTCCAAGAAACTGGGCCTACCAGATAGACCGCCAAGAGTAACCCAAACCCACTCAGTGCCCCCACTACCGTTCGTATGTACGCCTCACCTATGCTCCATTCACTGCCAGGGCCAAAGGGGAACAGCATTAGAGCTACTATCAGTCCAGGGCCTACCAGTACGTTTGGGATGAGGCGAGTATCGAAGTCGATGATGGCAATGACTAGGAAGAAGCCAACGCTCACCAAGATCACCCCAGCTTCTATTGAAAGGTCAAGCCTTGCGACCACTAGGGCGAACAACAGGGCGGTGCCAGCTTCCACGAAAGGCACACGTACGGGGATGGCTGCTGCACAGTATCTGCATTTACCCCGAAGCCATAAGTAGCTGAAGACGGGAATATTGTCTTTGAGGGCTATTGGGTGCTTGCAGGTGGGGCAGTGGGACGCTGGGAATACGATGGACATGCCTTGTGAGGAAGTCGGTCAGCAACTACGTTGAAGAAGGTGCCAAAACAGAGTCCTAGAAGGACAGCATAGGCAAGGTTGAGGGAGTCAGCCACAGATGGGTACAACTCTTATGCGCCGGAACCTGCGTCAATCGCTACAACCATGTACCCCTGGCCTCGTACTGTCTGGACGCACTGCCCACCCCACGCCCTTGATCGTAACAACTTGCGGCGGATGCGGTGCACACAGACATCAACGACATTACCCTGGGCAACAAAGTCAGAGCCCCAGGCTCCATGCAACAGAGTGTCCTGATGTATCGGCGTACCGGGTTCTTGGGCTAGCAGGTAGAGTACATCAAACTCAGTCTTGCTCAGGGACACATCTTGTCCGTCCAGTGTGACCTTTTCCGTTCGAGGCTCCAAGACTAGTGACCCTACTTGTAATCGTCCGCGGACTTGGAGGTTTTGCAGTCGAGTAATTCGACTCAATGCAACATCTACCTGAGGTGCCTCTACCAGGGTTTCTGTAGTAGGCGCATCTGGGATGGTTGGTACTTCAGCAACAGGAGCTGGGGGAGTAGCACGGGAGTGAACATCCCTGTCCATGAACCCCAGAAGGGCTTCGCGCTCTGCTGGGCTTACTATCCTGCGTGCTGCAAGGTATCCCGCCATCAGCGCGATCAGATAAAGGATGGGAATTTGGACGGCGTAAATGGGGTCTGTATCTGGGGCGTCTACAAGCCACTCCGTAAGAGCAAGGTAGCCCGCAGAAGCCAAGGTTGCAGCTAACAACCCGCCAAAGTAGCCAAGATACATGCTGTGATAAATCACTAGCACGGGAAGCGCGATAAACATTGACGTGTTGAACCCAACAACGACAAAGGTTGCCAATGCAGTGCCGATGTCTGCCAAGAGCATGAAGGTTACAACAATGATGTTCGGGTAGCGTGGGAGCAGGAACCGGTCAATAACTAGGGAATATAAGAGGTACCCGCCTACGAGCGAGTATAGGGGCCAGCCCAAGGGCTCTCGTAACGGCTCGTCTAGCGCCAATGCAGCAACAGCAATGGCAGCTATGGCAAGCACTCGAAAATAGAGCGTGTCCCGCTCTGTGGCCAGGGCGCGATCCTGTTGAAACTGTGGCAACCGCTACCTCCAACCCACCATAATGTGTCAACCTAACGATGCGATTGTAGTTGCTTGGGGGTGTACTTGTCACCTTTTGGACTGTTTGGTGGCAAATAATCACTGAATCCTTTTTCAGGGAAAGGAGGGGGCAGTGGTGCGGTAAAGTCCTAAATTTCAAGGTGGTTCGCATTGTGCTCCTCCTGATTCCCAACCCTTGACAGTCCCTAGGCAACTCAGTAACATTCTAGAGCGATTAGCAGTCACCCTAGTCGACTGCCAATGTTTTTCAACAACTGGCATCAATAAAGGAGAGAATATGGGCCGGACATTCACACCGCTGGGCGATCGCGTTCTGGTAAAGCCTGCAGAGCGGGAAGAAAAGACAAAAAGCGGAATTTTCCTTCCTGATACTGCTCAGGAGAAGCCTCAGGAAGGAACCATCATAGAGGTTGGCCCGGGTAGGGTTACCGAAGATGGCAAGCGAGTTCCCATGGATTTGAAAAAGGGTGACCTGGTTCTGTACGCCAAGTATGGCGGAACCGAGATCAAGGAAGACAATGAGGAGTACCTGCTTTTGACTGAGCGGGACATCCTGGCGAAAGTATCCTAAAACAAAAACGAAGAGCCCCGGCCATAGAGGCCATGAAGGGTAAGGAGAGGTAATGCCTAAGCAGATAGTCTTCTCAGAAGATGCGCGAAACCTGTTGAAGAGTGGTGTTGACGCGCTGGCTAACGCAGTAAAGGTCACGCTGGGGCCTGGTGGCCGCAACGTGGTGATTGATAAGAAATTTGGCCCACCACAGATTTGTAGTGACGGCGTAACCATTGCCAAAGAGATTGAGCTTGAAGCTCCCTTTGAGAACATGGGTGCCCAGATCCTCAAGGAGGCGGCCAGCAAGACCAACGATGCTGCTGGTGATGGCACCACCACTTCCGTAGTGCTGGCCCAGGCCATCATTCAAGGAGGCTTCAAAAATGTGGCCGCTGGCGCAGACCCCATGGCCATGAAGCGCGGCATTGAGAAGGCAGTTGTTGTTATCAAGGCTGAGATTAAGGCCATGTCCAGTCAGGTAGAGGGGAAAGCCCAGATTGCCCAGGTGGCCTCCCTCTCAGCGCATGAAACCAAGATTGGTGAGCTCATTGCAGAGGTGATGGAGAAAGTCGGCAAAGACGGCGTCATCACTGTTGAAGAGTCCAAGGGCCTTGAGAATGAGACAGAGTTCGTTGAAGGTATGCAAGTAGACCGTGGCTACATCAGCCCCTACTTCGTAACCAACTCAGAACGAATGGAAGCTGTCTTAGAGGATCCCTATATCCTCATCACGGACAAGAAGCTCTCCGCCATGAATGATTTGCTGCCCGTGTTGGAGCGAGTACTTCAGGTGAGCAAGAACCTGGTAATCATTGCTGAGGATCTGGATGGCGAGGCTCTAGCCACTCTGGTGGTCAACAAGCTTCGCGGTACCCTCAATTGCTTGGCCGTGAAGGCTCCCGGCTTCGGCGATCGACGTAAGGCCATGCTTGAGGACATTGCCATCCTGACCGGTGGCACCGTCATGAGCGAAGATGTCGGCCGAAAGCTGGATTCCGCCACAGTAGCAGACCTTGGCCGCTGCCGCCGAGTGACGGCAAACAAGGACGAGACTACCTTTGTGGAGGGCCACGGCTCTGAAGAGGACATCCAGGGCCGAATCAAACAGATCAAGGCTCAGATTGAAGATACTACCTCGGAATTTGACCGTGAGAAGCTCCAGGAGCGCATGGCCAAGCTTTCCGGCGGCGTAGCCATCATCAAGGTTGGTGGTGCCACGGAAGTTGAGCTCAAAGAGAAGAAGAACCGGGTGGAAGACGCATTGTCCGCCACTCGTGCAGCCGTTGAAGAGGGGATTGTCCCTGGCGGCGGTGTTGCCCTAGTTCGTTCCCAGAAGGCCCTACAGGCCCTCATTGATTCGCTGGAAGGCGACGAGCGCACCGGTGCCTCCATTGTGAGTAAGGCACTGGACGAGCCCGTCAAGATCATCGTTGAGAACGTGGGCGGTGAGGGCGCAGTTGTCCTGGAGGCTATCAAGAACCAGCAGGACAAGCCTGACTGGGGCTTTGATGCAGAGCGCATGGCCTACGGGAACATGCTTGAGTTCGGTATTATTGACCCTGCAAAGGTGTCACGCTCCGCTCTGGAGAACGCTGCCAGCGTAGCGGCCATGGTGCTGACCACAGAGTCCATGATTACGGACATCCCAACCAAGGATTCCGGTATGCCCGCTGCTCCCCCCATGGATTACTAGAGCACCCAAGTATATCCACCTAGGGTTGTATGGAGAGGCCCCTTTACAAAAAGGGGCCTCTCCTGTCATTCTGCGGTAAGTCCGAACTAAGACCCCAGGTACGCTTAAGGTGGAACACATATGACTGAAGCAAAGACCCTCTCTGACCAAGATCGCAAGACGCTGTTGGATATGTCCCTCCCTGCTGTGACAATGGAGGTGGAGAAAGGGCACATCAAACGCTTTGCGGAAGCCATTGGTGACCCCAACCCTCTGTGGGTGGACGACTCAGCAGGCGGGATTATTGCCCCTCCCACGTTCTTGCGAATGATGATCACGGAGGCACCAGCACCTCCTGAGTTTACTCCCTTCCCTCAAATGCTGGACGGCGGCAGTGAGTGGACGTACATGAAGCTGTTGAAGCCAGGCGATGTCATTACTGCGGTTACCAGGTTTGCCAGCGTGAACCAGCGTAATATCACCGTAGGCCCTGCTGTCTTCTTGCTGTTGGAGACCGATTACACCAACCAACGTGGTGAGGCCGTGGCCAAGCAACGTAACACCTTGATTCGCTACTAATAGGCAGGGCTTGCCCTTCACCCACATTCCTGCGAGTACCAAAGACGCCTGGTTCCACAAGGTCCATCCCCGAGCGAAACAATCGAGCATGAAATACAAAGGCGGTAAAAATGGCTGAGAAGCTGTACTGGGAAGACGTGGCTGAGGGCCAAGAACTTCCGTCCCTGGTGAAGCAACCATCCAATCGTCAGTTGGTTAAGTACGCTGGAGCGTCGGGCGATTTCTACGAAGTGCATTATGACAAGGATTTTGCTGTGGATATTGGCTTGCCGGGGCTTATCGTCCATGGGGCGCTGAAGAACGCGTACCTTGCTCAGGTAGTGACGGATTGGATGGGGCCAGAGGGCGTTTTGAAGAAGCTCTCAGTCAAGTACCGCGGCACTGACGTTCCCAATGACGCTTTGACATGTTCTGGGCGTGTGACGAAGACGTACGTGGAAGGTGGATTACATCAGGTGGATTGTGCGTTGACCTTAAAGAATGGAGCGGGGGAGCAGACCACCACAGGCTCAGCAACGGTTGTACTCCCATCACGAGGGGGGTAAGGGCCTACGACGAGGATGCCTCTTTCGCCTTCGCTCGTGCTATCCGGTCTTCCTCTTCTTGCTGCAACTCTTTCCAACGATCCCGAGTCAGCTCCATGTAGAGGAACTCCCATCCGCCACGTTTCACGGGACGGATGATTTTGAACCCACACTTTTCAAATGCTCGCTGGGCCCTGTGGTTCCAGTCCAGTGTATGCAGGTAAACCTTCTT
>CAVOCU010000012.1:0-34607 GCA_963694315.1 Dehalococcoidia bacterium | reverse complement strand
CTGTAGGTGGCGGAGGGACAGGGATTCGAACCCTGGAGAAGCCGTTAAGCCTCTAAGCGCTTAGCAGGCGCCCGCACTAGACCACTATGCGATCCCTCCGCATTGTACCTAAGACACATTTAATCGTAACAAGGGGGCGTAGATAGGACAATACGAAAAACGGAGCTATTTTGAAGCTGATATTGTGATTAAAAGCACAATAAAGGAGAGATGAACGATGATTTACTTTTAATGATACACTTGCGCCACTTCAAAGGGAGCGCTCAGTGACTGACGATACACCATCAAAGCCCCATAGCCCCCGCATCTTCCACGGCTGGTACATCGTGGGCATTGCTGTAACCTCTTCCATGCTGCTCTCCGGATTCCAGACCTACGCCTTCAGCTTCTTCTTTAAACCCATGAGTGAAGAACTTGATATTGGCCGAGGCGCAATCTCCGCAGTGTTCCTGATCCGTGCCGTCATCATGGGGTTCCTGGCTCTTCCTGTTGGTATGGCCGTTGACCGATACGGGCCGCGCGTATTGGTGATGATAGGCATCATAATTGGAGGGTTCTCCACTATAGGCATGGCATGGGTTAGCAGCCTTCTGGGCTTTTACCTGGTCTTTGGCGTTATCCGCGCTTTAGCCCTGACCCTGGCTGGCGGGGAAGTCACCACCACCGTTGTGGCCAAGTGGTTCATCCGATACAGGGCGAGGGCTCTGGCTATCAGCAGTATCGGTATCCCCATGGCAGGCGTGCTTCTTGCTCCGTTAGCCGCCCTCCTCATAAACCTGTACGGATGGCGAAACTCCTTCATCATTTTTGGCACTGCTACCCTGGTAATCCTGCTGGTGCCTGCGTACTTGAAGTTGCGACGTATGCCCGAGGACATGGGGCTTCATCCAGACGGTATCTCCCCTGAAGAAATAGAGGCGAGAGCAGTCTCGTCAGGCGTCACTGTCATCCCTGAGCGCAACTGGACAATGGGAGAGGCCGTTCGCACTCCTGCCTTGTGGCTCATCACTCTCAGCCTGAACCTGACCATCTTCATGACTTCCAGCATCACCCTCCACCAGGTGCCCTACATGTCTGACAAGGGGTTCTCTGCCACCGTAGCTGCGTCTGCGGTGATACTCATGACGTTCATGGCGGTCATGGCCAAGTTCTTTTGGGGCTTTATGGCGGAGAGGTATCCCTTTCGTTACTGCATGGTCGCCAGCCAGTTGTTTGACGCCGTGGGAATCACGTTGCTGCTGACTGCATCCTCCAACCTCGGCATACTGGCGTACGCCTTCACCATGGGCATTGGACGGAGCGAGGGGCTGTGGAACGCCCACGCTTACTCAACGTACTTTGGTAGACGCTTCCTTGGCAGCACTCGGGGCATCGTGGCGCCGATCAGGATTCTTGCCAGCGGTGGAGGCCCCCTCATCACCGGGCTGTTGTTCGATGCCACCGGAGACTACATCATCATCTTCCGCATTTTCATTGCCGTGACCCTCATGGGTGCGGTCTGCTCCCTATTGGCAACGCCGCCAAAGGCCAAAGAACGGGTGGAGCCTAGTGCTTCTGAGGTATCGTAGGCGGAGATATCGGTACGGTAGTGCAGGCTTATCTGGCTAGGGTAGATATCCACACCAGAACGCCGAGCAGGACGATGCCTCTCTCTACCCCACTCATTGGCGCAGCCCTCAGTTGATCACCATGACGCGTAACCCAGTAGGCGTTGAGTGCGCCCTGGTTCCACACGACGATGGTGGTTGTCACCGCGATACCAAGAAGCCCTAGAATCGTCGCTAGAGCCGGGTTGAGTGTAAGGAGGGACACCAGGCCCAGCCCAAACGAAGCGAGTGCCAGGGCCACAACTGTCCTAGCATCTAGCGTGGTAGGGACACCCGCTTGAACGGCCAAACCCTGGATGACGGTGGAGTGGCGATGGAGCCTGAACATCTGGTACACGGGCACTGTCCAGGTAAGCGCGTGCCACACGGGGAAATGGACGTCATGGGTCTCTTGGGCAAGCTGCTTCCAGGTGATGTAGAGCCAGAAGAAGATGTACAGCCCGCCGGAGAGGATGCTGGCGATAACCAGCCTGCTGGCTTCAAGTCGCAGATAGGCGGGCACCGCCAGAGGTTCTGATGACGCCATTCTTGATACCGACTCTGGCGATAACTCCTGAAATTCTGTCTGCCGACATTGAGGGCAGAAATTAGCACTGACTGCCACAACCTCTTGGCATTGAGCGCACTGCTTGTAATCGTTTGTCAAAGCTTTCCTTTGGTATAGCTAGTAATATCGCCCTATTGGGGTAAGCATCAGGGCCCGTGTGCTGGCTAAGATGTCGCCCCGGCGCTCCCTACCCAGACGGAGCCGTCTTCAAAGAACTCTTTCTTCCAGATGGGGACAATCTCCTTGATGCGGTCCACCATGTACATTGCTATGGTAAACGCCTCTGCTCTGTGGGGCGCGGCCACAGCTACGATGAGGCTTGCTTCCCCCAGCTCCAGCCTGCCGATGCGATGGGCCACAGCCACGTCAGTCACTGACCAACGCTCCTGGACCTCGTCGAATATCTGCTGGAACGTCTTTTCCGCCATTTCCGGATAGGCTTCGTACTCCAACCGCACCACAGTACGCCCGCCAGTCTCGTCACGCGTTGTCCCCTCGAAGGTGACGACACCTCCGTTGGCTGTGCTCTTCACCAGGGCCGTCACTGACTCCGCGTCCAGTGGCTCTGGGGTTATGAGGATTCGTGGTGTTGTCATATCAACCTTCTTAGGTAACCGCAGGTAGCTTAGGTGCAGGATGAACCCTGCCCACCAGAGACGGGAGGTATGAGGGCGATTTCGTCGTTTGATTGAAGGACATAGTCGCGCTCGGCGTACTCCAGGTTTACCGCCACCATCGTCGTGGGCATCAGTATCAGCGTGTTCGGATGTAGTTCACCCAAGTGGCGAAGCGCATCTTCCACCGTTGCGCCCGCTTTTAATGTAGCCTCAATTGCTTCTTGCCCGACGCGCTCGCGATAAATCGCGAAGAGCCGTAGCGTGACCATTACTCCGTCCGATGATGCCATGTATTGATTATACCCGTCACCACCGGACGGAGCCATACGTTGCTTTGTGGGGTTACCCGACTTTGACGGTGCTTAGCCGCTGCTGGAACTCTGCTGTGGTGAAGCTGTACTCTTGGGTGCCCAGCACCTCAACAGCGAAGGAAGCACATACACTGCCCATCAAGGCGGCTTCTGCCAACTCCTTACCCTCAATCAGTCCCTTGATAAGACCGCCGCGATAGGAGTCTCCCGCGCCGGTGGGGTCTAGTACTTGATTGGGCTTCACTACAGGAATGTTTACGGATGCGCTGCCAGTGGTGATGACAGAACCTTCTTCGCCTTTGGTTGTGATGATTGACTTGGCCAGTTTACCTAGCGCGGCCATTTCCAACCCTGTGGTGTTCGTGATAAGCCCCATCTCGTAGTCGTTTGCAATCAGGATGTCCGCGCCGTCAATGCACTCCTTGAGCCCGTCGCCCGTCCAGATGGGCAGAGATTGGCCTGGATCAAAGATGTAGCGGATGCCCTTCTCCTTGTAGAAGCGACTGTAGTTGATCATATCGTCCAAGTTGCCGGGTGCGAGGATCCCAATGCTTTCCGCAGGCTTATAGCTGGAAAAATCGAAATCGGACGTGAACAACATCGCGCCGGGGTGGAACCCTGTAATCTGGTTGTCGCCCATGTCTGTGGTGATGTACGCCCCTGCTGTAGGCTGCTCATCAATGACCTTGACGCCACTCTTAGGTACCCCGTTCTTCTCCATCCACTCAAAGTAACGCGGGTAGTCATAGCCAATGGTCGCAAGGGTGTGCGGCTGCTCACCCAAGAGCACCAGGCAGTAGGAGATGTTCCCAGCGGTGCCGCCGGGGCGCTCTACCAGGCTGTTCACGTTAAAACTGACGTTCAGGTTGTGAATCTTGTCTGGCATGATGTGGTCAGAGAACCGACCGGGGAAGTCCATGATGCGGTCATAGGCCAAAGAACCGGACACAAAGATATTCATATTGCTCCTGCGTGATGTGGTGTTGTGCGGGGTTTAAGGCTAGCTTCCGCTTGTGCCGATGTCAACGGCGAGGCTGGTTTGGCACAAGCGGTACGTAAGAGTGAATAATTCCTGGGTGGTGATGGTCACTTACTTCCAAGGGTGGCAGTCTAGCTGGTTTCTGCTGGAGTGGCATCCGCCCTGCGCCCTCGCCTTCGATTCCATCCAAGGACAACAAGAAGCTCCCCCACGGCGGCGTTGCTCACATCGTCCTTCAACGGAACATCCGGGTGTATCTGGTCATCCCCATGTTGGGCGGAGTGCTGATATTTCATGAGCAGCTGATTACCAGGCAGACCGCTGGCATAGCCACCGTTCTCGGGGGGCTGATGGTATTGGGACTGGCTTCCTGAGAAGAAACTCACCAGGAAGCCATGTTGGTTTCCTAACTGCCTTACGCTTCCCATGCACTATGCAATATAAAAGGCGTGGTGAAGGCCGCTGGAGTCTCTTCCAACGCCTTCACCACGCCTTTTATATTCATGCGCCTCTTGCTCTAGGGCTATATAGCTCTGTTCCTACAACAGTGTTCGCTAGCTGTGCCTGGATGGATCGTCCAAAGCAACAGTCATGTGGTCTAGGGTAATCCCTCGCTAGCCGCCCTTTGGCTGGAAGGGCCATGTGCCAGCGTTCGGCATACTCTTCATCGACTCGCGTCGCGCCTGCATGTCAGCGGGTTGCCGAAGCTCGTGGGGGTCCCACGTCCGCTTCAGGCTGTCCACCACGCGCTGGCTGCTTCGCCCGACCTTCTCAATCTCAATCTCGGCAAAGTCACCGTCTTGCAACGGCCCCAGGTGTCCGTGGTTGGTTCCCGCCAGAATCAGGTCGCCGGGCTTTAACGTCATGACATGGGATAGCGTAGCAATCATGTAGGCAATGCTGTGCTCCATATCGCTAGTGTTGTAGGTCTGGCGAAGCTCCTCATTGACCCAGTACTGCACGTCCAAGTCGTTGGGGTTGCTGATCTCGTCCGCTGTGATAATGGATGGGCCAATGGGCAGGAAGGTGTCAAAGCTCTTTCCGTAGTCGCCGGGAAGGCTGGCTTCACCCTCTTCTGGCGCGCGAGCAGACACGTCTACAGCGGTGGTGTACCCAAATACATAGCTGAGCGCTTCCGACTCCGAAAGGTTGTGCCCCTCCTTGCCGATGACTACTCCCAGCTCTGCCTCATGGTTGAAGATAACGGGGCGGAAGGCTGGCAGTACAACGGTCTCACCAGGGCCGATGATTGCATCAGGCGACTTGAAGAACGTCTTCAATGGACGGGTTGGCGTAATACGTATACCCTCCATGAAGTTGCCGTTGCCACAGAGCACCTTGCCGGGTCTGGGAAGCGGCGCACGTAGCGTCACCTTGTCCATGGGGATGACGGTGCCTGTGCTCTCCAACGCCGCGAGCGCGCTCTTCAAGGAGCTAAAATTGACGATGATCCGCTCCATGAAGTGCTGGGGAGAGGATATTTTGAAGGCTTTCACAGCGTCTGAGATGTCTACGACGCCGTTGTTTTTCACGATGCATGGGAGAAATTCGTTATAGAAACCTATTTTCATTGCTATTGCTCCTACTTTTGATGGGACTAAAGCCGAATCATGACTTGCCTAACAAACTTCACTTTGGTACCGCAGGAACTTGGGTCCAGGGCTTGCCCTGGCTAGCCGCCTTTGGGCTGGAAGGGCCATGTCCCTGGGTTTGGCGTGCCCTTTAGGCTTTCACGACGAGCCGCCATATCTGCTGGCTTGCGGAGACCTTTGGGATCCCACGTGCGCTTGAGTGAGTCTTGGACGGGCTGACCGTTGTGGCCAACCTTCTCAATCTCAATCTCGCCAAAGTCGCCGTCCTGCAGGGGCCCCAGGTTGCCGTGGTTGGTTCCCGCCAGGATGAGATCGCCCGGCTTCAGTGTCATGACGTTGGACAGCGTGGCAATCATGTACGCAATGCTGTGCTCCATGTCACTGGTGTTGTAGTCCTGCCGGAGTTCCTTGTTCACCCAGTACTTCACCTGCAGATTGTTCGGGTTGCTGATCTCGTCAGCAGTAATAATTGCCGGGCCAATGGGCAGGAACGTATCAAAGCTCTTGTCGTAGTGATGTGGCGGTGTTCCGGGAACCTCAGCCTCGTCCTCTACGGGTGCGCGGGCAGATACATCTACGGCAGTGGTGTACCCGAATACGTAGCTGAGAGCATCGGCTTCCGATACCTGTTTGGCCTCTTTGCCAATGATTACGCCAAGTTCGGCTTCATGGTTGAAGATGACCGGACGGAACCCTGGGAAGACAATGGTGTCTCCAGGCCCAATCACCGCGTCAGGCGATTTAAAGAACGTGCGCAGGGGACGGGCAGGAGTGATGGGAACGCCCTCCATGTAGTTGCCCTCGCCGCAGAGCACTTTCCCTGGTCGAGGCAGCGGTGCACGCATTCGCACCTTGTCTGCCGGGATGACCGTGCCGGATGCCTCCTGCTGTTGGAGGGCTGAGCGCAACCCTTCAAACCCGGTGATAATCTTCTGCATCAGGAGTTGGGGTACACCCTCGTCAAGTGCTTTCACTTGCTCGGTGATGTCTACCACCCCATCATCCTTCACGATGCATGGTCGGAAATCGTCATAGAACCCAATCTTCATGGCATTCCTCCATTGCTGTGTGCCGTGCTCAAATTCATAAATCGCACGACTTTGGAGTTGGGAGGATATATTCTCAACGTGAGAGGGTCAAGCGTTCCTCAGTGCAAGACACTGTGGAGTGTGGGCGCTTATGTTGTTTGCCAACGGGGCTTCTAAAACGCAAAGAATAGAAAAACCTTGAATTTGGTAACCATCAGGCATAGGGGGCCAGGGTGAACCCTGCTAGAATGGCCCCAGGGAGAAGTGATGCAGGAAAACGTGGAAGAGCGTCTGGTCTCTGGAGCGGAGTTAGGTGAGGACACCGGAGTAGACCGCACCCTGCGGCCCCGTAGACTTGCTGACTACGTTGGCCAGACGCGAGTTAAAGAGAATCTACAGATAGGCATTCAGGCTGCTCGCCAGCGCGGTGAGTCCCTGGATCACGTGCTGTTGTACGGCCCTCCCGGGCTGGGTAAGACCACGCTTGCTCACATCATAGGCAATGAACTTGAAGTCAACGTCAAGATTACCTCTGGCCCTGCCATTGAGCGGCCCGGTGACCTTGCTGCAGTGCTCACCAGCCTGAACGAGGGCGACATCCTCTTTATCGATGAGATACATCGACTCAGTCGTGTGGTTGAGGAAGTACTCTACCCGGCAATGGAAGAGTTTGGGATAGACCTGGTTATGGGCAAAGGGCCGGGCGCACGGAGCCTCCGTCTTAACTTGAAGCCCTTCACACTGATAGGCGCTACCACGCGCTACGCCATGGTCAGCCCTCCCTTGCGAGACCGCTTTGGTCTGGTGCATCGGTTGGACTTCTACAAACCAGAAGACTTACAGCAGATCATCGCCCGCTCGGCCCAGATACTCCAGGTGGAGGCTGATGCCGAAGGGTTGGCGGAGATTGCACGGCGTTCCCGCGGCACACCCAGAATTGCTAACCGATTGCTCCGGCGAGTGCGAGACCACGCTCAGGTGTTGCAAGGCGGCGCAATCACCAAAGAAGTAGCGTTGGAAGCCCTTGCTCGTCTGGAAGTGGACGGACTTGGCCTTGACCAAGTAGACCATCAGTTGCTGCGAGCCATCATGGAGAAGTTCGATGGTGGCCCTGTAGGCCTGGAGACCGTTGCTGCCTCCATTAGTGAGGACGCAGATACCGTCATGGACGTGTATGAGCCCTTCCTCCTACAACTGGGATTCCTTGAGCGCACTCCAAGAGGGCGTGTTGCCACACGGTTGGCCTATGAACACCTGGGACTGAAGTACGTGAACCCTAAGAAGGGCGCTGAGTCTCCGCAGCTACGCCTGGATGACGAAGAGGCCAAATGACTACTATGCCCAACGTTACCATCTATACAGATGGCTCTGCCCTTGGAAACCCCGGCCCCGGCGGCTACGGCACTGTCATGATGATGGATGAGCATCGCAAGGAGCTATCCGGTGGCTTTCGCCTTACCACCAACAACCGTATGGAGATACTGGCTGTCATCAAGGGTCTGGAAGCATTGCAGGAGCGATGCCATGTCAGCCTCTATAGCGACTCCCAGTACGTTATCAACGCCATAACCAAAGGTTGGGCCAAGAAGTGGCGGTCTAAGGGCTGGATGCGCAACAAGACGGATAAGGCCATGAACCCCGATATGTGGGAGCGACTTCTGGAGCAGGTTGGTAGGCACGACGTTGAATTCAATTGGGTGCGTGGACACACCGGTGTTGAGGAGAACGAGCGCGCTGACCGATTGGCTGTTGGTGCCGCGCAAGGCAGTAACTTGCCGGTGGATGAGGGTTATGAAGCTGCCAATGGAAGAATGTCCTAGCCTCGGGACTGCGTAGCCTGTAGGCCAGCCTACTCTGTAGGTGCTTTCACCCGTGATGAGTCGGCAAAATAGGTGTTGTACAGCTTGGCGTAGGCCCCGCCTCCAACCATGAGTTCACTGTGCGTGCCCTGCTCCAGAATCTCTCCGTGCTCCAGCATGACAATGAGGTCTGCGTTGCGAATGGTGCTCAGGCGGTGGGCTATGACAATAGATGTACGGCCCTGAAACACCTTGGTCATAGCGTGTTGGATAATGCTCTCGCTGTAGCTATCGATGTTGGCCGTTGCCTCGTCTAGGATGAGGATGGCAGGGTCTGCAATCAACGCACGGGCAAAGCTGATGAGCTGTCGTTGTCCCATACTGAGGTTTTGTCCACGCTCACGGAGCAGCGTGCCATACCCGGCAGGCATCTTCTCAATGAACTCATGGGCGCCTACGGTCATTGCAGCTGCAACTACTTCCTCCTGGGATGCACCCGTCTTGTTGTAGGCAATGTTCTCTCGGATGGTGCCAGAGAATAAGAACGGCTCCTGGAGCACCATGGCGGTCTGGTGGGCCAGAGACTCCTGAGTAATATCGCGAAGGTCATGGCCGTCTATGGTGATACGGCCCTCTGTGACGTCGTAGAAGCGATTCAGCAGCGATACCAGAGTGCTCTTGCCTGCGCCCGTCTGACCCACCAACGCCACCGTCTGCCCCGGCTGAATCTGAAGGTCTATGCCCCTCACCACTTCTATTTCTGGTGTGTAGTGGAAGTGAATACCCTCTAGCGCTATCGCTCCCTTAACGGGGGGGAGATCAATGGCGTCCTTTTTGTCTCCAATTTCTATCGGTGTGTCCAGCAGTGCGAATATTCGGACACCGGAGGTCATGGCCCGTTGGAACTGCGTGTACTGCATCGTCAGGTTCCGGATGGGGTCAAAGAACCGCTGGACGTACAGGACGAATGCTACAATGACGCCTACCTCCAGCGCCCCGTTGATGGCTTGGCGTCCGCCGAATATCACCACCAGGCCAATAGCCACTGCGGTCAGAATTTCCACTGTTGGCATCAGCGCAGCGGAAAGGCGGCTGGCATGAAGGTTGGCGTCCAGATGCCCCGTGTTCACTTCTTCAAACCGCTGCATGTTGGTTTCTTCTCGGTTTAACGCCTGCACCACCCTGATGCCAGAAATATTCTCCTGAAGGCTGCCATTAACAACGGAGATAGCTTGTCGCACCCTCATGAACGTCCCCCACGCTATCCGCTGCCAGAGGATCATAATGCCCACCAGCACCGGAATGACCGTTAGGGTGACTAGTGCAAGCTGGACGTCCAGCAGGAACATGGCGACGATAATGCCGCCAAGGCTGAGGACATCGGCCAAGCTTGAGACCACCAGGTTCAAGAACTCCTGAAGTTGGTTTACATCGTTCTGACCTCGGGACATGATGCGTCCGACTTCGTTTTTGTCATAGAACGATGGTGAGAGGCGTTGAAGGTGTTCAAAGATGCGTGTGCGTAGCGTGTAGAGAACGCCTTGGCTCACCTTTGCTAGCGTCACCTGGTATGCGTAGTTACTGACGAATCGCACGCCCATGTTGATCGCGAAGAGCGTCATCACAAAGGAAAGCGCTCCCACCGTGCCTCGGCTGGGTGCATCCACCAGTTCGTCGATGCCAAGTTTGATAATCCACGGCTGCGCCACAATTGTGAAGGTGGTGACCAACATGGTCACCAGGCTCAGGAAGGCAAGCCCTTTGTGAGGGAGAACGTAACTGAACAGTCGTGAGACCACTCTGTGGTTGTAGACGGCTCCCAGTTCACCTTCACCGTCCAAGGATCCGCCCCTTCGTCCCATACCGCCACCACCGCCACCACCCATACGGCCCATACCACCACCCATACCACCACCCATACCGCCGCCACCGCCTCCGCCGTGCATCATGACCTCGCCTCATCGGCTTGGCTGCTTGAGACTAAGCGGTCAATGGTCGGCTCGTCTGGGAGGAGTTGGAGTTCGTAAAGCTGCCGGTACAAGCCCTTTTGCTGCACAAGCTCGCTGTGGACGCCCTGCTCAACAATCTTGCCTTCGGCCAAAACTAGTATCTGGTCAGCATGCATTACCGTGCTGAGCCGGTGTGCGATGACGAACGTTGTGCGTCCTTTCATCACAGACTCTAGCGCTTGCCGTAGGAGGTGTTCCGTGCCGGCATCAATACTTGATGTGGAGTCGTCCAGCACCAGGATTGGTGGGTCTAACAGCACCGTTCGTGCAATGGCCAGGCGTTGACGTTGCCCACCACTGAGGGTGATGCCACGCTCTCCTACCCACGTCTCGTATCCATCTGGAAGGGTTTCCACAAATTCATGGAGTTGGGCGATACGCGCTGCCCGTTCAACCTCTTCCCTTGTGGTATCCGGCCTTCCGTATGCGATGTTGTCCGCGATGGTTGCTGAGAACAGGAATACGTCTTGCATAGCAATGCCGATGTTCCTCCGAAGCGAATCCAACGTGGCGTCTCTGATGTCAGTGCCGTCCAATGTGATGCGGCCTTCTGAAACATCGTAGAAGCGGGGAATTAGGTGCACCACCGTGGTTTTGCCGCTGCCTGGCATTCCAAGGAGCGCAACCACTTGCCCCGGCTGTGCCTCTAGCGAGACATCGCGCAGGATGGGGTCGTCACCGTAAGCAAAGGAGACGTTTTCAAATCGTACGTGGCCCTTCACCTGTTCCAACACCTTGGCGTCTGTGTGTTGTTCTACAGGAGAGGGAGAGTCCAACACCTCGAAGATGCGCTGGCCTGCGGACACGGCGCGGGAGAAATTGCTGATGATCATGCCGGACATACGGACGGGCCCCTGAATGAGGCCAAGGTAGAAGATGAACTGCGTCAATTCTCCTGGAGTGAGGCGTCCGCTGACAATCTCTTGCCCCCCAAACCAGATGATGCCCCCTGTGGCCGCTGCGAAGATGAGTTGGATGAAGGATGAGTTGGCTACTTGGAGTTTGTTGACGCGTATGTTTGATTCCGCCATGTCTGTGATGACCGTATCAAACTTCTGTTTCTCGTACTCTTGCGCACCAAAGGCTTTGACAACCATGACGCCGGAGAGGTTCTCTTGGAGAACAGTGGTCATCTTGCCGGTAATCTTCAGAACGTAGCTCCACTGTTTCCTCAGGGACAGGCTGACCACGGCTGAACGGTACGCGACTATCGGCACAAAGGCCAGACCAATCAGTGCAAGCCGCCAGTTGGTGATGAACAGCAGCCCTGCCGCGCCAAACACCAGGATGAATATCTGGACTGCCCGCAGTAGGCCGCCTTGCACAAAGTTACGTACCGCTTCCACGTCTGACGTTGCGCGCGACATTTGGTCGCCGGTTTGGTGCTCGTCGTGGTAGGAGAAACTTAGGTGTTGGAGCTTGTGGAAGATTGAGTTGCGGATGTCATAGGCAACCAGCTGGCCTGTCCACTCACTGAGGTAGGATTGGCCGTAGGCGAAAGCCCCACGTAAGGCGCTCACCAGCAGGATGAGTCCTGCAAGGCGGAGCATAGCGTCTAAATCACCGCCCCGGAGTACCTCATCTATCGTAGTGCCAAGCAGACGAGGAACAGCGAGGGCGAAGGCGCTGCTAGCGATAAGGGCAACGTATGCGGCAATCATGTGGCGAGGGTGTCGCCACGCCATCCCTAGGATACGCATAAAAATATTCATACGGAGCCATTCTACGCGCATGAAGAGGGGGGTACCAGCGTGTACGCCTGTGGTTGCTACCACTTCTCATGTACAATAAACCTACTTCAACCTTCAACGTCCGTCAGAGGATACAAAAATTGCCAGATTTCAGGGTTGTATCCGACTTTGTGCCAACCGGCGACCAGCCTAAAGCAATTGAGGCTCTGGCCGAGGGTCTGATTCGTGGTGACCAGCATCAGACCCTCATGGGCGTTACCGGCAGTGGCAAGACCTTCACCATGGCCAAAGTCGCAGAATTGGTGCAACGGCCAACCCTGGTCGTCGCCCACAACAAGACCCTAGCGGCCCAGCTTGCCAGTGAGTTCCGGGATTTCCTACCTGACAACGCCGTTGAGTATTTCGTCTCCTACTACGATTACTACCAACCAGAAGCCTACATCCCCCGGACGGACACCTACATTGCCAAGGATGCTGCCGTCAACGATGAGATTGACCGGTTGCGCCACGCAGCTACCCGCTCACTGCTGACCCGGAGAGACGTGCTCATCGTTGCGTCCGTGTCCTGCATCTACGGCCTGGGTGACCCGGAAGAGTATTACAGTTTTGTTGCGTCCATTCAGAAGGGTGAGCACCGAAGTGTGCGGATGCTGGTGAATGGGCTCATCTCCATGCAGTACGACCGTAATGACATGGACTTGGCCCGCGGTAGGTTCCGCGTCCGTGGAGACACCCTGGACATCTTCCCAGTCTACGAAGAGTTGGCCATCCGCATATCGTTCTTCGGCGATGAGGTTGAGCAGATTTTGCAAATAGACCCCTTAACGGGAGAAGTGCTGGCTGAGCGGGATGAGATTCAGATATATCCGGCAAAGCACTTCGTCACCAGCGATGAAAAGCTGGAAGCCGCCGTTAAGAGCATCCATGGAGAGTTAAGTGAGCACCTGAAGTGGCTGCGTTCCAAGGGCAAGGTGCTGGAAGCGGCTCGGCTGGAGCAGCGCACCCGCTACGATGTGGAGATGTTGCAGCAGGTTGGCTATTGCTCCGGGATTGAGAACTACTCTCGCCACATCAGCGGTCGAGAGGCCGGAAGCACCCCCTGGACGCTGCTGGACTACTTCCCAGAGGACTACCTGCTGTTCATAGACGAGTCACACATGAGTATTCCCCAGTTCCGGGGTATGTATCACGGTGACCTCTCCCGTAAGAATACCTTGGTGGAGTTTGGGTTTCGGCTCCCTTCCGCAATAGATAACCGGCCTCTGCACTTTGATGAGTTCACGGAGCGCACCAACCAGGTAGTTTTTGTGTCTGCCACACCCGGCGTCTATGAACGTGAACTGGTCCCATTGCCGGTTGAGCAGGTTATCCGGCCAACGGGCCTTGTTGACCCCACCCTTGAGGTGAAGCCAACAAAGGGCCAAGTGGACGACCTTCTGGAGCAGGTGCGCTTGCGGGTTGAAAAAGGCCAGCGCGTCCTTGTGACCACGCTGACCAAGCGTATGGCGGAAGAGCTGGCGGACTACCTTCTGGAAATGGGCGTCCGCGTCACGTACTTGCATTCGGACATTGAGACACTGGACCGCATCGATATCCTTCGTGACCTACGGATGGGCGTGTACGACGTGATTGTCGGTATCAACCTGCTAAGAGAGGGATTGGACCTACCTGAAGTCAGCCTTGTGGCCATCCTGGACGCCGATAAAGAAGGGTACCTGAGGTCTAGTTCCTCGTTAATCCAGACTATGGGTCGAGCGGCGCGCCATGAAGAGGGCCACGTCATCATGTATGCGGACATAGTGACGGATTCCATGCGGAGGGCCATTGATGAGACCACACGTCGCCGGGTGATTCAGGAAGCCCACAACCTTGAGCATGGCATTGTGCCCCAGGGCATCAAGAAGGAAGTCCGGGACATCACGGAGCGCGTGAAACAGATAGCAGAGTCTCGCGCTCAGTACAGTACGGGCAAAGATGACGCCATTGAGGATCAAAACCTCTCTCGGGATGATATGGCGCGCATGGTTCGTGAGTATGAGCGGCAGATGAAGGAAGCATCCAAGCGGCTGGAATTCGAGAAGGCTGCAATGTTGCGCGACCAAATCTTAGACCTGCGTCGGCTCATGGCGCTGGAGCAAGACCCCCTCATGCCCATCCAACGGTGAGACCCTTAGGGTTCTTTGCTGGTGTGGGGACTCAGGGCATGATTTTTTAAGTCTAGCCTTCGCATGATAAAAGGCAGCAAAGGGCCAGGGGCCCGGGCTTCCCAAACGCCGAGGGGGCATATGGGTGCAAAGCTATGACTTGCTAATGTTGACCAACTTCATCAACAATTGACATTAAAAGGCGATTTTCCTACAATAAAGTCCATCTGAGTTCAGTGTATGTGCCCATCGAAAGCGTATGAAAGAGGTGTAGCTATGTCTACCGTCACGCAAGAGCAGGTTGTGGAAGCCCTCCGAGAGGTCTTTGACCCGGAGATTCCTGTAAACGTCTATGACTTGGGCCTTATCTACGGACTTGAGATTGATGAAAAGAACAATATCGGCGTCACAATGACTCTGACAGCCCCTGGCTGCTCCATGGGCCCCCAAATAGCGCAGAACGCTGAGTGGCGTATCGCTGAGATTGAGGGTGTTGGTTCCGTGGAAGTGGAGATGGTCTTTGATCCACCCTGGACGCCCAACCTGATTACAGAAGATGGCAAGAAGCTTCTTGGCATCGATTAGCCTGTTTAGTCCAAGTGACCTGCATTCTACATAAGCGTCCCCTTGCGGCCGCTACTCGTTAAGTGATCTGAGGAGAGTCTATGGCGACCAGAGAACCAACCCCCCAAGAGCAAGCGCGATTAGAGGCCATCAGGCAACAGTGGCAGCAAAAGCGCAAGATCACTGATCGGTTTGACAAGATTAAGCACAAGATAGCGGTCTACAGCGGCAAAGGTGGCGTTGGCAAAACAACGGTTTCCGTCAACATTGCCACTACGTTGGCCGCCCAGGGTGAGCGTGTTGGGATATTGGACGCAGATATTGACTGCCCCAATGTGGTCAATGCCATGAAGGTTGAGCTTGTTCCCGGATATAAGGACGGGGTATTCACCCCGGCAGTCCAGTGGGGCGTGAAAGTCCTCTCCATGGGTTTCTTTCAGGAGAACCAGGATGAAGCCATCATCTTCCGTGGCCCTATGATTCACAACACCCTCACCCAGTTCATGGAAGGCACAGACTGGGGAGAGCTGGACTACCTCATAGTTGATATGTCACCGGGCACGTCAGACGCCGCGTTGACCATCATGCAGACGCTGCCGCTGGACGGCTTTGTGATGGTGACGGGGCCTCAAGAGCTTGCTGCACTGGACGCCAGACGTTCAGTAAACATGGTGAAGAAGTTGAACATGACTGTCTTGGGCGTGGTGGAGAACTTCTCTGGCGAGATGTTTGGCACCGGAGCGGGCGAGATATTGGCAACCGATATAGACGCGCCGTTCCTTGGCAAGACTGAACTTCGCCCCGACTACAAAGACACCTCCAAGCCTAGCGTCCTGATAAGCCCCAGCGTCAAGGGCGAATATGAAGCTCTGGTTGGACGCCTCAAAGAGTCCATAGAGAACTTGGCCCCTGCTTCCAAATAAAAAACTCGGCTGTGAGTGAGCCAACTGCGACGGAAATAGCGTCGTAGACCATGACTAAACAAGAACCTGACTATCTCTAAAGAAACAAAAGAGGGCCGAAGGAAATTACTTCCTTCGGCCCTCTGCTTATCTATTCAACGTGAAACTAGCTAGGCATCCGTTCCTTCCACAAGTTCTTCCAGTCCACGGAGCTTGGTACCACCTCGTTTATTGCTAGCAGGTGTTGGAAGTGGTTCTCCTTAGCATCGCGGAGAATGTAGGGTGGCTCATTGCCTTCTTGCATCTCCCGTATAGCGGCTAGGAGCTGTCGACGGGCCGCAGCAATGGCCTTATCCGTATAGCCTAACTGCTCTTTGGTGCGATCCTGAATAGGGCCTTCTCCAGTGGTGGCCCAGAGGTCATGAACCTGGAAGTTTGGGCCCATACCAATGAAACTGCGGGCCTTCATTTCATCCCTGTCTTGCAGGAAACGATTTTCCTCCGTACGACGGTGATGATAGTCAGGAGTTACCTCCTTGGCGTCCTCCGCGCGCATCCGTTCCTTGTCCACGGGCTTGGCCGTATCGAAAGCGATGCGGTATTTCCAATGGTGGGTGTCGTCAATAGGCACGTGGTAGTGAACCCCGCCAAAGAGAGACGCATTGGGGAAGATGAAATTGGTAATCCGTACGTACTTCTCTTCCTCTGAAGGGGTACGCACGGAGAAGATACGTAGTCCGAAGTCTGTGTCCTCAATTTCAATTTGGGGTGCAACGTCCTGCCCGAAGAAAGCATTGCTGCTCACAGTGGTTCCAGTAACCGCGGGACGAGTGGGGTCATCCTTCAGGAACTTGTGCAGGTAGGAAAGATGCTGAGGGTCAATGTTGCCCTCGTTCCCCTGCAGATAGTTACTGGCATGGAAATATTTGTTGACATAAACATGCGATTCAGACACGTTCAGGAAGTCATAGGCAGGCATAAGTGGCGGCTCACCAGGCCCCATATAAGCGAAGATGATGCCGACTTTCTCCATACATGGATACGCAGTCTGCTTCACCTTGTCTTTGAAGTCGCTGCCCTCAGGTTCACCTGGTTGTTGGATGCAGTTCCCCGCAGTATCGAACAACCAGCCGTGGTAGAGGCAACGCAGGCCGCCGTCCTCGCAACGACCGTAGCTCAGGTCAGCAGCGCGATGGGGGCAGTGCAGCCCGAGGAGTCCAGGCTTGCCTGTATCATCGCGGAACAGCGCCAATTCCTCGCCAAGGATTGTTACGCTTACTGGGGCTCCACCGTCTGGTAGCTCTTCTGAAAGCGCTACAGGTTGCCAGTACCTACGGAACAGGTCTCCGCCGGGCGTTCCTGGCCCTGTTTGGGTAATTAGGTCATTCTCTTCACGAGTGAGCATGTTTCCTCCATCTATAAAGGGGATGCTTACCTGTCACACCTTGTGGTAATGCCGGGAGTCACCTTATTCCCTACGCCGAAGATGGGTCAAGCGCGCTCTTCTCTTGCATGAACAAGCCAGAGAGACAAACGTGGCGTGGCCACCGGTGTCTGGCCAATGGGAAATCAGGTACACTGTACTGCGCGAGGGCGGAAGTAGCCGACCCTAAATGCTGTCAAAGGGACGTGACATGGAGCTGAACCTTGCAATCGCGATAGCGTTGTTCTTGGGGTCTGCTGCCGTCGTGGTTATTGCGGCTATTGCCCTTGCCCAAGCAGGTGACGCCATTGCGTCCAACACGCGGTTAGGACATCTTTGGGTAGGGTCGTTGCTTATTGCCGGAGCTACGTCATTACCGGAACTTGTGACCAACATTACCGCCGTCCGCATAGACAACCCTGGTTTGGCTGGGGGGAACATCTTGGGCGCTAACATGCTGAACGTCAGCAACCTAGCGCTGATTGTGGCCCTGTTTGGTGGGCGGCGCATATTCCAAAAACTATCCAAAGGCCAGGAGTATCTGGCCATGGAGGCATTTGTCCTGACAGCCCTGGCTACGGTATTCGTAGTCATTGGTTCAAGTGCTCATTGGTTTGGTGTGACACCGGGGGCAATTGTAATCCTCCTTGTCTATCTCATTAGTTCCCGAATCTTGTATAAGGCCAGTGTTGGAGACTCGTCTGCGGAGGTAGAGACCCCAGAGCACACGTTGAGATGGGGTTGGACGGTCTTCCTGCTTGGAGCGCTGGCAGTAAGTGTGTCAGCAACCGCCTTGGCCCTCAGCGCTGACCAGATTGCGGACAAGACCGGCATATCAGCCAGCTTTATCGGCGTCCTTGCAGTGGCCATTGTGACCACGCTGCCGGAGCTGACGGTGGGGATAACATCAATACGTATTGGGGTTCCAGAGATGGCGGTGGCGGGGTTGTACGGAAGCAATGCCCTCAATATCGCTATTCTTGCTGTCGCAGATCTTTCGTACTTTGATGAATCATTGTTCGGCTCGTTGGACCAAAGTCACGTTATAGCGAGCGTGTTCGCAGTCGTACTTATGGGCATCGGTGTGATTCAGATTAAATTGCGAAGGCCTGTAAAGCATTTCTCTCTGAAGGAACCAAGCACGGCGGCTATTGTGACTTTGTATGTTGCGGGGCTGTTCCTGGTGTTTCAGGCGGCGTGACGCGTTAGGCGTTGGGGTTTCCCCTGTCCATAGTCTCCTTGAACAGCGCTATGAAGTTTTGAGCTGGTACGGACATGGATTTCCCTTGGAGCGTTACAATTCCTGCCTGTTCCATTGGGAGGAGCGCTGCTAGGCTGAGGATTTCCAACTCATCCTCGTCTCCTGGCTCCAACGATAATCGTGGCCCAACTGAGATACCCATGCCCTCTGCTACGTACCGCTTGATGACGTCCATGCTGTCAAGCTCCACCACCACCTCCCATGGGAGGCCCTTCCTGCGAAACTCCTCTTCTAATATTGTGCGGGTGTGCGTGCGAGGGCCCATCAGTACCAGCGGCCATTCTGCAATCTGGTCTAGAGAGACCAACGGGTTTAGCGCTACGGGATGCCCTTTGGGCGCAATCAGCACTCGTTCGTAACCGAAGATGCTTTGGAATTCCAATGCGGGGTTTCGCTCTGGGCCAGGGACTATGCCCATATCCACCTCACCGGCTTCTACCAGTTGGATGACCTCGTCTCTTCTGCGGGAGCGGATGCGAACCACGACGCGAGGGAAGGTTGCCTGGAATATTTTCACTCCCTCCAGTAGCACGTGGGGGATGATATCGGCCGTGGATGCAATGGTGACCGGGCCGCGCTCCTCTTTCCGGGAGGCATTTACCGCTAACGAGTCAATCCCTTCAACCAGAGGCGTTGCCAACTCTGCCAGGGTAGAGCCTGCAAGCGTTAGCTGGATAGGCCGCTTCACGCGATCAAAAAGGATGACCCCCAGCTCCTCTTCAAGTTTCTTGATGTGGGTAGTGACCGTTGGCTGGCCTACATCAAGTTCTTCGGCTGCGCGAGAGATGCTTCTGAGCCTAGCCGCCGCGGCAAAGCTACGGAGCTGTCGAAGTTCCATAAATATTCCTTAAATTATTTATAAACATGATAATAACTATTGAAAAGTATGTCTAGACGCAATGCTATTTTCACGGGGTACTAGATACATAACAAACAACAAGTGCCGCTTCAAGAGGGGGCGGAGACACGAAGGAGTAGGATATGTTCGGAAAGATTTTAAACGCAGTTCGTGGGTTTGGTTCGGCCACTGAGTTCGATGGTTACCTCAGCCGACTTCTGGTTGGTGGGAGCGGTGATCAGTCACCGACTATCGAGGAAGCTCGTAAGCAGTACCGAGCCATGGTTAATGAGAGGTCCAGCTTCATAGACCGCTTCTAAACAACGACTCCACCACATAGATGAAGGCGGTGCTACTCTCTACAAGTAAGAGGGTAGCCCGCCTTCTTTCTTTGTCTGGCACAGTAGCCTGGTCCTAGTAGCCACTGTTAGTCTGTCGAGTTTTCGGCGTTGTATTAATATTGTATAAACATCCCATGAACATTCCATTAATTATTTATTAATATGATATTAAATATCACTAAGTATATCTAGACGTGATGATGTAATGGAGGGATACTAGATACATAGCAAACAACAAAGACCGCTTCAAGAGGAGCGGATACACAAAGGAGCGGGATATGTTCGGGAAGATTTTAAGCGCAGTTCGTGGGTTTGGTTCGGTCACTGAGTTCGATGGTTACCTCAGTAACCTTCTGGTGAATGAGACTGGCGGGGGTACACCGACTATTGAGGAAGCTCGTAAGCAGTATCGAGTCCTGATAAATGAGAGGTCCAGCTTCATAGACCGCTTCTAAACAACGACTCCACCACATGGATGAAGGCGGAGCTGCTCTCTACAAGTGAGAGGGTAGCCCGCCTTCTTTCTTTGCCTTCCGCGCTAGTCTGCGGTGGATTTAGACATCGAACTGGAAGGCGGTTCATGTGCGTCCCCTGCGGGCTCGTTTGATATGGGGACTCTACGGCCAGGTAACCCGCTGCGGAATGCAGGGACCAGGAGAATGAGAGCAATCAGCGTGGTGACTACTGTCATCATGATGGCAACGCCGAACTCGGATTGTCCAATTACACCGCGGGATAGGGCAATACCAGCAATGATGAGAGCTACTTCGCCACGGGGGAGCATCCCTAGGCCGACGCGCCAGGCGCCTCTACCATTGAAGTCTACAGCCAGAGCCGGTACTCCTGCGCCAACAAGCTTACTGACTATTGCTATGGCGGTTAATATTGCGCCAAAGACTAACGAGTCTCCCACCCCACCCACATCCACCAGCATTCCCATGACCACAAAGAAGATAGGGACCATGAAGTGGTAGACCCCCATCAAGTTCTCTTCAATAGTCCATGATAGCGACGTTCCTGAGAGTCCAAGCCCCACGGAGTATGCTCCAATGATCATGGCCAGCCCAAAGGTTTCAGCCAACCTTCCACCCAGTAAGGCCAATGCCAGAGCAAGAACCAATGCTGTGCCAACTCCTCTAAACCACCGGAGCACACGAGTGATGAGGTTTGCGCCGAGAATCATCACTCCTGTTAGTACTACCCAGAAACCAACGGCCTTCCCTGCGACTTCGCCAATGTCTCCAAGGGAGACGGAGCCGGTTTCAGCAAGGGCAACAACTACTGCGAGCACAAGGATACCCAACACGTCGTCCACAACAGCTGCGCCGATAATCGTGACGCCTTCCGGTGACCCCATCCTGTTTAGGTCAGATAGAACACGGGCGGTTATTCCTACGGATGTTGCGGTCATGATAGCGCCCATGAACAGGGCAACGGGGTCTCCGAACCCATCGGCGTAACCCAGTAGCACAGTTACTCCTGCGCCCAGGGTAAAGGGGAGGATAACACCGCCAATGGCGACAGCTGAGGCCGGCCCTGCGAATTTGAAAAATTGCTTGAGGTCAGTTTCTAGCCCCACGGTGAATAGAAGCACGATGGACGCTATCTGAGCAATGACCCACAATTCTGTAGGTATAACAGCTATGGGGTTGGACTCTACATGGGCGGCTGCCTCAAAGATTGGCCCCAAGCTACCTATCTCTACCCCGCCAAGGGCAAAGGGGCCAATGATGATGCCTGCTGCTAATTCGCCTAAGACAGGTGGGATCTTCAAATATCGTTGTGAAACTTCGCCCGCAATCTTTGCTGCTACCAAAATTATGCACAACTGAAGGACTATACGGGTTACTAGATGAGTAAGTTCCTCACCCTCCATTGATGATCGCTCCACAAACGTTCATAGTGTGTTCCTGCTACGGGGGACTAGCTGCAATCTCTAGCCAAGCGAGGTGCTATGACCTGGGAAGCGACGATACAGGAGGCACCCTGAAGGTTCTGACGGGAGTATAGCATCAGCTGGGTCATTGTGGCCTTGTGATTCGCTGCATCTCTGGTTAGAAATTACAGGTAATACTTAGCTCAGCGCATGTCCCACGGAACCACTCCACTACTTCTTTGTGGAGCGGGATACCTGACGTGGTTCGCTCGGCCGTAGCCTCCGCTTCAAGTTGTCCGGGTACCAGAACCCGTTCATGCCCAGGAGCTGGCCGAGTGGCCTTCAATGTCTGTAAGAAGTCATCCATTGTCTGTTTGAACTCTGGAACGTCAGTAAACGCGTCAATATCGTACGCAGCTACATAGTGGGCGAATCCGCCGGGCGCGCTTCGCGTGTTCCTAGCAGCGAACCCAAAGCCACCAAGCACAGTGCTCAACACTTCAACTACGCAGGCAAGGCCATAGCCTTTGTGAGAACCGAGTTCCCGCAGTGCGCCCATTGGCAACCCTAGGAACTCGCCTGGCACAAGTCCTGCTTCCATGATGGGTGTGCCTTCCATGTCTGCAAGCATCCCGCCAGGGATTGTTGCCCCTAATCGTTTGGCGATGCGGAATTTGTTGATGGCGACGACACTGGTTGCGATGTCCAGCACAAAGGGATCCTCGTTTTTGGTGGGAACAGCAACGGCAATGGGGTTCGTTCCCAGTCGAGGCTCTGCTCCAAAGGTTGGGAGCACCTGCGGAGGCGTCCCGGAGAGGCAGATACCAATCATGTTATGGGGTAGGGCCATCATTGCGTGATAGGCCGCCATCCCAACGTGCCCTGCTCTGCCCATGGTGACCACGCCTATGCCGGTCCGTTTGGCTTTGGCGATGGCAATCTCCATTGCCTTGGGCGCTATGATGATGCCCAAAGCAAGATCAGAATCAATGTTGGCCGTGGATGGCCGCTCCCTAATGATTTTCCAGTCGGGTGTCGGGTTAATGGTGCCGTTCGTATAGCCCTGGACGTATGTACGCAGCATGTTAGAGACGCCGTGGCTGTCAACTCCACGGAGGTCAGCCATCACTAGGACGTCTGCTGCTACTGCGGCATCACTGGAAGGGACGCCCATCTTCTCAAAAATAGCTGTGGTGGTGGTGCGCAAATCCTCATGCCCAACCCTTACAGCGTCTTCTTCCTTGAGGATAAAGCTCTCAAGCATTACTCATCTCCCGTGTTTGCTGCCACCTGATAGTGCATAACCAAGCCCCGCCGGTACCCGTTAGGGAGTTGAAGACCGGAAGGATTCTTAGCTCTTGTGTGCTGGCTGACGTTGGCCGGTATCGGACGAACGCTGGATGGCGTCCAGGAGTTCGTGCAAACGTACCGCTGTATCGAAGCTAGGCACCTGCTGCGTTCCCGTAGCGACTTGCTCAGCGAAGCGACGGTACATCTGCGCCACGTGGAACGGTGGGCCCTGGGGGACATCGTTTGGCGTCCAGACACCACCCTCGGTGATTTCAATGTCTTCCATCTTGTCGCTGCCAGCTCGTCCGCCCTGGAGTCGCAACGGCGAAGTGTTGGGGCCTCCGCTGCCTGTGGCAACCAATGTACCTTCTCGGCCGATTATCTCCATGCGGAAGCCGGTGCCATGCTGGGGGGCGCTGCCCACATACGCCGATGCTACGGCCCCGTTCTCTAGAGTGCCGGTAATGGCAATGGTGTCTATGGCTGTGACATCCACCATTGCGCCAGTGTCCGTGTTGAGCCACTTGGGGATTTGGGTGCTGACAATCCCTGATACGTCTTTGAATGGGCTGACGCTGTACTCAAGGGCGTCTATGCAGTGTCCGAACCCGATGGTGAAGGAGCTTGCGCCTGCTTCTATTGGCGCTCTCCACATTCTGTCCGAGGGAGCCTCTACTATTCCGGCTGCTGCCTGGTTGAGGCTGCAAGACAGGACTTCGCCAACGTATCCTTCTGCAACAAGTTCCTTGATACGAAGAATGAAAGGTGAGCATCGCGCCTGGAGACCCACCATTGTCTGCACACCTTTGGCCTTGGCAGCGGCTGCCATCTCTTTGGCTTCGGCCAGCGTGGCGCCTAATGGCCACTCTGTGTAGACGTGCTTACCAGCGGCCAGCGCTGACATAGTCAATTCGAAGTGATAGGGGACTTTGACCGCAACTGAAACCACATCAATGTCCGGATGCTGAACCATTGCTTTGTGGTCGTGGAAACTCAGAGGCACGTCAAACCTGTCAGCGGCTGCGGCGGCTGTCTCCTGTCGAGTTGTACAAACCGCTGTTAATGCTAATTCAGGCAGCTTTTGCAAGGCGGGGATGTGCGCGCGGCTTCCCCAGCCGTAGTCTACGTTAGCGCCAATAATCCCTACGCGTAGGGATGTTCCTGTTGTTGCCATGGTGTCCTCCCGCTAATAAATACGTAAAGAATCCTAAAGAGCTGCGCCATTGTACCAGGTTCCAGTCAACTATCGGACTAACCGAGAGGCGGCAGAACATCCTTAAGCCATGTGGTCATATCGCTCAACAAGGAACGACTAATCTCATGGCCCACTGGGTACTCGTTGTAGACAGGCTGATAGCCCTCACTCTCAAGGAAGGCCTTGGTCATTCGAGCCTGATCCACTGCAACGGTCATGTCCGCATCTCCGTGGGCAATGAATACCGGCTGTGTGCGTTCCGCCGGGAGTTGTTCAAGGAGAGGGTCAGTGTCAAAGACTGCTGCGCTGAGGGCCATAACCCCCGCAAAGAGGTCGGGCTTTCCTAGTCCGCAAGCGTATGCCATCCTCCCGCCCTGGGAGAACCCGCCTAACACGGCATTCCCCGGCTCCACGTTGTACTGCTCCATCACCTCACGGAAAAACTCGTTCAACATGACCCGAGTCTTTGCGTCCTCCTCCGGGTCCCTGCGACGTTCTGGGTGTGTCCAACTGTAGCCGATCATGCCAGGCGCAAGTTCCATTGCTTCTGGTGCGTTGGGGAACGCGTAGACGTAGCCGGTGGGGTGGAGCACTGGGGCAACGCCAGCCAAATCCTGCATATTCGCTCCAAAGCCGTGGAGCATGATAATCATGGGGTATTTCTTGTTTGGGTCGTAGTTGTCCGGGTGTACCGTCAGGTACTTGAGCTGTGACCCCTGATGTTCGTGCGCTTCCACGGGGGAGTTCCTCCCTTTTGCTACGATTGGCCTCACATGGGCGAGGCCAGTTACTTATTCCTACACCTAGCCCTGACTTAGATAACACCCGGTACACAGGTGCAGGATGAATCCTGCTGGGTCCAGGGGCGCATCCGGTCACGCCATGCGGACGCCGCCACCTACGTGCAGAGTTTGGCCGGTAGTGTACCCGGCATCGTCTGACGATAGGAACACGCACGCCGCGGCAACTTCTTCCGGGGTTCCCATGCGCTGCATTGGAATGCCCTGCCTGCGACTAAGGTCGTCAGCGACAACTGCGGCGGTGCCACCGGCTGCGTAGGCATTCTGATCGTAGCGTTCAGTGTCGATGGAGCCTGGAGTAACGATGTTGGCACGAATACCCAGCTTGCCGTAATCGAACGCGATGCCGCGCATAAGGCCAATCAGGCCTGCTTTGGCCGTTGCTACAGCTGCGGTTTCTTTGCGAACTCCGTATGCTGCAAGCCCTGAAATGGCGATAAGACTGCCTCGTTCTGCTTTTATCATGCCCGGAAGGACTGCCTTGGCCAGGTAGAAGGCTGCGTCCAAATCCACACTCATCACCTTGCGCCACTCTTCCACACTCACCTCGTGAATGAGGCCGTGGGGTCGAATGGCGACGTTGCTCACAAGGATGTCGATAGGGCCAAGGGTGGAGGCTATCTTCGCCACCATCTGGTCCACCTGCTCCGGGTCAGATACGTCTGCAAGAATGGGGAACGCCTTGCCTCCACGGTCTGTAATGAGTTTGGCTACTTCGTCAACGCTCTCCTGGTTCTGTAGACCGTTGACTGCAATGCTTGCGCCTTCCTCGGCCATTGCTAGGGCTATGGCTCTCCCGATGTTGCGGCCAGCCCCAGTAATCAGGGCAACCTTACCTTCAAGTTTCATGTGATTCTCCTTTGCGGCTGTGGCTCACCCATTATGCGATGATGTCTATCCTACCTCAAGACGCATTGGTTGAGATTGACTCTTAGCTGCTGTCTACCGATACTGCGTTGATGCCAATTCCGCGCTGATAAAACGTTTCTTGGAGGCTGACATGGCCGGTCATATGGAGACTCTTACTGAATATATGGTGCACGCTCGTACGGCAAAGCTGCCCGCAGAGGTGGCTATGAAGGGCAAGCACCACATTCTGGATACTCTGGCAGCCATCGTCTCTGGTGCTGCTCTTCCACCGGGGCAAATTGCTCTTCAATATGTGCAGGCCCAGGGTGGGACAGAGGAAGCCCAGGTGATTACCACACCGTATCTCACTACTGCAGTGAACGCAGCAATGGCCAACGCCTTCATAGCCCACGCCGATGAGACGGACGATTCCCATGCAGCATCGGGGACGCATCCGGGGTGCTCCATTGTCCCATCTGCATTGGCGATGGCTGAACGTGGCAACGTCTCTGGCGAGAGGCTGCTCAACGCGGTAGTGCTGGGCTACGACATGTGCGCCCGTGCAATGTTCTCCCTTGGCGAACGCTACATGCTGGAAGAGGAACGTGGTATCAGCAGCCATAGCATGGGTGGTTTGTTCGGCTCAGCGGCAGCGGCAGGTGCGTGCACAGAGATCACCGCAGCGCAGCTGCGTTACCTCATTTCATACACGGCTCAACAGGCTGCGGGGATACCGACCTGGGCCCGCGATACCGATCACATTGAGAAGGCCTTCGATTTTGCGGGCCTGCCTGCCAGGAGCGGCGTCACGGCAGCCAGCTTTGTTGATGCCGGGTTCACCGGCGTATGGGACGTGTTTGAGGGTAATAGAAACTTCTTCAAGTCCTTTTCTCCCACGCCTCATCCCGAAGAAATCGTCGCAGAACTTGGTGCTCGATACGAAGTTGTAAACACCAACATCAAGAAGCACTGCGTTGGCTCGCCAATCCAGGCTGCTGCCGATGCCCTGGGCCATATCCTGGAAGCGCATCCCGTAAGGCCAGAGGACGTTGAGCTTATCCGTGTCACTCTTCCCGTTGGTGGAGCGGCGACGGTCAACAACAGGGAAATGCCCAACATCAACCTTCAGCATATGATGGCGGTGTTCTTGATGGACGGCTCCATTAGTTTTGCTGCTGCTCACGACATCGGGCGTTTTAACGACCCCGTGACCAAAGCGCTCCGGGAGAAGGTTGAGTTGCAGGGCGATAACGCCTTGGTGACGCCTGAGAGTCCTCGGCAGGGCATTGTGGAGCTTGTTATGAAAAACGGTGAGCAGCATAGAGACCATGTGGTCGCAGTACGTGGCACAATGGAGAACCCCATGACTACAGAAGAGGTGGAATCAAAGGCCCGTGACCTACTCACCCCAGTGCTAGGAGCAGATAAGGCCGACCGACTTATCAAAGCCGTAGGAGACCTGGAGTCACTGTGCAGCGTCCGTGAACTGCGTGAGCTATTGAGGCCATAGGCTGTAAAGAGCGAACCGATGATTCTTGAACAATATTACCTGGGCTGCCTGGCCCATGCCTCGTACCTCATCGGCGATGCATAGACTGGCATCGCGGTTGTAGTAGACCCTCAGCGTGATGTTGAAGGGTACATTGAGGACGCCGCCTGGCTGGGTCTCACTATCAAGCACGTCTTTCTTACGCATTTTCATGCTGACCTCATCGCGGGGCATCTGGAGCTTAGGGACAGGGTTGGCGCGCAGATACATCTTGGGGTGCAGGCTGATGCCGACTATGCGTTTACCCCAATGGTGGATGGCTCAACTGTGGAGCTTGGTTCTGTCAGACTCCAAGTGATGGAGACTCCCGGCCACACGCCAGAGGGGATTTGTATCTGGGTGTATGACTTGGCCGTGGATTCAGAGAACCCCCATGCCGTCCTAACGGGAGATACGCTCTTCATTGGTGACGTTGGCCGTCCTGACCTGATGGCGTCAATAGGTATTTCTGCAGACGACCTTGCCGGAATGGTGTATGACTCGCTTCGTTCAAAGCTTTTACCGTTACCTGATGCGACTCTTGTCTACCCTGGTCACGGTGCAGACTCGTTATGTGGCAAGAACCTCAGTACGGACACGGTTTCTACCATTGGTGTGCAGCGACTCTTTAATTACGCCTTGCAGCCCATGAGCAAGCGGAAATTCGTCCTGGTTCTCATGCAGGATCAACCTCAGTCACCCCAGTACTTCTCCTACGATGCAGCGCTTAACAAGCGGAAACGCTCAACGCTGGATCAGACCATCAATCGAGTGATGGTGTCGCTAACACTGGATGAAGTGTTGGCCCATCAATCCGCGGGTGCACAAGTGCTTGATGTGCGTGACCCTGCCGGTTATGAAAGCGCGCACGTGACGGGGGCGATTAACGTTTGGTATCGGAGGTACCTTTGCGCCTTGGGCGGGAGTGGTACTGAATCAAACCAAGCCCATCATTGTGATTACTGACCCTGGGCTTGAAGAAGAGGTGGCTGTGCGGCTGGGCCGTATTGGGTTTGACCACATGGCAGGCTACCTTGACGGTGGGATGCAGTCGCTGTCTGCAAGGCTGGATTTGGTGCGTCGCACGGATCGCATCACCGCTCCCACGTTGGCGGAGCAACTAACCGAGGCCGATGCGCCGACAGTGCTCGATGTGCGCGCTCCGGGCGAGTGGGCTGAAAGGGCATATATCGGGAAGCGTCAACCTTCCGCTTACCTTCCTACAGTCCAGGCTTAACGAAATCCCTGAAGGCCACTCCATTGTGGTGCACTGCACTGGAGGGTATCGTTCTGCGATTGCCATCAGCATCTTGGAAGGGCATGGTGTCACCGGGGTTGTAGACCTAGTTGGTGAGTTGGGCGCGTGGGAAGCATCTAAGTTGGAAACAGTCCGCTAATCACGTATTGAAACCAATAGAACTTGAATCCTGATTGGCCCACTCATTTACTGGCCATTCGCAACTACTACTCATACAATTCATGTGCAATATTGGAGAGAAGGAGCAGACATGGCTGATTACGTCCTGGTAGAGTCCAGAGACCCGTTTGAATATTCAGACACGGGGTATTTCTATGAGGTGGCGGCGGATCTCTCCAAGGCAGGGAATAACGTGACCTTCTTCCTGGTGCAGAACGGCGTTTTGACAGCTCGTAAAGGGGTAAGTAACAGCGCGGTTGATAAGCTACAGAAAGCAGCACCTGACGTTAGAATTCTGGCAGATGAATTCTCCCTGCGTGAGCGGGCAATCACGGGCCAGAAACTGGCAGCCGGAGTAATTTCTTCAGATGTAGATCAGTTGGTTGACCTGCTGGCCGTTTCTGGTGTTAAAGCTATCTGGCACTAACCCCCAACATCAATCAACGCTTAGGAGATAAACAATGACCACATCAAGTGAAAAGAGCATCACCATTGCACTCATGGATCCGCCCTACGAATCCGGCACCACAACCACCGCTCTCCGTATCATGGATGCGGCATTGCGGAAAGGCATCAGCGTCAACGTATTTGCGTATGAGGGAGCCGTAAACCTCACCATGCGCGGTCAATCAGCCCATCCAAACCCGGTGAAGGGAACATCCATAGAGGAACAGGATCACCCCAGTACAGCCAAGTTCATTGCTGGCCTGTTTACGATGGGTCAGTCAAACCCAAAGCTGGAATGGGTCAACTGCGGCCTCTGCGTGGATGAGCGTGGCGCGGGCGAATGGATTGACGGCCCCCGTCGTGGTGGCCCCGGCGATCTGTTCAAGTTCTCACAGGAGAGCACCAACACCCTGGTCATTGGTACCCGCTAAGGAATCCCTTAGCAGCTTTCAATAACGAAAACAGGAGGCAATTATGCCTGGGATTCTATCTGTAGTAGAGCGGGCCTATCACGGAACTCTTGAAGAGCAGGATGACACAATTCTGTGGCTGAGCCACATGATTAAGAACGCAGGAGCCGATCTTTCAGTGTTGCTGCGTAGCAACGCCGTGAACTATGCGGTGAAGGGTCAGGATGCTAGCGGTCTCAGCATTGGCGGGGTTGGCCTTGGTGTTCCCCCAACGCTGGATGCTGACGTTGAGGCGCTTGCTGCCGCGGGTATCGCCGTGTTTGTGGTTGAAGAAGACCTGACGGATCGCGGTATTGGCTCTGATGAGCTTTGTTCCGGGGTTACGATGGTCAAGCGTGGCGGATTGGCTAAGTTGTTCGACGACCATGAAACCGTGTGGCACTGGTAGGCCTTCAACGTTACCGAACCTAATGAGAAAGGGGCCGCTTGAGTTAATCAGGCGGCCCCTTTGCTTTGAGAGAATTAATTGCCCTAGAGTTGGAGTAATCCCAATACTTGTAGGAGCCCTTCAACTGTTGGACGATCGGCGGCGTCTCTCCCAATGTGGAGCCATCGTATGATGCCGTCGCTATCGATGATGAACGTGGCCGGTGCCGCAACCTCATCATCCAGGAGATTGAAAACGCCATAGTCCTTCGCGGTTTGTTGGGTCGGGTCTGCCAGGACAGGATACGTTGCCTTGGCGTGGGTAACCATCTCCCCAGCATCTGACACGTCGTCCACGCTGACAGCTATGATTTGGATGTTGTTGGTGCGGAACAGTCCGTAGTTCGCTTGCAACTCCACGAGCTGCGATCGACATATCCCTCAGAAATACCCTCTGTAAAATACAAGTACAACAGCACGATGCGGTTGTACTTGGGACTCTAGAGATACTACCGTTCCATCAGGGCTGGCCAGTGCGAAAGCTGGGGCGACATCGTCTTCTCTTGGCAGGGTGTCTCCCCCAGCCACCAGGGTGATGAGGCCAGCGACAATTGCCAACACTACAAGGGCTGACATGCTCATCCAGATAATGGGGCCGATGTTCTGACGCTGGCTACTCATTGCAGTGCCTCCTCTAGCGCGGCGCTAAGCTCTTCAGGGGTAACCAGACTTTCCCATCGAGCGGTGATGAGGTTGTCTTTTCCAATAACAAAGGTCCAGGGCTCTGTAGGCAGCCGCCACTCCCTGGTTATGCCTGTTGGTACTAGCTTCCCCTCATTGCGGATGGTGGGGAGGTCCCAGGGCTCAATATGGATGAACTCTACGCGGTCTTTATAGTCCTCATAAACATGGGCTGCAACGTCAACCACAGGCCCGCACATGTTGGTTACACAGAAAGCAGGGGTAGAGAAGATTACTACAAAGGGTTTGGAACCCTCTAGCGCTTCTGCCACCGTCAGTTCATAGAAGCCGGGTACAATCGGATCGTGAGTGGTGATTTCTTCCAGAGTAGCGACGTCACGTGCGGTGGGGTTGAGGCTTGCAGGAGGGGTGTCTCCGGCTGCGAATGTTACTGATTGCTCCTTCACCTGAAACGTAAGTTTGGCACTCTCAGCTCCACTAAGAGTTGAGCCGGATACGGAGAGGTGGGCCTCCCAGATACCTGCCTCTGTAAAGGGAACACCCTGAATGATGTAGACGCCCCGGACCTCTTGATGAACATGGTTTGAACCATCAGCGTGTTCGTGCCCACGTTCTATTCCATGTATTTCCTGGAAGGTAGCGGTTGCGGTATTCACGGGTATCAAAGAGCCATTCTGATGCAGTTTATATATCTGAGCCTCTACATCTGCCTTTTCGACAAGGTCCCCGTTGAAGTCAAGTAAACCAAATGATAAACGTTTGTCTCCCACAAGAATTTCAGAACCGGCCATGATGACGTTTAGTGTTGGTGCTTCACTTGGCGTAGCTACAGCCGCTGGAGTCCCCCCGGTAGAGATGGTATCGGAGCCAGTGCATCCTGCTGCCACGATAAGCATTGTGATGGAGATTGCCAGGAAACCCAGAGGTCTACTGCCTAGGGCTTTGAAGGTTCCTAATGCTGGGGTGGCACCGATCATTCAATCCTCCCAAACTTACCTTGCATCGCCTCACTGGTGGCAAAGCGTTTCTCTCTTTCAGCTTACTCCCCTTTCACTCACCTACGTCAATTGAAGGGCTTCCATAACTCTCTCTTCCACGTAAAGATGTTCCTCTGGTGTTGATGTATAATCTCCTACGTGTAAACACCTATGGCGCGGCTCACGCCGTTGAGCCATATAAGGAGAAACCTGATGGCAGAGATTGTACTGGGACTGGGAACGTCCCACAGCCCCCAACTCAGTCTGGCACCGGATACTTGGCCTCTCCATGCGGAGAATGACAAGCGAAATCCCAACCTCTATGGCCTAGATGGCAAGCCACACACATACGATGAAGTCTTGAGTGTGGTGGACCCTTCTATGGAGAAGCAGCTAGACCCGGTTCTCTGGCAGAAGCGATACGATGCGTGCCAGGTGGGAATCGCCACGGTAAGTGAAAAACTAGCGAACGCCAACGTCGATGCTGTAATCGTTATTGGCGACGACCAGGGGGAAGTCTTCCAAGAAGATAACTTCCCTGCCATGGCTATCTACTGGGGAGACACCATCCTAAACGTTCCAGATGGACTGCAAGCGCCGTTGAAGCGTGCGGCATGGGCCTACGGGCTGGAAAAGAAGGAATACCCAGTTGCTACGGAACTGGCGTCTCACATGATTGATTCCTTGATGGAGCAACAGTTTGATATTGCCCACAGCCGGTACTTCAAAGAGGGCCAGGGTATGGGGCACGCCTTCAACTTTGTCTACACCCGCATCATGCAGGACAAGTTGATTCCAATGGTGCCGGTTATGTTGAACACCTACTTTCCTCCCAATCAGCCCACACCAGAGCGTTCATACAGGCTGGGACAGGCCATTCGCAAGGCCGTTGAGTCATGGGATAACAACCAGCGGGTTGCAGTAATTGCCTCTGGCGGCCTGTCTCATTTTGTCATCAACGAAGAGATTGACCAACGGGTAATCAAGAGCCTTGAGAACAAGGACACAGAAAGCCTGTTTTCCCTGCCCCGGGAGCACATTTCGTCAGGGTCCTCAGAGATACGTAACTGGGTAGCTGCCGCTGGCGCAACGGAGCACCTGGACTTCAAACTCATTGATTACGCGCCCTGCTACCGTTCCCCTGCGGGGACGGGCTGCGCAATGGGGTTTGGGGCCTGGTCCTAACCCTGGGCACATAACAACTGCATTAGGCACACAGCCCCTCTGCGTCTATTCCAGGGCAGAGGGGCTGTTCTCATAAGGCGTACTACTGGTGAGAGTGGTATGATAAACAGGTATATTCTGTATTCTCTTTAGGTATGGGTGTAATGGTTCTTAGTGATCGCGATATCCGCAAAGCTATTCAAGAAGGCCGCATCTACGTAGACCCCTATGAGGATGCGCTGGTTCAACCCGCCAGCATTGATTTGCGCCTAGGCTCAAAGTTCCTGATCTTCAAGCGGACACAGCAACCCTTCATTGACGTTCGTCAATCCGTGGATCATTTCACGGAGAAGATTGAGATTGACGCGGCTATTCCCTTCATGCTCCACCCTGGGGAGTTTGCCTTGGGTGTCACCCTGGAAGAGATACACCTCCCGGCGGACATCGTGGGACGGCTGGACGGGAAGAGTTCACTGGGCCGCTTGGGTCTTGTTGTCCACTCCACCGCCGGTTTTGTAGACCCCGGGTGGCAGGGCAGATTGACCTTGGAGCTTAGCAATCTGGCAAACTTGCCCATTAGCCTGTACTACGGCATGAAAGTGTCGCAGCTTTCCTTCATGGAATTAACCTCGCCTGCTGAGAACCCTTACGGCTCCAAGACATTGGGGAGTAAATATCAGGGCCAGGACGGTCCAATGGTGAGCCAGTTTTATCGTAACTACGGGAACGAAACCGCTGCAAGTGGCAGTGGCCGGAAACGCTCGATAGACGCTTCAGCCTTGCGTGATTGGCTTCAGGCCAGTGAATACAAGGGAAGCGTCACCCACTTCGCTGATGCCCTGGGGATTCCTCTCAAAACGGTTGAAGATTGGGTATACGGCCGGGCAAAGCCCTCGCTGAAGCACTGGTCCCAGCTTTATGAAGCTACTGGCTTGCCTGAGTACCGGCAATTGCTGGATACAAAGGGATGATTGATCTATGCAGTACATGCAACGGGCAATTGAGCTTGCCCGGAATACACTAGGCTCCGCGAGCCCTAACCCCTCCGTCGGCGCAGTCATCGTTAAGGGTGGTGCTGTTGTTGGCGAGGGTTGGACGCAGCCCGTAGGTGGCCCCCACGCGGAGATAGTTGCCCTGGAGCACGCCGGCGAGGCAGCTAGGGGCGCGACTATCTATACGACGCTTGAACCTTGTTGCCACTTTGGTAGAACCCCCCCATGCACCACGGCGTTGTTGAAAGCCGGGATTGCCGAAGTGCGCACAGCAGTTCTTGACCCTGACCCTAGGGTAAACGGCGCAGGCGTTGCGGAGATGGAGCGGGCCGGAGTTAAAGTCTCCCTTGGTCTTTGCGCTGAAGACGCCACCAAAATTATTGAAAGCTATGTCCATAGAACTACCACAGGTCTGCCTTTTGTCATTGCAAAGTTCGCTATGAGTCTGGACGGCAAGGTTGCAACGGCTAACGGGGAGTCTCAGTGGATATCGGGCGAGGCAGCTAGACGTCATGCCCATGCGCTGCGTAGGACAGCCGATGCCGTTATGGTTGGTGTTGGAACAGCCTTGGCAGATGACCCACAGCTCACCGCGAGAGACGAGAGCGATATTCCCTTGGAACGGCAGCCCCTGCGAGTGGTGGTGGACAGTTCCGGCCGGGTTTCGCCCACTTCCAAGCTGTTCAGTAGTCAGGGGAATGTCCTGGTTGCTACAGCCGGCATGGATCAGTCGAAGGAAGACGCGTTGCAACGTGTCGGCGCGGAGGTCGTTCAACTTCCTGGCAAAGACGGACGAGTGGATGTAGGCGCATTAATGACCGTTCTTGTAGAGCGGGGAGTGAACTCCGTTCTCATTGAAGGGGGAGGAACCCTTCTGGCAT
>CAVOCU010000011.1:0-35170 GCA_963694315.1 Dehalococcoidia bacterium | reverse complement strand
GCAAACCCTCTCCTTTTACTGTGATTGAAGCAGGGGCAGGAAATGGCATCCTTTCTAGGGACATCACCAGTGCAATTCAGACCACCAACCCAGGATTTGCACGGGCATTACAATACGTTGCCCTGGATTACTCCGCTCTAGGAAACCTCCAACCAGGCTCCCCAAACTCGCCAAGGATTGACCGCATCTCGGCGCCTGGGATACCACTGCGTGGGCTTGTTGGCTGCATCCTCACTAACGAGCTGCTAGATGCGCTCCCAGTCCATAGATTTCGCGTTCAAGATGGCACAATTTTTGAAGTGTTTGTGGATGTTTCCGGCGAAAAATTCGTGGAAGTCCTACAGGAACCTACAAGCCCCCTCATCGCCAAGCGCGTTATGGCGGCCACCGATGGGGCCGTCCCGGAAGGGTACAAGGGCGAGGTCTGCCTACGTGCGGATTCGTGGCTAACAGAGGCCTCAGCCGCCTTAGCACGAGGTTTCGTGCTCACAGTCGATTATGGTGGAACAGCAAAGGAACTGTACTCGCCCCAGCGCACAGGCGGCACCCTACGCTGTCACTATCAGCATGTGGTCAGCGCCAACCCGTACGTGAGGGTGGGTCGACAGGACATCACTGCCCACGTCGATTTCTCTGGGCTTAAAGAGTCGGGGGAGCGTTGCGACCTTGAGGTTCTTGGCTATACAACGCAACGTGAGTTCCTCTACAACCTGGGCGCTGGCAGCTATTTAGAGGCACTCGCCAAGAATTCTCGCCCCCAGCCAAGCTACGAAACAGGCTCGATTCCAAGACAAGTGTATCTGGCCAACAGGATGGGGATGCAGGAGTTGCTGCAACCAGAGGGCCTAGGGAACTTTAAGGTCTTGGTCCAGGGGAAAGGCATCTTGGCAGATGACCTCTGGGGGTTCACACCGGACAACCCTCACCAAGTGCAGCTTCAACGTGACATTGATACGCTCCACGTGCCGCTACTCACGCCGACCCATACGCCGTTGATGGAAGGGAAGTACCCCCACTAGGACAATGTCCTGGACCTGAACTCCCTGACGGACGACTAAGGCGATGCCCTGGAGCTATCAGGCCCAACGGGTCTATTTAGTGATTGCGTAGGAAAAAACATCGCGGGGTTCTTGAGCAATGTTGGGATGAACCATGTACCGTCGAAGAATTCCTTCCCGTACCATTCCTGCCTTCTCCATAACCCGGGCAGACGCCAGATTCTCCACATCGCACACTGCAGCCACCCCGTAGACCTCCGGCAACGCCAATCCGGCATCAATGACGGCCCTCAACGCCTCTGTGGCGTAGCCCTTCCCCCACTCTGAACGCGCCATGACATAGCCTGCATCCGCAATGTGGTCTTTCAGGCGCAACTCTATCGCCCCAATGAGGAGGTCACGATCTGCTTCAATGATTGACCAGAGGCATATATTGCCTCGCCGCCAAGCGAGTATCCGGTCTTGCACACGATGCTCAGAGTCTGCAAGCGACTTAGCCGGTTTCCAACTCAGGTAGCGGGTCACCTCAGGGTCTTGTGCGTAGTTAGTAAAGATATGTTTTGCGTCCTCAGGCACTGGGATCCGTAGCAGTAAGCGTTCCGTGGTAATCTCATGGGGTAACACGTGATCCTCCACCCGCCCTAATCCTGAGGTTCTGAAAAATCAGACGGATTGTTATACACGTACCAGGGCTCAGCCTTGTCTTCCATGCTCAATAGCTTCCCGGGTGCGCACTTTCGCGCGGTGGTGAGGAATGCCGTGTGCGCGACCATTCGGTGGACGGGCCGCACGCTGCGACGAGTGACATGCCAAGGTCGTTGGATGACTTCAAAACTTTCCACCAGGTCAAATTGGAGATCCTGGTTCAACGCCTCAACCAGTCGATGGACTTGCAGGATCGTAGGCAGATAGGACAGGAAGATGCCACCGGGACGCAAAGCCTCCGATGCATGGCCCACTGCCCTCCACGGCTCCGGCACGTCCAACACTATGCGGTCTAACTCTTTATCCTGAATGCCGTCATAAAGGTTGACGTTACGGACGGTAAGGTTCTCTGTTTCTGGAACCGCTGCATGGATGTTTCTAATGGCCTTATCAATCGTATCCGCTTGCACTTCGTAGGAAAAAACCTGTCCCGTAGAGCCTACAGCCCTGAGGAGTGACATTGTCATTGCGCCGGAACCCAGACCAGCTTCAAGGACTCTGGCACCAGGGAATATGTCAGCTGCTACAAGGATTGCTCCCACGTCTTTGGGGTAGATAATCTGGGTCACTCGTCGAGACTCCACAATGAACTCGGCGAGGGTAGGTCGAAGGGCAAGGAATTTATGCCCGGCAACCTGAATCCTAGAACCGACTTCCTGTCCAATGATGCTGGTGTGGAAGACAGAGCCCACATGGGTGTGAAACGCCCCCACGGGCTCCAATTTTTGAAGATAGCGCCTGTACTTACGATCTAGGAGCAGTACAAAATCTCCGACTCGGAAGATGCTCTCCGAGCTGTTGATAGTTCCTTCCATATCATGGGCCACGCTTTGGGAAATCAGGCTATCCGCCACGAACGACTCCTTTGACATGATGCTACGAACCAACGGCCTGGAACTGTCACGCACGACTCTAGCCAGTAGTACCCAAAATACTACGAGGCCGTGCCCCAACGGTATCACATTGGGCACGGCCTCGCGTCATATCTGGTGAACTCTAGAACAATGAAGCGTTAGGAGATTTTGGCAAGCTCCGCCAGCAACTCTGCATGTTCAGGCAAATTTCCTGGAGTGTAGATTTTTGCGAACTGGATAATGCTCTCTCGGTCAACGATGAATATGCTTCGGGCGTCATTGCCTCGCTCATCATTGAAGATGCCATAATCCTGTCCAACCGCGCCATGCGGCCAGAAGTCTGCCAGCAATGGGAACGGCAGGTTGCCAAGGCCACCGGAGAACTGGGTCAGAGACGGTCGGCTATCTACAGAAATTCCCAGAATCTCCGCATCCTGCTCTTCGTACTTTTTTCCTTCCGCACGGAAGGAAGAGAGTTCAGTAGATCACCCGCCGGTAAACGCTGCGGGGAAAAATGCCAGTACCACCTTTTTCCCTTTGAAGCTGCTCAGCGTTATCGGGTCGCCCTTAGTTGAAGCCAGAGTAAAGTCTGGTGCCGGTTGTCCTGCTTCAATTGCCATCATGCCCTCCCCTATTTCTATTCATTTCAAAGTGCCCAGAAGAAAAATGTATGTTAGTTGCTCTCCCCAGGCGTGTCCAGAGGGTGCATCTGCAGGGTTTCCAGGTCTGCTGAGCCTTTGCCCTGGATGTGGCCCTTCTTCCATTGGAAGGTCTGTTCCAACATCTCTTTTGCGTGGCTCCGTGTGATTTCTGTCGTAGAACCAAGCATGTGACTTATCTCTTCCACCATGCCTTCAGGAGAAAGCGTCTGCGTGAACGTGACCGTCCGCCCGTTGACCACGGATTTCTCTATGTGCACATGGTGATCCGCAAAGGCCGCTATCTGGGGTAAATGGGTGACGCACACAACCTGGTGGTTGGCCGATAATCGCCACGTCTTATCTCCCACAACAGTTCCTACACGCCCGCCAATGCCCGCGTCCACCTCGTCAAACACCAGGGTCGGTGTCTGGTCTGTTGCAGTAAGCACGCCCTTGATGGCGAGCATCAGGCGAGAGGCTTCACCACCAGAGGCAGTGGCCGCCAGGGAACGTAAGGGCTCACCAAGGCCGGGAGACAGCAGGAACTCCACATGGTCAATGCCAGTGGCATCAAACGCATAGCGTGCCTCTGAACCATCGGCATCAATGACCAGTAGGCCATCTTCCGATACTTCTTGTGTCACACCCACCCTGAAGGTAGTCGCCTCCATCGCCAGCTCAGCCAACTCACCCTCTACGGCCTCTGCTAATCTGTCAGCAGCCTGGCGGCGGCTATTGGAAAGCTCCCTGGACAGCGATCCCGCTTCCTTGAGTAGCGATATCACCTCAGCCTCCAAGTTCCTGGAACGTTCATCGCTGTTCGTAATGCCGTCAAGCTGGGTGGCAGCATCTTCCGCAAAGGCCAATACTTCGTCGATAGTGTCACCGTACTTACGCTTCAGCTGTCGAATGACCTCCAGCCGCTCCTCAATCTCCTGAAGCCTCTGGGGGCTGTGCTCCACTCCGTCTCTGTAGACCTGAAGGGCGTGGGCCAACTCTTGGGCTTGAATCACCAGACTCTCGGCAGTGTCCTTCATTTCTGAAAGGGAGGGGTCAAGCTGTGCGAGGTGGGTCATGTCTTGAGCAATGGCACCCAACTGATCAATGGCGCTTTTCTCCGAGGCGTCAGCATCGTACAACGCACGATACGCAGCATCCGTAAGTGATTGCAGTCTTTCAGAGTTCCCAGCCAGCCGCAGATCCGCTTCCAGCGCTTCGTCTTCACCCTGCTGGAGTTTCACACCGATAATCTCTTGATGTTGGTACTGCAGTAGGTCAATCCTACGAGCCATCTCCTGAGCATCACCCTGCAACGCTGCCAACTCTTGTCGAGCTGCGGTAATGCGTCGCACACCTGCGGCAACCTGGCCCCGCAATTCACCGGTACCTGCATACCTATCCAAGACCTCAAGGTGCTCACGTACATTCAGCAAAGAGAGGTGCTGGCTCTGTCCGTGGATATCCACCAGATGCTCACCAATCCCTAACAGCACCTTCAACGGCACAATGCTTCCGTTGACCCTACAGATATTGCGACCCTGGTGGTTAATCTCTCGTACAACAATTATCTCGCCGTCTTCAATGGAGAGGCCAGCCTCTTCCATGATGGGCGTAACAGCCTGAAGCGACGCTTGGCTCAACGCAAAGAGTCCTTCAACCTTTGCTTGTTGGGCTTCCGCCCTGATGAACTCCTCCTCGGCTCGCTCGCCAAGCAGTAGCCCAATAGCATCAACGATGATGGACTTGCCCGCCCCGGTCTCTCCAGTCAACACGTTAAACCCTGGCTCTAGCAAGAGTTCCAGGTGGTCTATGAGCGCAAAATCCGTAATTGTCAGGACTTGTAGCATTGCCTCACCAGTACATGTTCCTGTGGTACGCCCAACATGGAGCGACAGAGCCATCGTGTCAAGCCTTTTACAGGGTAAACAGAGGGCCCTCCACTGGTACTGGAGAGCCCTCAAATGCTAGATAGTTATGGACGTTTCGGCTTGGGATGTGCTGTTAGACCTTGCCCACACCCTCGTCGCTATAAGCATTCAGGAAATCATCAAAGTCACCCTCAGGGACGGTCATGGCAATCTGCCGGATATGGTAGAGACTGCCATTGTAGGGAGCCACAGGTTCAACGCCCTCTTGCAAATCCCGGGCCATCTTCAGCAACCGGCGGCGTGCCGCGATGATTGCCGCATCCGATGTGCCAAGGTGTTCGCCCGTCCGGTCAGAGATAGCCCCCATGCTCTCTGTCATAGCCCTGTCCTGGTTTCGAGTGCCAGCAATGCCGGTGAAAATTTCGTTACGCTGCATCTCTCGGTCAATCAAGTAATCATTCTCAGAGGTGCGCTGCATGTTGAACGTATTGATTGTGGCACCGTCTGAAAGCTTGAATTTTGATGGGAACAGCTCAAACTTCGCAAGCCCTTCCTCTCGTTGCTTGTCGGTCAGCGGCGCTTCCGGATTGTAGAGGAACTCCCACCCGGCCAGATGCTCATCGTCAATGGGGAAGTACATATGCCCAAGCTTGGGCCAGCTATCCCCGCCGGGAATCAGAGCATAGGAGGGTAGTAGCCACTGGGTCACTCTCCAATAGAACTCACCATCAGCAGCGTTTCGCCTAGAACCGTACACAAACCCGTAGTCGGTATCCCTTACGGTGAGCACCGGCGCTCCATCCTGACTACCGGCAAAGGTAAACCCATTCTCTCGCTGCGTCGGGTCAATACGGCTGTGTAGGTAGGAGCCGTGGGCCGTATCAATCTCACCCTCTACAGCCTGCATGTAGTTGTTCTTTTGAACCCAACGACTGACCAAGCGATGGCTTTCCGGCACTCGAGCCCACTCAAATTGTGGTACCTCCGGCTTCAATTCCTGAGGCCCCATGTACAGCCAGATAACCCCGCCGAAGTCCTGCGCGGGGTATGCCTTGATTTTCACTTTGTCCTTGAAGTTGCTGTCCGCTGGCTCACTGGGCATGTCCACACAATCGCCGTTGAGGTCAAACTTCCAGCCATGATAGACACAACGCAAGCCACATTCCTCGTTTCTGCCGAAGAACATGCCAGCCCGCCGATGAGGGCAGAAGGAATCTATAATGCCCACGTTCCCATTGGTGTCCCTGAATGCCACTATATCCTCGCTCAACATTCGCAGTCGGATGGGCGGGCAATCAGGAGCCGGCAGTTCCTCAGATAGGGCAGCAGGAAGCCAGAAACGGCGAAACAGTTCCCCCATAGGGGTTCCGGGTCCCGTCTGACACAACAAAGCATTCTCTTCAGCACTTAGCACCGTTCACGCTCCTTTTACCATATGCTGGGACTAAAGCCGCTGGGGACTTAAGACACTGGGACTAAAGCCAGATACCGGGTTGGGCAACACAACCAAGTCCATTAGCGCGAGTGTATGGGCCGCTCATACGGGTGTCAATGCACAGAACTTCTCCACAGAAACCCCTATCGCAGGCTGGGATAGCTTCATTCTACCCTCAGCAGGAGAATGTATTCTGGAGTCCGCTAGCCCAGGCACAGTTGGTGTGCTCTTGACAGGCAAATAACCCCCCGCATATCATGCCACGCCGAGGCTGTTCTTCTAGGTGCATATGCGTCTGTTGAACTGGCCGGCAACAAACCCAAACCATAGGGGAGGCGACTATGACTACAGGATCATCCCGCACGCTACTCAATACTGTTGAAGGCCCCAAGGGCAAAGCTGAACTCTTTGAAGTGATGGATGGCGGCCCTCAGCCCGTGTATGAAGTTATCTGCGGTGGCACCACCCAGAGCTTCAAATCCATGGGAGAGGCCTACATCACCGCCGGCGAGCTGGCAGGCACCAAGACCTAAGCTGTCACAGCGCCTGAAGCCACGTATCTACAAGCAACGCCTATGAATAACAGAAGGAGGATGATCTATGTGGAATGACACAAAGGTGATTGATGTGCATGCTCACATCTCTCGGCCACCGCAGGTTCGGGCGTTTGCCGCTGGACTTATGTCCAACCGCACACCCGCAAAGATGAACATCTCAGATGAAGTTGCGGAGCCCGCCTTCCAGCGGCATATCGCCGATATGGACGACAGACTCATTGACTTCCAACTTGTTGGGCCACGCCCCGTAGACCAATGGGCCTGGATGCCCATGTTCTTGCAGGATTCCTGGTCACGTGCCACTAACGACCACATCGCCCAGTCGGTTCGGTTGCACCCGGATCGTTTCGCAGGAATGGCGCAATTGCCTCAGGATGCGTCTGCCACCGACACCACCCACATGCTTGCAGAACTTGAGTATTGCGTGAACGAGCTTGGTTTCGTGGGCGCGTACCTGAACCCCGATCCAGATGGCAAGCGGACTGCCCCTGGCGTCCACGAGGCATACTGGTACCCCTTCTACGAGAAGTGTGTTGAGTTGGGCGTCCAGATTCTGGTTCACCCGGCCCCCACAGAAGACCCACGACTTCAGATTATCCCGGCCAACTACCAGATCAACAACGTTGTTGAAGAGTACATTGCCAGCATGCTGTACATGTACGGCGATGTGTTTGACCGTTACCCAGACTTGAAGGTCTGCATCTGCCATTGCGGCGGAGCCTTGCAGCGCTTCATTCCCACGGACTATCAGCACTCCGGCCCAGACAAGGACTTCACCAAGAATTTGTTCTACGATAGCAATGCGCTTGACCCTGATTTCCTTGAGTTAGCAATCAAGCAGCGCGGCGTCAGCCAGATGTGCTTCGGCACGGAAGTCCCTGGATCCGGTAGGGCCGTACGCCCCGAGACCGGCAGGCCCGGCGACGACCTGGTTCGCACCATTGACGGACTAGCCAGCGTGAGCAGCGCGGATAAGCAGGCCATCTTCCATGACAACCCACTGAAGGTGTTCAGCAAGGTTGGCAAGCTCATCGGCAAATAAGCCGCCACCAGCCCAAGCAATGCTTCAATGAAACAACAAACCCCGTCCCGAATAATCGGGGCGGGGTTTTGCTTTATCTACCACGAGGAATCTCCCAGCCCCTCTTGCCTCATAAAAAGCCGCAGAGTCTAAGGCTCCTAGGGGCCGACTTCTACCACCATTTCTATCTCCACCGGGATGGCAAAAGGCAGCGTGGCCATACCAACGGCTGACCGTCCGTGTTTGCCACGTTCTCCATACAGCTCCACCAACAGGTCAGAGCAACCGTTGATGACCAGAGGCGTCTCCACCCAATCAGGGTCGCTGTTCACCATGCCCAGCACCTTGACGATGTGCGTCACCCTATCGAGATCGCCTATTATCGTCTTCAGGTTGGTCAACAGGTTCAGGGCGCAGCCCCTAGCCGCCTGGTAACCCTGTTCCGTGGTGTACTCCCGCCCCAACTTACCCTTCCAACGTTCACCGTCGGGAACCCGCGGCCCCACGCCGCTGAGAAACACCAAGTTGCCTGTCTGGACGCCAGGTAGGTAGTTACCGGCTGGCGAACCGGGAGGAGGGAGCGTTAGCCCCAATGCTTCAAGTTTTGCTTCGATCTCCATACACACCTCTGCTAATCTGAATAGTCGTGCAATGCTACCATCGAAAGCCGCTGCTATACTACCTCCACAAGGGCTAGCCCTTGACCCACATTCCTGTCGGTTACCTATGGGACGAGCGGGTTTTTCTGTTCGTGGTCAGCTTGTCGAACCATACAATAGGCTTACCATAAGGTATCAAGACCACATACGGAGGCATTCTTGTCCACCAAACGCGTCGGCATCATCGGCTACCCCATCCACCACTCCGCTTCACCAGCGTTCCAGCAAGCTGCCCTCGATTTCCGAGGGATAGACGCCAAATTCGAGGCGTGGGCGGTTGAGCCGGGTACTGTCGTTCAGTGGATGGCGGAACAAGACAGGGCCGACCTGCTGGGCTTCGGCGTCACTGTGCCCCACAAGCAGGAGATCATGAAAGTGCTGGACTACATTGACGACGATGCAGCGGCCATTGGCGCGGTAAACACGGTGGTGGTGAGCGAGGACAAGCGATTGCTGGGCTACAACACGGACGCCTATGGCTTCCTCCACGCCCTTCAAGCGGACGGCGGGTTTGAGCCGAAGGGACAACATGTGCTGGTGCTGGGCGCGGGTGGGGTCTCCAGGGCTGTTTGCATGATGCTGCTGAATGAAGGCGTGGCATCACTGACGCTGGTGAACCGCACGGTGGCAAGGGCTGAAGCGCTGCTTGCAGATTTGGAAGCAGGGGCCGCTCAGGTCAATGCGGTCTCAATAGAACCAGAAGCACTTAAAGCCACTTTGGCAGCAAAAGAGCCAATGACCCTCATTGTGAACTGCACATCGTTGGGGATGCAGCACGGCCCGGACGAAGGAGCATCGCCCCTTGCGGGGGAACTTATCCCAGCAGGCTCACTGGTGTTTGACCTGGTGTACAACCCGACTGAAACGCCGTTGATGAAGCTGGCAACTGCCGCTGGAGCAAAGACTCTTGGTGGGCTGTCTATGCTCGTATACCAGGGCACCAAGGGGTTCCAACTCTGGACGGGCGTTGAAGCGCCTCTGGAAATCATGATGGCAGCAGCCGAGAAGGCCGTGCGAGGCTAGCCCCAGGGCGTGCCCTGGACCCATGCTGGGGATGAATACATCAGGAGACTATCTCCCCCAAACAGCTGAATTACAGATGTAGACACATCAAGTCTAAAACCGCTTCCCAAGTATCGCGCTATAATAACCGCAGCATTTGTAGGAGTATCCATTGATAAAGTACATCACCGCAGGGGAATCGCACGGCAAGGGCCTAACCATCATCGTAGAGGGGTTCCCTACCGGGTTCCCACTCAGTGAGGACTACATCCAGGAAGACCTGGCCCGCAGACAGCGCGGGTACGGTCGGGGTGGTCGACAGCTCATTGAGAAAGATCGCGCTGAGATTCTTTCCGGCGTGCGCCACGGCCTCACTATGGGCTCACCCATTGCCATGTTCATTCCCAACAAGGACTACGTGAACTGGGGCAAGGTGATGAGCACAGACCCGGTGGAAGACCCGGGCAATACGGTCACTCGCTTGCGTGCAGGCCACGCGGACATGCCCGGCACCATTAAGTACGGCATCAGCGATGTGCGGAACATCCTTGAACGATCATCAGCCCGGGAGACGGCGGCACGCGTTGCTGCTGGAGCCGTGGCCAAACGTTTTTTGCAGGAGTTCGGCATAGAAGTGCACTCCCACGTCATCAACATCGGCGGGGTGCTCTCCAAGTACCAGCACCCGGTGGACTGGGAGAAGGCCAACGCCTCTGAAGTGCACTGCATAGACCCCATAGCCGAAGCTGAAATGATTAAAGTCATCGACCAGGCCAAGGAGGACGGCGATACCATTGGCGGCGCAGTCGAGGTCGTAGCCACAGGCATTCCCATCGGCCTGGGCTCCCACGTGCACTACGAACGCAAGCTGGACGCACGACTCGCCCTTGCATTGATGTCCATTCAAGCATGTAAAGCCGTTTCCATTGGCGAGGGCTGGGAAGCCGCCGACCTACCAGGCTCGCAATACCATGACACTCTTGAACCGATAACCGAAGAAGGTAAAGCACCCGACGGGCCGTACCCGACAGCAAGCGGCCCGTGGCATCGGGCAACCAACCGCACGGGCGGCATTGAGGGCGGTATGAGCACGGGAATGCCTCTGGTAGCACGCTTCGCCATCAAACCCATCGCCACGTTGGCAAAGCCGCTGCCCTCCGTAGACCTAGTAACCGGAAAAACCGTGCAGGCCCACTTTGAACGGTCAGACGTCTGTAATGTTCCCCCGGCCGGAGTCATAGGCGAGGCAGCTGTGGCATTCGTGCTGGCAGACGCCTTCCTGGAGAAGTTCGGCGGTGATAACGTGGAAGAGACCAAGCGCAACTTCAACAGCTATCAGAAGACCATCGGCCCACGGTCGTGGGCCGCAACAGAGGGGTAGTTCCTATCCTTCACGACCTCGACTAGATTCGGGGCAACCGAAAATTTTAGCATCAACGTTAGTGGTGAAAAATGCCGCAGACTCAGAACATCATCGGGCTAGTCTATGACTTCGATAAGACTCTGAGCCCAAACTCCATGCAGGAAGACACGGTGCTTCCCTACTTGGGCCTTGAACCTGCCAAATTCTGGGCAGAGACCGATCGTATGGTGACAGAGGACTCTTATGAGGCAGAGCTTGCATGGATGCATCAGCTACTAGAGGTTGAGGCCTTTCGGAAGCTCTCCAATCACGACCTGCGGAATATGGGGCTATCGCTCAAATACTACCCCGGTGTGCCGGAGATATTTCGGCAGCTAGAAGCAGTATTGGACAGGCCGGTATACAAGGAATACGGCGTCACCATTGAACATTACATCATTACGTCCGGGCTACGAGAAATCGTAGAAGGCAGCAACCTTCGGCCATACGTGAAATCCATCTTCGGCTCAGAGATAGCCGAGGATTCCACAGGGAAATTAGGGTTTCCCAAACGTGCCATCAGCCATACGCAGAAGACCCAGTACCTCTTCCGTATCAACAAGGGGTATCTTGATCTCCAAACGGACGTGAACGACCACGTCCCGCGCGAGGATCACCGGATACCGTTCCCCAACATGGTCTACATTGGAGACGGCCCTACGGACGTTCCCTGCTTTGCGGTCATGAGCCAGCAGGAGGGGCACACCCTGGCGGTCTACGACCCCGCCGATGTCAACTCGTTCGCCAAGTGCATGCAGCTACGCAAGGCCAAACGGGTTGAGGAGATAGCTGAGGCTAACTACCAGAAGGGCACGCACCTGTGGCGGCTTCTGGAGTACGTCATTACTGAGATTGCAGACGGCATTGTGCAGCGCCGTCGTACCAGCCAGGAAGCATCGGTCATAGCCGCGCCCGGCCACTAACCAGGGCGAGCCCTGGGCCCATGCTATTTTGTTTTGCACTGCCCTCAGGGTGTTTTCTAACGAACCCCTGTGTCTTATGGATCTCAACCACCAAACAAGCAAGCAAGCACATATTCGAAACAGGAGGCCAGCATGGCAGACATCATGAAACGGACGCTGGGTCGCACGGGCGAGGAAGTCACAGCGCTGGCATACGGCGCTATGGAGCTTCGGGGCGCGCCACGCGGCAGGGACATTGCGCCTGACGATGCAGGTAAGCTGCTGAACGCGATACTGGACGGCGGCATCAACTTCATAGACACTTCCATCGACTACGGCGTCAGCGAAGAGCTTATCGGCAAGTACATCGCCAACCGTCGCAACGAGTACTTCCTGGCATCCAAGTGCGGCTGCTGGGCAAGCGAAGGCGAGCCACCGGCATCGGAAGGTGGACTCTTCCCTCATATCTACACCAAAGAGAACATTGTTGCCGGAGTGGAGCAAAGCCTCCGTCGCATGAACACAGACCACCTGGATTTGGTGCAGCTCCACGGCAGCCCCAGCCAAGCGGTGTTGGAACAGCACGGCGCGGTTGAAACGATGCTAGATTTGCAAAAGCAGGGGAAGGTGCGCTTCCTGGGCATGTCCGGCACCCATCCCAACCTGCCAGACCATATCACCATGGGTGTGTTTGACGCCTTCCAGATTCCCTACTCCGCTGTGGAGCTAGAGCATGAAGAGGCGATGTCTGACGCATCGAAGGCAGGGGCTGGCATCATCATCCGAGGCGGCGTGGCCAAGGGCGATCCCGGCGGCGAAGGCCACGGCGGCGACAGCTGGTCAAGGTGGGAAAAAGCGAATCTAACCGACCTTTTGGAAGACATGACTAAGACGCAGTTCATGCTTCGGTTCACCATCACCAATCCTGATTTGGACACAACCATAGTGGGCACTGCAAGCCTTGGGCACCTTGCCGACAACCTGAAGACCATGGCGCTAGGCCCGCTCTCAGCAGACGTGTATGCAGAAGCCAAACGAAGGCTTTCCGCCGTCTAGAATCAATGCTGTCATAGCAGAGTTCCTGGGTTGCAGGGGGCGCACAAGTTTTGTGAACCAACGGGAATAATGGTTTCTCTACGATAGGAACCCGTTGACGCCAGCTATACCCACTGCTACTATCCCAACGGTGCGATACGCGCGATACAAAAAATACTACTGATAGTGAAAGGGAGAGTTATGGTTACAAGTATATTTAGTTCAAAACGAACGTGGCTGCTCATGACAGCTATGGCAATGGTGCTGGCCTTGGCCACCGCCTGCTCCGGCGACGATAGCAGCGGAACAACCGGAACCACTTCCGCACCCCAACAGCCAGCTGCACCTGCCGCGCCGGAAGGTACAACGGGTACCATGTCTGCACCTTTGTCAGCAGCTCCTGCTCCCACCGCGGTGGCTGCGGCACCTGCACCGACCACAGCAGGTTCAACACCCAAAATCACCCGAGTAATCATTGGCAACCCGGCACCTACCGCGGAAGGAAACAACCCGAACATCGAGTTGAGTCCGCTGACCGCCTTCCAGATTGGCCCTACATTTGAGTACCTGATTGGATACGATCCCGCAACCGGGGATCTCGTACCCCAACTCGCAGAATCCTGGAGCGTGGAGCCTGACGGCATTTCCACTCGCTTCAAGCTCCGCAAGGGTGTCCAGTTCCACGACGGCTGGGGTGAGTTCACCGCAGCTGACGTGGTCTTCACTCACGGTCAGATCATCCGGGATGATTCACTTCACTCCATCTCCCGAAGATACAAGTTGGCCACCATCGAAGTGATAAACGACCATGAGATCGTCTTCAAGCTTTCTAGGGCAAACGCAGAGGCTTTGAAGCAGATTTCTGAACAGGTGGGCGGTCTTGAGATTGAAAGTGCCGCTAACTTCGCGAGCACCGGTCTCCCGGATCTGACCACTTCACCCTTGGCAGGCACCGGCGCCTACCAGTTCATGGAACGGATTCAGGGCCAGAAGCTCGTCTTTGAAGCTGTTCCTTACACCCACTGGCGCTACACACCTGACTTCCCTGAGCTTGAATATCGATGGATGGGAGAGGCCTCCACACGGCTGGCCGCACTCCTGACCGAAGAGATCCACCTCACCCAGCTACCAGAAGACAGCATTCCCCAAGCCGAGGCCGAGGGGATGAGACTCATCACCGGCGCCCTGTCTGGCCAGCGCGTCTTCCTTGGTTTCAAGGGTGGCTATCTGGATACCGACAGTTCTTGCGGATACGTGCACTGTGACAGTCCTTGGCTGGACAGAAATGTCCGTCAGGCACTGAACCGTGCAATCGACCGCGATGAATTGAACACGGCCTTCTTTGGCGACAAGGGCCAAAAGATGGTCATGAATCACATTCCTCCCACAGCCAGCTACTGGAACACAGATTGGGACCGAGACTTTGAGGCAAACTGGGGATATGACCCCGATGCCGCCCGTGCGCTGCTAGCAGAGTCTGGGTACGACAAGGACAACCCTCTGGAAGTGGGCGTTGAGATCACCACCCACGCCCAGTACGGTCAATCCGCAGATGTGTTGGAGATCATCGCTGGCTACTGGGATGAAATAGGAGTGGACGCGAAACTCCTGACCATTGATGCAGCAGCAAACAGGTCCAACACACGTGCTTTCAAATACACGGATCATGTGGGATTCTCTGCAACCGCTTCCTTTGACATCCAGGGGTGGCGGGTCTACAACTCCCACGTAGTTCCAAGAGGCGGAGCGCTGGAGTTGATCGAGACAGGCGCATTAATCGATAAGCTTCAGGCAGAGATGGTTCCTGCAAAGCAGAACGTCCTGCTCCGTGAGATAGGTGACCTGGCATTCGGCGAATACATGGGCATCTATCTCTACTGGATTCCGGCACAGCTCGTCATCAATCCGGAGTTCGTGTCGTCCTACAACTTCCCGGGTTCCCTTTCCGCAATATGGACGCACTACGAGTTACTGAAGGCCAATTAAAGTCGGTATAAGTACAAGGATTTAAAAGCGCGATGTCCGGGGTGCCTACCAAACATAGGTGCTCCGGACATCGCTACATCAGGGAGGTCAAACAATGCTGACGTTTGAAGAGAATCAGACTCTAGCACGGGTAGGCCCCGGAACCCCCACCGGTGCTTTGATGCGCCGATACTGGATTCCATCCACCCTCAGTTGGGAGCTTCCTGACCCTGACTGCCCACCCATCCGTGTTCGGTTACTAGGAGAAGACCTGATTGCCTTCCGAGATACCAGCGGCATGGTGGGCGTTCTGGATAACTACTGCCCGCATCGCAGGGCCAGCATGTTCTTTGGCCGGAACGAGGAGTGCGGCTTACGCTGCGTCTACCACGGCTGGAAGTTTGACGTGGACGGCAACTGCGTGGACATGCCTTCAGAGCCCGCCGAGAGCAATTTCAAAGACAAAGTAAAAATTACTGCGTACGCTACCGCAGAGTTCGGTGGCATCATCTGGATATACATGGGCCCCGCAGATATGAAGCCTTCGCTACCTTCCATGGAGTGGACCCAGGTTCCGGATGAGCATCGCGGAGTCACCAAAGTCGTGCAGCGTTGCAACTGGCTCCAGGGACTTGAAGGCGGTATCGATACCGTCCACACCAACTTCCTGCACCGCAACCTCAAGCGCATCAACAGCCAGGCTATGGCCAAGGCAAGGGACCGTTCGATGGCTGCCCACGTGGAGGTCGCACCCACTGATTACGGCTACACCTACGCCGGTATCCGTCCGATCAGCGACGACGAGGGCGATTACGTCCGCACTTACCACTTCGTCGCACCGTTCTATCAGCTCCGACCAAACCAACTCGCCAAAGCCGAAGGCAGGGCTTCCGGTCACATCTGGGTGCCAATCGACGATGAGACCACGCTGGTGTGGAACTTCAGCTACCGATTTGATGGACAACCCATGACTGAGGCAGAACGGGCCCAGACAGGCACGGGCAACGAGTTCGGCAAGGACATCATCGTCGAAGAAGGGTTCCGATCACTGGCAAGCGGCGACAACGATTACTTCATAGACAGGGAAGCCCAGAAGACCGAAACCTTCTCCGGTATCCCCGGCACCAACACCCAGGACCGGGCGGTGCAGGACACCATGGGGCTCATCTGTGACCGAACCAAGGAACACCTTGGTACCACAGACAGAGCCATCATCATGGCCCGGAAAATTCTGATGGACGCAGTGAAGACAGTAGAGGATGGAGGCACACCGCCGGGACTCGGCACAAACATTTACAACCTACGCCCAATTGAAAAGGTTCTACCCATAAATACGGATTGGCAGAACGTGCTGTCAGGTGAACTCTATGAGAAGGTTCCCTATACCACGGAGTACGTTCCCGCCTAACAATTAGCAACGATACAACACAAAAAGAGTCCCGCCCTTATACCAGGGCGGGACTCTTTTTGTTCAGCCCTTCATACATTTCCTGACTGATGGTGGAATCTGGCTCCATGATGGATAATTACCATTCATCAAATGTGATTCGGAGAATCTATGCGCGTTGGATACATCCACATGATTGGCGGGGCAAGCGGTGACATGCTGCTAGGGGCGTTGCTGGACGCTGGCCTCACGGTAGAAGCCCTGCAAGCCGAGCTGGCAAAGCTGCCAATTCCCCGCTGCACCATCGTGACAAAGCAGGATAGACGGGGGGGGTTACAGGGACTCCATGTAACCCTACAAACGGGCACAGGCGAAGCAGAGTCGGTCAGGATGGGGTGGGCTGACTTTGAAGCAGCCCTGGCCGGAAGCTCGCTATCGCCGACGGTGGCAGAACGAAGTCTGGCCGTTTTGCGCAGATTGGAGCAAGCGGAGCGGAAGGTTCATCGCAGCGGGGCGGAAGACCCATCGCCGCATCCCCACGAGCTTGGAACGCTGGACACCCTCATCGATGTCGTCGGCACAGTAGCCGGGCTTGAACTCCTTGGCATTGAGCGCGTCTACGCAAGCGCCATACCCATGGGAACTGGCGTCTTCAACGCAGCCCACGGCCCCTTACCTGCCGCCGCGCCTGCCACGGTGAAACTAGCAGCTATGGCAAAGGCGCCGGTAACGACGCCGCCAAACGGATACACCGGCGAGCTGGTAACGCCAACGGGGGCAGCCTTAATAACAGAAATGGCGGAATTCACCCGACCAACGATGCGATTGGAGCAGGTGGGTTACGGGTTGGGCACAAGAAACCCGGAGAGTTACCCCAACGCCGTTGCATTGTGGGTTGGCGAGATGGATTCTGCAGACGTTGCCCGAGGTCTGACGTTGCTGGAAACCAACATGGACGATATCAGTCCTCAAATTCTTGGGTATGTTCAGGAGCGGCTTTTTGCCTTGGGGGCGTTGGATGCCTGGCACACTCCCATTCAGATGAAGAAAAATCGACCAGGCGTGCTGCTGAGCATTCTGGTACCAGAATCGTTAGAGGGGCAGGCAGTGGCCCTTGTCTTTCAGGAGACCTCTACCCTTGGTGTTCGGAGGCGAGAAGTCCAACGGCATGAAGCGGCTAGAGCGATGCGCGACGTAGATACCGAATTTGGACGAGTGCCGGTGAAGGTGAAGCTGCTAGAAGGCAAGATTGTTGCCGCAGCGCCTGAGTACGATGCATGTCGTATCATAGCTCTGGAAAAGGGGGTTGCCCTCCAAACGGTTTTGGCTCAGGTAACGGAAGCGGCTCGGAATCAATTGATTGGGGATGCAATTGCTCCGTCCCTGTAAGTTCATCGCTCATCAGGTAGCTTCCTAACAGTTGTACCAGGATTATCTTTTAGGCTACCCTAGTGCAAGCAATCAGGTAGCAGAACTATTTTGTATGGGTGGGGGGCGTCCCAACAAACCTTTCGTTCTCTATGCGCTTTGGGATTTCCTTTCTGCATGAACCATGTTGCAAACACCAAGCACTACTTATCATTCTCTACGTTGAACCAAGGAGGATATGGTGCAAGATGGCACAGCCGCCCAGGCTAAGATCAAGCAAATTGTTGACAACATATCTCGGGTGATTATCGGCAAGCAACAGGCTGTTGAACAATCGGTCATCGCCTTGCTTTGCGGAGGTCACCTGCTCATAGAAGATGTTCCCGGCGTTGGGAAGACCATGCTGGCCCGCTGCGTCGCCCGTTCCACTGGCTGCACGTTTGGTCGCATCCAGTTCACTCCAGACCTCCTCCCAAGCGATATCACCGGAGTGACCATCTTCAACCAGCAAACCAACGAATTTGAATATCGCCCTGGGCCAATCATGGCTCAGATGGTGCTGGCAGACGAACTTAACCGCACCACTCCCAAGACCCAATCCGCGTTGCTGGAAGCCATGGAAGAGCACCAAGTAACGGTTGACGGCATCACTCATCTCCTCCCCCGTCCCGCCATGGTGCTGGCAACGCTGAACCCCATTGAATACGAAGGCACGTTCCCGTTGCCAGAAGGCCAACTAGACCGTTTTATGCTGCGGATATCCTTGGGGTACCCGTCTCAAGAAGATGAGGTTGCGGTGGTGAGCCAACAGGCACTTCATCACCCAATAGAGTCGTTGGAGCCGGTGGTCACAGCCGAAGAGATACTTGAACTTCAGGAATTTGTGAAGCATATCCATGTGGACCAGGCCATCACGGAATATGCCGTCTCCCTAGTTAACGCCACCAGAAAACACCCTGACACTGATCTTGGTGCATCTCCTAGAGGGTCTCTTGCGCTGTTCCGCACAAGCCAGGCGCTGGCGCTGATACGAGGCCGCGACTACGTTTTACCGGACGACGTAAAAGAAATGGCGATTCCAGTATTGGGCCATCGCATCATTGTCCCGCCTTCATCCCGCATGCGTGGAGTGAACGGCAAAATGATTGTAGAAGCTGCATTGGAAGAGGTTCAGGTACCAGGCGTGCGGACAGGGCACCAAGCCCCAACAGGCTAAACCAAGCTATGCGATATCGGCCGACAAGATTCCACGTCGTCCTACTGCTGTTGACCCTTGTCCTTCTTTATGCCATGTCCACAGGCTTTACCATCTACTACCGTCTATCGTACTCACTGGGCATTGCACTCATCGTCACGTACGTTTGGGGAATCATTAGCCTCCGTGGGCTAGAAGTTCGCGTCCAGCGACAACTTGGTTATCGCGAAGTCGGGGGAGTATTCGTCACGCAGATCAGCGTCACCAACACCTCTACACCCAAGCCGATTCTAGAAATCTCAGACCTGACCACCTTCCCCGACCCTCCAGGTGGTCAAGCCATTGGCATGGGCACGCACGCCACACACTCGTGGACAAATCGTGTCATTGCTCGCCGAAGGGGCGTCTTCACCATCGGGCCAATTCAGATAACTGCAACAGACCCCTTCGGGATGTTTCGCCACCACAGGAAGTTTGCTACTGTTCAACAAGTCGTCGTCTACCCGGCCACAGTCCCGTTACCGCTCTTTGCCCTGCCCAGAAGGGGGTCTCCAGGGGAAGGCACGTTTCGGCGTCCAACAGCCAGCACTAGCCCAACGACGTCCAGCGTCCGCAAGTATATGCCAACCGACACCCTTGGGCATATCCACTGGCCTACCACTGCCCGGACAGGCAAGCTCATGGTCAAACAGTTTGATCAGGACGCAGGAAGTAATGTCTGGATAGTCCTGGATTTACACAAGGAAGCCCAAGCAGGTATGGGCGTTGAGTCTACTGAAGAATATGGCGTGACTATAGCAGCATCCATCGCCCGGCACTTCCTTGACTCAGGCCTGTTTGTTGGGATGTTCGCCTATGGCACTGAGCCGCTCTACGTGCCGCCCAGCCGGGGGTACGGGCATGAGGATCGCATCATGCAATCGCTGGCATTGGTCAAAGCCGAGGGGAATTCGCCACTAGCAGAGGTGCTGGAAGATGGCCGGACGCATGGCCTGGACCAGAGTTCTGTGGTCATTATCACCCCCTCCATAGACCCCGGTTGGCCCGCGTCAGCAAGCTGGTTGTTCCATCACGGAGCGCAAGTCACCACAGTGCTTATCGACCCCAGTTCCTTTGGAGGCACCGGGGACATTGAACCAGTGGGGAATCGGCTTGCCTCAGGTGGGGTTCGCACATACTCAGTCCGCCAAGGCCAACCATTGGGTGACGCCATGGCACAACCCATGTTTGCTCCCACATTCACACTGACTTCTCGCGACAAGCCCGAGATGCCGGCATGACCACACAAACCGCATTGCTGACGCCTGCGCCCTTGTTCGATTCTGGACATCCAGCCTTCCGCGCATTTCGGAGGTTAACTCCGTCTGAGGGCTGGCTAACCCTGGCCATACTCCTGGGGTCATTGCTGGTGATTGCCAAAACCGTAACCGACGCAGCCTGGGCAGACACCCCTTCCTTGTACGGGATTGTTACGGTTTCTACCATCATGGGTCTTATGGTGGCCAAAGCCCGTGGCAAAGCAATAGGCTGGCACATAGCGGTGATAGGCCTAGGGTCGGCCTTTGTCTATTGGCAGCTGTCTACAGTGATGGAGGCCACCGGGTTCCCAGAGCCTTTCCAGGAGCTAAACAGCCGCTTGAACCAATGGGGAGAGGCCGCCAGCAGAGGAGGCATAAGCACAGATACAATCCCCTTTGCCCTCATGCTGGCCTCTATAACCTGGATTGTTGGATACATCTCAGCCTGGGCAGTATTCAGAAGGCACAACCTGTGGCTTGCAGTGCTACCTGGCGGACTCGCGATGTTTTCAAACTTGAGTTATCTCCCGGACGAGTTTGGCCCGCTGATGTTCCTCTACCTGGCTTTCGCCATGCTGTTGGCTGTACGCATCCACGCGCTGAACCAGGTTACGGAATGGCATCGCATAGGCTTTGTGTTTCCTAGAAAGCATGGTTTGCTTGCGGTGTATAGAGGTGGCTGGTACATCTTGATTGCGCTAGGAATAGCGGTAGTGCTGCCGGCCTATCCTGCCCAGGTGCCCTGGTTGGATGCAGCCTGGGAATGGGCCCGCACACCTATTGGAAATGTAGAAGGCGACTTAGACCGACTCTTTGCGGCACTGCCTGACCGTAAAGGCGGTGGCTACCGGAGCTTTGGTGATTACTTGCCTTTCCAGGGCCCCATTTCTCTTAGCGATGAACCGCTCTTCCTCCTGGATGCGCCGCAGCTTACCTACCTGCGCGCTAGGGCGTACCCCAACTACACGGCTCAAGGATGGACTACTGAAGACGTGGTGGAGTTGGCCCTTGCCGGGAGCCTAGCCCACAGTCAGCCTCGCACAGACCAATCAAGGCTGGAGATGGAATACACCGTTGCGCCTCTGTTCAACACCATCAGCCTGCCTGTGTCCAACCTTCCTATAGGAAGTGAGGGTAATTACAATGTGCAGGTACTCTCCGCCAGTCAATATTGGCTGCCATTGATACCTAACATCGATCGAACTCTTGACCTCCCGGATGACCTCACTGAAGTCATGTCGCCTCTCTGGAACGCCAAACTATACGAGGAATCGAGCATAGCTCAGACTGACGTACTCCTGCGCAGCCTCCCAGCTGACACCATTGTCACCGAGCTGGTCTTCCAGGACACAGTGAAAGGAGGTTCAGAGCGAGCCTACGTTGTGCCGGAAGCAGCCCCTGGAAAATCGGCTGGCACACTCCTTGCAGCCCTCCCAAAAGATGATACCGTGCTCTCCTGGGTGAGAGTCCTACGCCTTCCGCCAGATCCCCCGGACATCATTGCAATGAGTAGTCCCGACGTCCTTTTCGCTGGGGATGAGTACACCCTCACGTCTTCTATTTCTACTGCAACCTCCCAGGAGTTACGCAATGCGGGAACCAGCTACCCAGGCTGGGTAACAGATAGGTACTTACAGACTTCAGACGACCTCCCCATCAGGGTCAGTGACCTGGCGCAACAACTTACCAAAGGTATTCCCAATCCTTACGATAAAGCTAAGGCAATAGAGGCATACCTGCATACCTTGCCTTATGACCAGGATATCCCTGCCCCCGCCTTTGATGCAGATGGCGTTGACCATTTCCTCTTTGTGGTGGGACGTGGATACAGCGACTACTACGGCTCCGCGATGGCTGTGCTGCTACGTGAAGCAGGCGTCCCTGCTCGAATGTTGGCTGGATATGCGCCGAGGGAGTTTGATGAAGAAGCGGGGAACTATGTGGTTAGGGAAGCCGACAGCCACGGATGGGCAGAAGCCTACTTCCCCGGCTTTGGGTGGGTTGAGTTTGAACCAACGCCAGGTTGGTCACTACCCACGTATTCAGAAGCGACTTTACCCGATATCCCACAATCAGCGGCAAATGACCTAGTAGATTCATTTGATGAAGACGAGTTTGCAGAAGATGAAGGGTTTCAGCCCTTTGACCCAATACCAGAAGTTGGAGGTTTCACCACCGTAGACGGTCGTATCATTGCCGGGGTCATGGGGAGTGTCTTCACGCTGTGGCTTTGCTGGTATGTCTACCGACGACTTTTTGTCACTATCACTACACCCGTCGCAATATTTGAAAGGATGTGCCTACTAGGGACGTTTGCCGGGTTGCCGTACCAAAGGAACCAGACACCCTTGGAATATGCACATCGCCTGGCAGTAGCGTTCCCCAACGCCGCAGGAGATCTCCGTATCTTGGGGAATAGCCATGCTGTAACTAGATACAGTCTTCGAGGGATTTCACCATCTGAGTCTGAGCAGGTAGGTCGAGCTTGGCGCAACGTTCGACGATTGCTCGTCCATCGAACTCTATGGCGTAACCCGTTCAAAGGTAGCAGTGATTCAGCAGCCGAGTCTCGGGGTTAGGCTACGACGTTGGTAGAGTTGCCCTCCAACCAGTTGCGTATGTTGTCCACTACCATTTCCAGCCCGGCATAATCGGTCTCCGGTGTAGATGCTGCCACATGAGGCGATAACACAACGTTGTCCATCCGGGTGAAGGCATGCCCTGGAGGTAACGGCTCGGTAGTGAACACGTCCAACCCTGCCCCAGCAATACGTCCTGATTCCAGCGAGCCCACCAAAGCATCTTCGTCCACAATGGCCCCCCTGGCAGTGTTCACCAGAATGGATGTAGGCTTCATGAGTCCCAACTTCGTCGCGTCCACCAAACCACGGCTCTGATCCGACAGGCGCAGATGGATAGAGACCACATCGGCAGTGCTGAGCACGTCTTCAAGGGACGCCCAGGTGACTCCCAAGCACTTGGCCCACTCCTGGTCTGGGTGAAACGTCCACCCAATGACGTTCATGCCCACTGCAAGCCCCAACTCCGCCATGCGTTTCCCTATTGGGCCCGCCCCAATGATTCCCAGAGTCTTGCCGTAAAGCTGACCCACGGGTGCCCTAGCCCAATCGCCGCCGCGGATTAGCAGGTCATTCTGGCGCACCTTCCGGGATACCGAAAGCGCCAAGGTCAGGGCAGCTTCTGCAACAGCGGGAGCAGAGTACCCGGGGATGTTGGTGACCGTGATTCCAAGACGCTTACACGCCTCTAAGTCCACCATGTCCACGCCAATGCCAAAGACCGCTATATGCTTGAGTCGTGTGCACTGGCTGAGGACTTCTTCTGAGAACTGGCTTGAATTCCGAACGCAGATTGCTACATCGGCGTCACGGATGCGATCAAGAAGCGTGGAAGGTTCGGCAGCTAACGAATCATAGGTCTGAAGGCCGCCAAGCGCTTGCAGCTTTCCCTCTTGTTCTGAGCCAGCCACCGCTGCAGGGGCATCGTCAGGCACCACAATGCGCAAGTCGTCATGTACAGGTGAGTTCGTCAAGATATCTCCTCCTGGTTCTGCATGAGGGAGCAACTAAGGGGTGCGGGTTGGGAGGGTTAGGGTGGCCCTACGGCTTGCGAGCAATCACCAGGTCTCTATTACCTTCTAGAAGCCGCACATCTGTGCCCGTGAACCCGGCTTCCTCCAACCACTGCTGGTACACAGCGGCAGAGCGCTCCTGTCCTCCCGTGGATACCAGGGCATGGAGGTCCATCAGCGTTGTAAGCAACGGACCCGTTCCAGACTCGTTCAGCAGCTTCTCACACACCACGATAGTTCCCCCGGGCTGAAGGACCTCAAAGCAGTGTTGCAGGATGGTCTTGCACTGTTCCTCTGGCCAATCGTGGAGAATCCAACCCAACGTAATGACATCTGCCTCAAGGGGGAGGCTGCCTCGTTGAAAGAAGTCTCCCGGGTGGGTCTTCGCTCGATCATCCACCCCGTACTGCTTAAGGTAATCATCGGCAATCGCACAAACGGCAGGCTGCTCAAAGACGATGCCTTTGAGTTTAGGGTGCTTCTTGAGGGCGGCTATGACCAAGGCCCCGGAAGTCCCACCAACATCCAACAAGGTGTTGAACGGAGAGAAGTCAAAGGCATCCACAATCTCCTGGGCATCTGCCACCGTCAGGTTGTGCATGCCCTGAACAAACCCTCGTAGTCTTTGCGGTTCAGCATAGACCGATTCCAGCATATCAAAGCCGGGGCCGAAAACTTCCCTTACTCTGGGAGAGTTCTCTTTGATAGCACCGGGGAGCAACTGCCAGAGCCGCCAGTGCAACTGGCTGAGGTGCTCCACCTGTCCACCCAAATAGGAATCCTGACCCTTCACCAAATACAGGCTTGCCTCTTCTGTGTTGCTGAAACGGCCTTCTGTCTTGGTGATAAGTTCCATCGCCACCAGTGCGTTCATGAGTCGCTCCAACGCGCCCGGATGGAGGCGTAGCCGATACGCTAGAACCTCTGCACTAGCCGGGCCCTTGGCCAGTTCATCAAAAACTCCTAGCTCCACTCCCGTGAACAAAGCTTTAGATACCCAGAACCCGGTAAACATTTCCTGAATATGCGTTAGGGATGTTGGCATGCTGGACCGCCCTTAAATTAGGTGTACTTGCTGTATGGGTAATTGTACCCGTTTCACTGGAAGGGCCACAAGGAGATTTGTGGGATGTCAGAGCGAGTAACAACAGTTGCCGAAGAAAACCACATCATATAGACTCAACCTGCTAGCAACATTTAGGAGGGTATCATGCCGTTGTACGAGTATCTCTGCGAGCCTTGTGAAGAGAAATTTGAAGTGCTTCGCTCCATGGCCAAGGGAGCAGATCCGGCGATATGCCCCACCTGCGGTAGCAATGGGCACAGGGTGCTCTCTGTCTTTGCATCTATCAGCGTAGGCTCCAGCGGTGAGCCGGTACCTTCCGCGGTAGGTGGCGGTGGTGGTGGATGCTGCGGCGGCGCGTGTGGTTGCAGCTAACCCGTTTCACTAACTACGTTCAAAACAAACAAAGCCCCCTGGAATCCGGGGGGCTTTGTTATTGTCCACTATCTGCTGACGACTTATGCGTCTCCTAGTAGAGCAACGATGTCAGTCGGCTTGGGGGGGCTGAAGCCCCCGCAACACCAACCAACTTCCCCCTGCTACCAGCAGCGCTTGCGCCACAGTGGCAAACGCGATGAGCAACGTCGACTCAAACCAGAACTGCTCAGGGAACATGACCACCAGGAAGTCGCGCGGGGGAGTAAGCATCCAGAAGTCGTTTCGGAAGCTTATCTCATGGAACGACGTGAAGAAGAAATCGAACGCCGAGCCCACAATGATGCCAGCAGCCGCCAATGACGCGATGGTGAACAACCCCGCTGTGCGAGTCCGACGAAGCACAGGCACAAGGAACCGACGACCACTCCGGGCGAAGCCCCAGGCCATATAGCCAACAAGAACGCCTCCGGCAATGTAGGTCACAATATACATCCACCGCACCAGAGCCTTAACGTCCTTCATGTGGATAATCTCACGCGTGTTGAAGATATCCTGCCCATAGATTTGCACGTCAAGGAACTCAGCATCGTTGTTGAAATACGCCCTGAACTCTTCAGCCACTCGATTGAGCTCAGCATCTGGCACGCCGGTACGCTGGGAAATGTTGTTCCTATCGAAGCCGGTGGTGTACACCCACGGGGAGTTAAACGCGATACGGACATTGAAGGTGACAAAGAATATCGGCATTGCAATGAGAAAGGCAATTCCGGCACACCGGAAGAGGCTAGGCGGTACCTGCGCCCACTTACTTTGCATCCCTGCCAGTGCTTTTGTCATTACTTCCCTATTCGCCTAACTTCTCCCCCAGTATAATTGGCCTATCTTGTAAAAAGGAACATTGCTATGGAAGCGAAACCGGAACACCAGGACACCTACGAAGGTTTGCGAGAAATTATCGCTAGACTCCGCGCGCCGGATGGGTGCCCCTGGGACCAAGAGCAGACGCACACGACGATGCGCCGAAACCTCCTTGAGGAGTGCTACGAGGCTTTGGATGCCCTGGATGCTGGCGACTCAGAATCCCTGACTGAAGAGCTTGGCGACGTGCTGATGCAGATTGTTTTCCACTGCCAGATTGCAGAGGATAACGGCGAATTCACTGAAGCAGACATGTTCCGCCATATCAACGAGAAGTTGGTTCGCAGGCATCCTCACGTATTCGGCGATGTTGTGGTCAAAAACGCCCGGGAGGTTGAGGCTAACTGGGAGGAGACAAAGAAACGTGAGCGCGATGAGAATGTTTCTGTTTTGGATGGAGTGGCCCGGGCGATGCCAGCTCTGGGCTACAGCCAGGCCATCACCTTTAGAGCATCCCAAGCTGGGTTTGAGTGGGATGACGTCTCCGGCGTGATGGACAAGGTACGAGAAGAGATAGGTGAACTGGACGCTGCATCTACACAGGCCGAACGGGAGCACGAGTTCGGGGATATCCTCCTCTCGATGGTAAACGTGGCCCGGTGGCTGCATATAGACGCTGAGAGCGCTCTGCGTGAGGCTAACAACCGTTTCTACGGACGCTTCACCCACATTGAATCAGCTGCTCGCACCCAGGGTCGTCCCATGCGCGATGTACCAATGGTAGAGAAGGAAGCTTTGTGGGAAGAGGCAAAACGAGCCGAAGGCCACTAAACTAGGTCACATTCACCAGGTGCGTTCTCACGGCCTACCCTTGCGGTAAGCGCCTGCTACCAGTAGAGTCTCAGGGTTACATTCACCAAACCCTAGGAGGCCATTTTGCCCAGCTACCCGGAGTTCCGCGTCATTGGTGTCACCGGTATGCCCGAAGTCCAAGAGGGCGACGACCTAGCAGGCCTCATCCTTGCAGCATCTGAGGCTCAAGGGACGCCCTTAGAGGATAGGGACATCGTCGTCGTCACTCAGAAGGTCGTTTCCAAGACTGAGGGCGCGCTGGTGGATTTGAACACGGTGGAACCTTCTACGTTAGCAAAGACCATGGCTGCGGATTGGGATAAAGACCCTCGCCACGTAGAGGTGGTACTGCAAGAAAGCCGTCGGATTGTACGGATGGACCACGGAGTGCTCATCACGGAGACTAAGCACGGTTTCATCTGCGCCAACTCCGGGGTAGACGCGTCAAACGTACCAGGTGAAAACATGCTGTGCCTGCTCCCCAAAGACCCTGACGCCTCTGCCGAGAGGATACGGGAAGCCATCCGACAACGAACGGGGCACACGGTGGCTGTTGTCATCTCTGACACCTTTGGCAGGCCCTGGCGGGAAGGCACCACGGACATCGCAATAGGAACCGCTGGTATGGATCCGCTGAAGGACTACCGGGGTGAGGCTGATAGTTACGGACGCACGCTCCGAGTCTCTGTTGCGGCAATAGCCGATGAAATAACGGGCGCGGCAGAGTTGGTGACGGGAAAGAACCAGTCTATCCCGGTGACGCTGGTGAGAGGCTTCCGCTATGAGGACTCCACTGGAGGGGCAGAGACGCTAATCCGGGACGCCTCAATGGACATGTTCCGCTAGGTAACGCCGGCGATGGCTGCCTGCACAAGCTCTTCCGGGACATCGTTGCGAGTGACTGCCTTACCAATCCCCTCAAGCAATACCCACCGGATGGTCCCCGCCGTTGTCTTCTTATCGACGCTCATTGCCCGGCGAACGGCATCTCTATCCACGCCAGGCAGCCTTGTCGGTAGCCCGTACTGTTGCAACACCTTGTCCTGACGAGCCACCACATCATCGCCGATGAGCCCCATCCCGCGACTTATCCGCACCGCAGCAGCCATGCCAATTGCAACGGCTTCCCCATGGAGCAACGTGCCGTACTCTGTGGCTGTTTCCAGACCGTGTCCAATGGTGTGGCCGTAGTTCAGCAGGATACGAAGACCCAGGGTCTCACGTTCATCCCTGGTCACAACGTCTGCCTTGACGGCCATGCTCCTGCGCACGACTTCCGAAGCCAGCGGCTGTTCCAGCCTCATAATGGCTTCTGCATTGTCTTCAAAGGTCTGGAACAGGTCTGCATCCAGGATAAGGCCATGCTTCACCGCTTCTGACCAACCTGCTGACCGTTCACGTTCAGGAAGTGATGCCAGTGCATCCACGTCCGCTAACACCATGCGAGGTTGGTGGAACGCTCCCACCAGGTTCTTTCCTGCGGAGAGGTTGATTGCGGTCTTGCCGCCAATGGACGCATCCACCATCGCTGCCAGGGACGTAGGCACTTGAACGACAGGGAGACCGCGGTTAAACGTAGCAGCAGTAAATCCTGCCAGGTCTCCGATAACACCACCACCAACTGCGACGATGAAGTGCCCGCGCTCTGCTCTCTGCTCTGCAAGCCACTTGTAGCACGCCTCAAGGGTCTCCACGGACTTGGAGGTTTCTCCAGCAGGCGCAACAAAGGTGTGCACGGGGATGTCAGCAGCTTCCAAAGACATTTGCACCTTGCGCCCATGCGTGTAAAAGACATTGCTGTCCGATATGACATACGCGGTGCTGGTGAGGCCAATGCTGCGACACATCGCACCGATGTCATCTATCAGCCCTGTTCCTGCATACACAGGGCATGGGCCTGTAGCAGAACGAACAACCGCCGCTAAATCAGCCGCATGCCCATCTTGAGAGTCTTCAATTTCACTTTCCAACAACCTGGTTGCTCGGAGAATCTCCCGAGAAATATCGGATACACCAAGCTTGTCCGTGTGCACCGTCCACTGGGCCTGGGCATAGGCCGCCTGCCTGCCTGCCTTTAATTCCATGGCTCGTCCCAAGGGATGATCTCCTTGAAGGAGGGGCCGCACAGTCTCGTTTTCAGAAGCCTCAGAGAAGAGGCGTTGGACAATGGTCTCAGGGTTGGCTTCAAGACACACAACAAACCCTGATTCCCTCATCAGAGTCTGGTTTTCCGGGTTTATCACCATGCCGCCACCCGTTGCGATGACCTGCTGGGCTCCGCTGCAAACCTCTGCCAACGCCTTGGACTCCAGGGCGCGGAAGGCTTCCTCGCCATCATCTGCGAATATGGCCTCAATCGACTTCCCAGCAAGGCGTTTCAACACATCGTCGGTGTCTACAAACGTCCAACCCAGCAGCCCGGCAACCGCTTGCCCAACCACCGTCTTGCCCGTTCCAGCAAAGCCCGTGATGATGATGTTCTTCATTGTTTTGTCTGCTTCCCAAGAGCTGCGTTCAAACTACCCATCTGATACCCGGCCAAATCAAGGGTAACATAGAGGTACCCAAGGGATTTGAAGTGCTCTACCACACCCTTGCGGACTTCCTCATCCACGAGGCGAGGCAACTCAGCAGCCCCCACTTCTATCCGAGCGATGGTCTCATGATGGCGCACCCGCATCTGCCGGAACCCCAACCCTCTTAGATACGATTCTGCTCGGGAGATACGCGTCAGCGCTTCCACCGTCACCATGGTGCCGTAGGGGACTCGAGATGAAAGACAGGCTTGTGCAGGTTTGTCCCAGGTGGGGAGGCCGCGTAGGCGGGACAACTCACGAACATCGTCTTTGGTAAGCTCCGCCTCCACCAGGGGGCTTCGTGCGCCATACTCTTTTCCAGCAGCAATACCTGGACGGTAGTCGCCAAGGTCATCCATGTTGGTGCCGTTCGCTATCCACGCGTAGCCATCGGATTTCGCGATGGGGCCCAGCTCCGTGTACAAGTTCACTTTGCAGAAGAAGCAGCGTTGGGAGTCGTTAGCGGCGTATCGAGGGTCGTCCATCTCCCGCGTCTGAATCACCTGATGGCGGAAACCGAACTGGAGCGCCATTGCAACGGCGTCCTGCATCTCCTCCGGCGCCAGAGACAGCGATGAAGCTGTAACTGCCAGGGATTGGTTACCTAGCACATCGTACGCAGCAACAGCCAGCAGCGTGCTGTCCACACCGCCAGAGTACGCAACAAGCACAGACCCCATATTGCCCAGGATATCGTCTAGTCGCTGTTTCTTTGCCGTAAGATTATTCATGCCTCGCCTTCCCCTTCAACGATAACGGGAACCCGCTCTCCTCTAGATACTGAACGTGCACGTGGGAACAACGCATGAATCGCCTGAGTCAACGTTGCCACAGGAATGATTTCAATCCCCTTCAAGTCTGAAGGGTCAATTTCAGCCGTTTCTGGAATCACCGCACGACGGAGGCCCAACCGTGCGGCCTCCTGCAAGCGACGTCCGGTCTGCGATACCGAGCGAACCTCACCACCCAGGCCCACCTCACCAAGGGCTACCACATCCGTTTCCAAGGGCTGGTCCCTAAAGCTGGAAGCAATGGCGAGGGCCGTGGCCAGGTCTGCGCTGGCCTCAGTAACCCGAAGCCCTCCGGTCACGTTCACTACGATGTCCTGTCCACCAAGGGGGATACCTGCCCGTCTGCTCAAGACCGTTGCAAGTAGCACCAGCCGGTTGCCCTCCATACCATTGGCCACCCGACGAGGCGTCGGCCCAACCACCGGAGCAGTCAGCGCCTGTATCTCCACCAGCATTGGTCGTGTGCCCTGTAACACCGGCGTCACCACAGAGCCGACGATTGGCCCCTTGCGATGGGAAAGCAACTGGCCAGAAGGATCAGAAACCTCTACAAGCCCGGCGCCCTCCATCTGAAAGAGAGCCACCTCATCGGTAGAACCAAACCGGTTCTTCTCGCTCCGCAATATTCTAAGCGCACTCATGCGGTCGCCCTCAAGGTAGAGAACTACGTCCACCATATGTTCCAGCACCCGGGGACCAGCCACATCGCCCTCCTTGGTCACGTGCCCGGCTATGATGACCGGCGTACGATTGGCCTTAGCCCAGCCCATAAGGAGGCGTGCACCTTCACGTATCTGCGTCACACTTCCAGGCGCGGACGTGGACGCATCGGTGTAGAGCGTCTGGATAGAGTCCACCAATACCGCCACCGGCTCAGTCTTGTCCATCCAGCCCAGAACGTCCCTTGCGGCGGTCTCGTTCAGCAACAGGAGGTTGCGCCCTGAAATGCCCAATCGCTCCGCACGGAGTCTGACCTGCGTTGCCGATTCCTCGCCGGACACATACAACACGGAGCCCCTTGCGTCATCAACGAGTTTTGCAGGCGCCAACGCACCGGCAATTTGTAACATCAACGTTGACTTCCCTATTCCAGGGTCGCCTGCCAGCAGCACCACAGAGCCGGGAACCAGCCCTCCGCCCAGTACGCGGTTCATTTCAGGGTAAGGCAGGATAATGCGTGGAGTGTCCTGCAGCGAAACCTCAGAAAGCTCCGTAGGCCCGTTGGTTTCGCGAGGCGTCCACGCGGTGTTATCAACGCGGGGTGGGATAAAGGGAGAGGATGAATGAGCCGTTGGGGCCTCTTCAAGGGGTGAGCCAGATCCACAGGCGGAGCAGAAGCCCATCCATTGGGTATGGCCTGTGCCGCACTCTGGGCAGATGTACTGAATGGTATCTGGCATGGCCCTGGGTTTCCTCCAACAATGTTGTGGTAAGTGTACCAGGGCCGCATGGGCGAGGAAACAGCGTTTGAGGGTGTTTCCCTACAGTGTAAAACTTATATCCGCACCAGCCGGACAGAGATGATGGCGGGGTTCTGCTTGAACTCACCCAAAACGGCTTCAGGCATCGGGTCGTCCAGGCCCACAACCATCGTAGCTCGGCCTCTAGCCTCCACCCTACCCACTTCCATGAAGCTGATATTGATATCGTGCCTGCCAGCCACCTCGCCAATGGTGCCGATGATACCCGGGCGATCGTCGTTTTCAATAATCAACAAGTACGGACAATCTACTGCCGCATCCAGCCGGTGTTCGCCAACGCGGATTAGGTGGGTTTGCCCTCTGAGGTGTGTCCCACCTACGACAACCTCTCCACCGGTAGTGGACAGGCGTACAGTGACCTGGTTGGCAAACTGCTGTGGCACCGGGTCCTTCTCCTCTGTGACCTGGAGCCCACGTTCCTCTGCGAGTAGCACCGCATTCACCAGGTTGACGCGCTCTTCCATGGCCGGCTGCAGCAGACCCATCAATACTGCGGCTTTCAGTGTTCCCGTCTCACCGCTTGCCAGTTCACCCTGATACTGCAGGTTCACGGATTTCGGCTGACCGACCGCCAGCTGGATTGCAATCTTCCCAAGATCCGCTGCTACAGAGAGGAAGGGCTCAATCAAGTCTTGCACTTCAGGTGCCACAAAGGGGACGTTCACCGTGAAGCGCGCAGGCTGCCCGTGCAACACGGCCAGAACCTGCTCCACCACCTCTCGGGTGACAGCCGCCTGGGCCTCTACCGTTGACGCCCCAAGGTGGGGAGTAGCCACAATCTTCGGGTGGAGGGCTAGTCGATAATCGGCTGGGGGTTCCTTGGTGAACACGTCAATGGCGGCTCCCGCCAGCTTTCCATCATCCAGGGCTTGAATCAGGGCATCCTCATCCACCAGCCCACCCCGGGCCACGTTGATGATGCGCGCCGTTGGTTTCATCAGCCCAATCTCCCGGGCACCGATAAGGCTCTTTGTGGTATCGGTCAGCGGTGTATGGAGCGTAAGGAAGTCACACGCTGCCAGCATCTCATCAAAGTCCGCTATCTCAACACCCAATCGAGCAGCGCGCTCCGGCACCAAGTATGGGTCATAACCCACCACACGCATTTCCAGCCCCAACGCTCGCTTGGCAACCTCTGAGCCCACACGGCCAAGGCCCACAATACCCAGGGTCTTCCCCTTGACCTCAACACCCATGAATTGCGAACGGTTCCACTGCTCCTGGCGCATGGAGGCGTTCCCCTGGGGGATGTGCCGTGCAAGGGACATCATGATGGCAATGGTGTGCTCTGCCGCTGCAATGGTGTTTCCCGTTGGGGCATAGACCACGGCAATGCCCTTTCTAGTAGCGGCGTCCAGGTCAATGTTGTCCACGCCCACGCCAGCCCTGCCAATCACTTTAAACTGCGTCCCCGCCTCTATGACTGCCGCGGTGACCTGACTCTCACTCCGCACAATAAGCGCTTCAAAGTCAGCTACGGCTGCAACAAGCTCTTCTGGCGTCATCTTCAACCGTATTTCCACAGTGACATCCGGTTCTGCATTAAGCAGGTCCAAGCCTTCCTGATGGAGGGGGTCAGCAACAAGAACTTTCACATGAACTCCTTATTCCCTGTCTTCTTTGGCGCATCTACGGCTCGCTACCCTGGAGGGTAGCGAGCCGTAGATGCAAGGTTATCGTTTCGTACTTTGCTTGTTAGTATTCCTAGGCAGGTATTGGAAAGCCCACTTCTGGAAACACTGCCTTGAGCGAATCCATGACATCAGCAACATCTTCGTCCGTGATATGGCCCATATGGCCAATACGGAAGATCTTCCCGCTCAGGGACCCTTGGCCTCCAGCCACTACAACGTCCCTATCGCTACGCAGCTTACCCCGGAGCTTGGTAAGTTCCACGCCCTCTGGAACCTTCACGGCTGTCACGGTGTTTGAAGCGTACTTCTCATCTTTGGGGAAGAGTTCCAGACCCAATTTCTTGACGCCGTTCCGAACGTCGTTGGCGACGCGAGCATGCTTCTCGTACACAGATCCCATGCCATTCGCAAGCATCTTCTTAAGAGCCAAATCAAGAGAGAACATCACAGACACTGCTGGCGTCCAGGGTGTCTGGCCCTGATCAAAGTAGCTGAACGCACGGCTGAACTCAAAGTAGAAGCGAGGCAAGGTAGCGGTCTTGGCAGCTTCAATCGCCCGGGGTCCCACTGCTGCGAAGGCCAGTCCCGGCGGTACCATGAAGCCCTTCTGTGAACCAGTGACCACCACGTCCAGATCCCAGGCGTCGGTCTGTACGGGGATGCAGCCAACGCTGCTGATAGCATCCACCAACGTTAGTCGGTCATACTCACGGACGACTTTGGAAATAGCTCCGAGGTCGTTCGTGATGCCGGTTGAAGTCTCATTGTGGGTGATGAGTACGGCCTTGATGGAGGCATCGGCCGCGAGGGTTTTTCCAATCTCCTCAGGGTCTGCTGCATCACCATACTCGATTGGGAGCTTGACCACTTCCACGCCATACGCCTCTGCAATCTGGCCGAAGCGGTCGCCGAACACCCCGACGCTGATGCTGAGCACTCGGTCTCCCGGTGACAGCGTGTTGATAATTGCTCCCTCCATAGCGCCTGTGCCAGAGGAGGTGAGGATGGCAATCTGGTTCTTGGTCTGAAAAGCGGTTTGGAGGCCAGAGTGAATCCGGCCAATAATGTCCTTAAACTCAGGGCCGCGGTGGTCAATCATTTGCTGGGCACCGGCAAGAAGTACATCTTCAGGACAGGGCGTTGGGCCGGGAATACGCAAGTTCACAGGAAGCCTCCTCACGAAATAAACAGGGGTGTTCAGATTATGAATGGTAGCACAGACTCGAGGGAGAAAAAAGGGGTTTTCGACTCCGCATGGCGGATTCCGTCGCTTAGTTATTGATGCTAGGAACGGAAGGAAATGGGCGATTAGGCAATGCCCTAACCCTTGTCCTCCACCAGTCGAACAAAGCGACGCTTCCCTACCTTCACCACAGCACCATCGTGGATTGGCAACGTATCGGTGACACGGACTCCGTCTACCTCCACCGCTCCCTGGGAGACGAATCGCTTAGCCTCTGCCTGACTTGATGCCAGACCAAGGCCTTCAAGAATTGGTCCGGGACGATTGTTCACTGTTGTTAGGTGGAAAGCAGGACTGTCGCCCGGGGTGAACGTATACCCCAACCCGTCCCTGCTCTTACTATACTTGATGACTTGCACGTCCTCCGGGGCTTCACGACGCTGCACCGTGCGCTCAAAATGCTCCTGGGC
>CAVOCU010000010.1:0-36631 GCA_963694315.1 Dehalococcoidia bacterium | reverse complement strand
CCACCAAACGGCGGCCCTCTTCTGTTACTTCGGAACGGTGTTGCTACGCTTTTGGAGGAGCCGTCTGCCCCAGCATCTGGCCGGCGTTGTGGTGGGACATGGTCTCAATTTCACTCGCAGAGAAACCGTTGTCCATCAGATTCTCCATGAACATGGCCATGCCTTCCTCCACCCATGGTGCGGAGCTCTGGCCCAGGTCTGTGGACAGGATGGTGGATGCAGGGCCTATCGTTCGGATGTTCTCATATACCGTTGACCACTCCACCTTCCCGGTGAAGGGCTGGGTAAAGCATCGCTCAAACATCACGTCGTACTTGGCAAGCTCCTTCTGATCGTTAATCGTGAGGAAGGTGGCGGGGAACTCAGGATGGGTGATTACGACACGGTTTACCTTGGCCTCCCTGGCAGCCTTCACTACTGGAATCATCTCATCTGGGGCAATGTGGCCGGTTGCCAGAATCATGTCGTACTCAGCAATGACTTCCATGCACTGCCGTGCAGCTTCCGTAACTTTGCCGTCCACGACGACTTTCACCGGGCCGCCGGAGATGCCCTTTTCCAGCATGGAACGGGCAATGCTCATCCAATAGGGTTCAGGCTTCCCGGGGACGGGCGCACCGGCAATGTTCTTGGCCTCGTTTTCAGCGTCAACTGTGGGGAACCAGACTACCTTGGTGCCCAATCGGCCTGCTACGTCTACGGCCTGGGGGTTGAGGCCACCCATGGAGTTGTTCAGGCAAATACCGCCAAACGCCTTGAGCTTTGGGAACATCTGATTGATAAGGTTGGCGCGGTCTGCGGTGCAAATATAATGGGACTTCAGCACCACGCCAGCCATGCCAGCCTCTACGGCGTGCTCAGCTAGAACGATATCATTGAATTTCCTGGGCAGTACGTCCGGCGCACTGTGGATGTGCATGTCATACGCGCCACGGATTAACTCTTTCACCATTGCTTGGTCTGCCATTGTGTTCTCCTCCCAACGGGTAACGGTTTTGTTCTTAGATGCTGTGTCACAGGGATGGTAGCTATTGCCTGATAGGACTGTCAACCAAAGCCAGGGCTTGCGCGGGTTAGGTGTGAGGAATTGTGGATTGTATTTTGACGCAGAGTCCACCAAACTCTACACTGAGGAAGTAATGAGTAACATGCATATCTGTACCTGTACAAATGAGGGGAAGTTCCGCTAGACGCGTAAAGTAAAAAGCGGAAGACCTCCTCATGAAATTTCACGAGGGGGCTTTCTTTTTGCTCTGTTGTTTGAACGAATCATAAGAGAAGGTATTGTAATGAACCAGGAATTATTAGCAGAGGAAAATACTAACGGCTCTAGGTCAACGATTAGGGAAATATTTTCCTTCCCCCATCCGGTCAATGATACGGCAGCACGGCTGGTAGCCGGGATGGTAGTCGCTTTGAGTTTGAGCATCATCATCTTTCAAGCCTATTTGTTACTGCCGGTACTCGCCTATGGCTTCCTTGCAAGGGTCCTCACTGGCCCAACGCTGAGTCCTATGGGGCTGATGGCCACTAGAGTGCTGGCGCCTCGCCTCAAACTCCCCGTTAAGCTAGTCTCAGGGCCACCCAAGCGGTTTGCCCAGACTGTGGGTCTAGTTTTCTCCGTGACTGCCTTGGTGTTGCACTTTGCGTTCGCCCTCAGCGGGTTGGCCAGCATCCTCCTTGGAGTGCTGGTTGGATTCGCCATACTGGAGTCAGTCTTTGGATTCTGTGCAGGGTGCTTTGCATTCGGCATATTGATGCGAGTCGGTTTGATACCAGAAGATATCTGCGAGAGTTGCGTAATTCAACCCATCGAATGCTTCGAACAAGCTGTAGCACTTCCCACGTCCAACCCGCTGTGATTCTTGCCCCCCTAGAGGGTCGTTGGCCTCGTGTGCCTGCTGTGATACTCGCCTTCACAGGTGTCTGTTGACCATCCGCTTACGATTCACCTAGCCCCGATGCTATAATGCCTGTACGTTGTTAGAAGCTACCTTAGCTTCCGCCGAATAAAACCTGCACTCTGCATGAGGTCTAGCTAAATGCATCTCCTAACCCAAACGTTACGCCCTGGTCGGTTCCTGATTTCTGTTGCCTTCCTAGTTGCGCTGCTAAGCCTCGCCGCATGCTCGTCAGGCGATGCCTCTGTACCCCTGGGCCCTGACGATGTAGAGTTCGCCGCCACTGACGGCACAATGCTACGAGGTCATCATTACGGCAGCGGCGACGTGATGGTGGTACTGGCGCACATGTTGCCTTCTGACCAGGAAAGTTGGACTGAATTTGCGGGAACCCTCAATGCAGAAGGATATGCCGCCTTCAGTTTTAATTTTCGCGGATTCAAACCTTCCCAAGGCGACAAGGATATAGATCAGATTGATAAGGATTTGGAAGGGGCCCTGGAGTACTTGGAAGGCCAAGGGGTGGAGAAATTTGTGGTTATTGGGGCCAGCATGGGCGGTACGGCGGCGGTCAAGGTCGCTAGTTACAGAGATTTGGTCGCGGTTGTGACGCTCTCCGCGCCTTTGGAGATTCAGGGACTGTCTGCAGAAGAGGACATCACCAGAGTAACCGCACCTGCTGCCTTCTTCTCAGCGGAAGACGATAGGAACGCTCAGCGCTCCGCCGCAGCCTACAACGATGCTACCCTGGGCCCCAAGCTGCTAGAGACGTTCATTGGCAATGAGCATGGAACCGCCCTCCTCTATGGACAGCATGCTGATGCGATCCAAGAGCGGATATTTGACTGGTTAGCGTTTGCAGTGGGCCCTCAACAGTGAGCGACCTAAGGATTGCTATCATAGATTATGGCGCGGGAAACCTGCGCAGCGTAGCCAAGGCTCTAGAATCGCTTGGTGCCACACCCCTCGTCACCTCTGACCCAAAGGAAATGGATGCAGCGGATGCACTAATCCTGCCTGGGCAGGGTGCATGTGATTCTGCCATGGTGGCGCTAGAGGGCCATGAACTCACCGGCTACGTGCAACAGGCCATCGCCAGTGGGAAACCCTTCTTTGGAATCTGCTTGGGCCTTCAGTTGCTTTTTGATTCCACGGAGGAGGGCAATGCCCAATGCCTGGGCATCATCCCCGGACGCGTGAAGCGGTTCCCGCCAGGGCTTAAGGTGCCGCACATGGGGTGGAATACGGTAGAACTCCAAAATCCAGAGCATCCGGTATTTGCAGATATACCCCAAGGGAGTCACTTCTACTTTGTTCACAGCTTCTATGGGGAGCCAGAATCCCCAGAGGTAATGGCTGCTACCACGGAATACGGACTGAATTTTTGCAGTGCAGTAGCGCAGGGAAACCTGGTTGCTACGCAGTTTCACCCAGAGAAAAGTGGCCCCAGGGGGATAAGGCTTTACGCAAACTTCTTGCGCATGGTGGGGTCTTTAGCGTAACCTCTGCTTCATGCGACAAAAAGACAACATTGGAGGCTGGTAATGGGAAAGTTCAAAAAGGGCGATCAGATACAGGTTCCTAACACTATTCGAGGCATCCTGCCTGCGATTATTGGCGTAAAGGGCCAGGTCATTACGGAAGTCCCTGAGCGTTCTATGCCCTCTACCTATGGCGAAGGGGATGCCGTGTATCTCATCCGCTTTGAGGGCGTATCAGATGCTCAGTTTGTTGAAGAGCACAACCTACAGTCTGCATAAGCTCCCTGGAAGAATAGGCATTCCACGGACATCAACATGTTGATGTCCGTGGTGTTTGTTATTTCGTCTGAGCCGAATGAAAGTGTTATGTGTAGAGTTCTGAAGGCCTCTGTATGGAGGTAATTCCTGCTATAGACCTTAGGGGGGGGCGGTGTGTCAGGCTCTACCAAGGCGATTATGCTCGTGAAGAGATTTTTGGTGATGACCCCGTGGCTGTGGCAATGCGATGGCAGTCAGAAGGGGCTTCACGGCTCCACGTAGTTGACTTGGACGGAGCTGCCTCTGGTTCTCCTGTTAACGTAGACGCCATACGGGCTATCGCGGCCAGTTTAGAAATATCCATTGAAGTCGGCGGTGGCATTAGAGACATGGAGACGGCTACGCTTCTGGCCGAGGCGGGCGCTGACAGACTAGTACTTGGCACTTCCGCAGTAGAGGATCCTGACCTGGTAACCAAAATGCTTGAGCGGTTTGGTGTGGACTCTGTCGTGGTCTCTGTGGACGCTAAGGACGGCTGGGCTGCCCTCAGAGGATGGAAACAGCCATCGCAGATGCGTGCGCTGGAGCTCATGGAGCGCATGGTGGCTCTGGGCGTTGGACGTTTGGAGTACACGGACATCAGCAGAGACGGTACACTGACGGAACCGAACTTTGAAGCTGTAGCTGAGGCGATGAACCACGTGACGATTCCTATCATTGCCGCAGGAGGAATTGCTTCTGCAAGACACCTTGAGCGGCTGTCCGGCCTGGGCGTAGAAGGGGCAATCGTCGGCAAAGCGCTGTACACCGGTGTGGTAAGCCTGCCAGAAGTCCTACAATCGCTGAAAAGCGCGTCCTAATCCCACCACCTCAACGTGGCTTAGACGGTTTTCCTGCACCGTGGTCTGGGGAAACAGGGTTCTGGGGTATATACTAGAAGCAGGGTTTGCTCCCTCCACTGAAAACAACTTAAAACAACCGGTGCTATCGAAAGGACACTCATGAGCCAGAAGGCTGAGCAACAAATACCATCCCAGACTCTGGTTGAAGCCATAGAGCCGCTTCGCATCCTGGCGCAGCTCCCTCTTCGCCCCTACCAGATCCTTGGCGACTTCCGCTGCGGGAAGGGCGCACTGACCATTCCTCTGGCCAAGCACTCCTTTGATGGCAAGGTCTACGCTACTGACGAGTCCGCAAGTGCCCGGGAAGAGCTTGAGCGGAATCTGGCGGATACCCACCTTACCAATACGATTGTCTATGACCAGAAGGAAGAGGATGCAACCATTGATCCTGATTCGCTGGACGGCGCGTTGGTTACTCTGGCACTTTCTACAACCAAGGCCAGCAAATCAGCATTCATGAAGCGTGTGGCTAAGCTGATGAAGCGTGGCGCGTGGGTGGCTATCATTGAATGGACCAAGGCTGATTCCCCTGATGCCCCTCCTATGGACAAGCGTCTTGATGCAACAGAGGTAGGTGAAATTGGCCAACAGGCAGGTTTCCGGTTTGCTGAGAAGCGAAACCTCTCTAGCCACTATCACCTGGTAATCCTACGTAAATAAGCTTTAAGCCTTTGGCTCCACAGCCGTGGAAGTCCAATGGCCCAAGTTGAACGAGCAATGCTGACCAAACGTATCATCCCATGCCTGGACGTGGATGCTGGCCGCGTGGTGAAAGGCGTTTCCTTTGTTGATTTGAAGGACGCTGGAGACCCCGCAGAGCTAGCATCTTTCTATGACCATGAGGGCGCGGATGAGTTGGTGTTTCTGGATATCACCGCCAGTTCAGACGATCGTGGCATCATGGTAGAGGTTGTCAAAAAGGTCTCAGAGAATCTCTTCATACCCCTTACCGTGGGGGGTGGACTCAGCTCCATAGAGGACATCCATCGGATGCTGGATGCCGGTACCGACAAAATTTCCCTGAATACCGCGGCGGTGCTTGATTGGTCTCTGGTAGCAGCCGCGTCCAACCGCTTTGGTGCTCAGTGCATCGTAGTGGCTGTAGATGCCCGCAGCGTCCCACCCAACGCCGATATAGCCAACACTGGTGGCGCCTTCACCCTTGACCCTGAGTCCCGCTGGGAGGTCTATACCCACGGTGGCCGGAAGGCTACGGGGTTGGACGCGGTTAAATGGTGTCGACACATGGCTGCGGTGGGGGCAGGTGAGCTTCTTCTGACCAGCATGGACTCCGATGGACATAAATACGGATATGACTTGGAGCTGACGAGATCGGTCTCTAAGGCGGTAACCATCCCGGTCATAGCAAGCGGCGGCGCGGGAAGTCCGGATCACCTGCTGCATGTGCTGGAGGAGGGGAAGGCGGACGCCGCCCTGGCTGCAAGCATCTTCCACTTTGGGACGTACAGCATCGCAGAGGTAAAACAGTATTTGGCGGAGCACGGTGTGCCCATCAGACCCATTGAGGCTCGCTAACGGCTGTCTGCCCCGAAAACTGATCTGGGTACCTCTGCCCTCAGGCAGGCTAAAATAGATTGAAATCGATAGTCTCTGCCTGCACCTCAATGATGACCTGTATGCCCCTGCCACCCGGTGGGGGTACCATGGTTAAAGACCACAACAATGCAAGGAGCCACAGTGTCTACCAAGATGGTTATTTTTGACGTTTTTGACACGCTTTTCGCCAACACCCACGACTACTGGCGTGAGAGCTTTATTAGAGTGTGCGCTGACCAGAAGCTTCAGGTAGAGCCGTATACGCTATGGGACGTTTGGCTTCCCAAGGAAAAAGAGTTCCGGGTGCGTCGCTTGGATGTTGAGACAATGACGCCAAGCGCTTTTGAGAGCTACACGGAAGTGTGGACGGACTGCTTTCGCCGCGCCTTCGATGAGTTGGGCTTGCCTGGCGATGCAGACGCCGCTACGGAGTTGTGCCTTGCTGATTTCGCAGGTAGACCGCCTTTCCCTGAGACGCTGGAGGTCATCGCCCAATTCAGAGGGAAATGGCCTATGGCCATCCTCTCCAACGCAGACGATGCTTACCTTTATCCGCTGTTGGAACGCCACGGCATTTCAGACGCCTTTGAGGCGATTATTTCCTCGGAGGCAGCTCAGAGCTACAAGCCTCATCCGTTAATCTTCGATAAACTTTTTGAACGGCTGGACCTGAAGCCGAGTGAAACTCTTATGGTGGGTGACACGTTGCATGAAGATGTATGGGGTAGCCATCTGTCAGGGATGCCCTCTGCATGGATAAACCGCCACGATGCTCCTATGAACGGACGGGTGGCCCCTACCTATGAATTGCATAGCTTGAAAGACCTTGTTACCGTTCTTGGTGAGCCAGGAAACAAGTAACGCCTCAACGGGAAAGTGAGGGGAGCCATGACCCAAGAGCTGAAGCTCAACGAAAACGGACTGATACCCGCCATTGCGCAGCACCATGAGACTGGTCAGGTGTTGATGATGGCCTATGTCTCCCCTGACTCCTTGAAGCACACAATGGAAGGTGAGGACGTCTGGTTTTATAGCAGAAGTCGTCAGGCGTTGTGGCACAAGGGTGAGGAGTCTGGAAATTACCTAAGGGTTAAGTCCACCTGGGTTGATTGCGATGGCGATACACTGCTCTTCAAAGTTGACCCAGTCGGCCCTGCATGCCACACGGGGGAGATTTCTTGCTTCTTTACAGAGCTGGAAGCATCGCCAACGTATGCAGATGCAGACCCCGGTGTGGGTGTGCTGGAGGAGTTGTTCGCCGTCATCAAGGATCGACAGGCGAACCCTACCGAGGAAAGCTACACAGCCAAGCTCCTCGCCTCAGGTGTCGGCAAGGTAGCCCAAAAAGTGGTGGAGGAGGCGGGTGAGACTGCCATCGCTGCCGCTGCGGGTAAGATGGATGAACTCCCTGGCGAGGTTGCTGACCTCTTGTACCACACTCTCACCCTCCTTGCGGCAACTGGTACTTCACCGAAAGAGGTCTGGGACATATTGGCTAAGCGACGGCAGGGTATAGGCCTCCACTGACCCTTTGGGTCTTTAGCTACCTGACCTGCAGTTCAGTCTCAGATATATGAGTAACAGAAAACCTAAACAACGGGCCAATTAAACTCCAAAAGGACATATGACTCCTGTAGCAATGAAATCTCACGTAGAAATCAAAGTCCCAGCTACCACGGCGAACCTGGGGCCTGGTTTCGATTGTCTTGGCATGGCCCTGGACATCTGGAACACCGTGCGACTGGAGACGGGCGGCTCTGGCGTCAAGGTCACTGGCGAGGGCGAGGATTTGTTGAGTAGGGGCGACGATAATCTGGTGTACCAGTCCGCAGCTGCACTCTTCCAGGAGATTGGCGAACCTATGCCGCCCCTGTTGGTGACCTGCGATAACGCGGTACCGCTGGGCCGTGGCCTGGGGAGCAGCTCTACTGCGGTGGTGGGCGGCCTTGTGGCTGCTAACGCTCTCTGCGGTGAGCCTCTCTCTCAAGACGAGCTGCTAACTCTGGCCGTACGCATAGAAGGTCATCCCGACAACGTGACCCCTGCATTGCTTGGGGGATGCCAGATTGTGGTTCAGGATGAATTGAAGCTCATCACATCTGAAGTGCCTTTGGCTCAGGAGTTGTGGGCCATCCTTTATATCCCTTCGCAGCAGATGCCCACCCACCAGGCCAGAGGGTTGCTTGGGCCGCAGATTAGCCGAGCCGATGCCGTTTTCAACATAGGACGCGCAGCGTTGCTGGTGAACGCCCTGACTTCAGGGAACTTGGACTTGTTGAAAACTGCCACCCAGGACCGGCTCCACCAGCCTGCCAGGGGTGTGCTCTTCCCATCCATGCGCCTCATTATCCGTGCAGCATTGGAGGCTGGAGCCGCTGGTGCGTTCCTCTCCGGCGCAGGCTCTACCATTCTGGCGTTGACTCCTGACCGTGAGATGACCGTTGGCTATGAGATGGCTGATATGGCTGACAAGGCCGGTGTCCCAGGGGAACTCAAAATTACCAAAGTCAGTCAGCAGGGTGCTCACGTTGTGAGCGCGGGATAGAACGTGTCGTTAATCGTCCAAAAATATGGAGGTAGCTCCCTAGCCGACGCCGAGAAGGTGCGCGGTGTAGCTCGACGCATCATCGCTGCGAAGGTGACTGAGGTGGGCGTGGTGGTGGTTTGCTCTGCTATGGGAGATTCCACGGATGACCTGCTTGCCCTCGCGCGCCAGGTCGCGACGTCGCCCGTCGAGCGAGAAGTCGACCTGCTCCTCTCAACCGGGGAGATGGTCTCCTGCGCACTTCTGGCTATGGCTCTTAACGATATGGGATGTCCTGCCGTCAGCCTCACGGGGCTTCAGGCGGGTATTCAGACAGAGGCGCTGCACGGCAAGGCTCGCATAGCGGACGTTGTGCCTGCGCGGATAGTCACAGAGTTGGAAGCAGGGAGAGTTGCCGTCGTATGCGGCTTCCAGGGCGTTACAGAGGCCCAGGAGGTCACTACGCTGGGTCGTGGAGGCTCTGACACCACCGCTGTAGCCCTGGCGGCGGCTTTGAAGGCGGAGCGATGCGAGATATACACGGACGTGGAGGGCATCTATACCGCTGACCCTCGTATTGTACCGGAGGCTCGTAAGCTGCTGGAAATTGGTTACGAAGAGATGCTTGAGTTGGCGGTGAGCGGCGCAAAGATGCAGCCGCGTTCTATTGAGCTTGGCGAGTTGTATGACATACCAATCCTGGTGGCTTCAACATTTAGTGATACCCCAGGTACGCTTATCCATCGGGAGGTGGCTATGGAAGTTAGAAGTAGAGTGCGAGGCGTCGCTAGCGATACCAACGTTGCCAAGGTGACGGTGCTGGCGGTTCCCGACCAGCCGGGTATTGCTGCCACCTTCTTTGAGCCCCTGACCAATGCTGCGGTCAGCGTGGACACCATTGTCCAGAACACCAGCGTGGAGAAGCGTTCAGACCTCTCTTTCACCGTGACTCGTACAGACGTGGCGAAGGCCCTGGCTGTTGTGGAGCCCATCGCGGCGAAAGTGGGGGCCGTTGGTGTAACCCATGACGCCACGTTGGCAAAGGTGAGCGTTGTTGGAACAGGGATGCAGAACTCTCCGGGCTACGCATCTACCATGTTCAGGGCCCTTGCCGATGCCGGAGTCAACATTGAGATGATTACTACGTCAGAGATTCGTATCACGTGCATCGTGTCTGAAGCACAGTCGAAAGACGCAGTGCGTGCCCTGCACAAAGCCTTTGCGCTAGACGAGGACTAAGCTACTGCTGAAGAAGTTTCAGCGAAGACGCTCAACTTAAACCAACTTGGGAATGCTCTGGTAAGTTCCCGTGAACCTTCCAGGGTGACGAACTCGTTTCTGAGTGCCTCTTTCAATGTTGTGCGCTCCATCCATACTTTGTGTAACGTAACCGTGTCTGCTGTGACAATCACGTCAATATCGAACCCTGGGTCAAACACGCAGACAGAGGGTTGCTCCCGTTCAAGGACCAGCCAGAAGCTCTGCTGACTCACGCCTTGAACGTCGAATTGGAGTGTGATTCGTCGGTCGGGCAGGTTGTCCAGATTGATACGACGGCGCATATCCCACATCAGCAGGTTTGGTTCGACGTCCTTCGGGCCGATGTCCTGGTTCGCCCAGCGTTGGCCCCACTCGCCGAGAGCCATGACAATGCTAACGAACTCCTGTCCAGAAATGGTGAGGTGGTACTCAGGTCGCTTCCCTCCAGCGTCCATCTGACGTGTCACTACGCCCGCGTCTTCCAGTTCGTCCAACCTCTGGGCCAACAGTGAACGAGGGATGCGTGGTACGCCTTGCTGGAGCTCGCTGAACCGGTGGCTTCCCGCCCCCAGTTCCCGTAGGATCAGCGGTGGACACCGCTGTGCAAAAATCTCAGATGCTTTGGATATTGGGCAGAAATCGCCACACGTTTTCATGCGGAAATTGTAATACCCTCACTCCGGAAAAACAGTCTAGTTTTTGAACTGGATTTTTGGTTCATAGCTGCTATTCTGATGGTGAAGTCTCTGGTGAGAACGAAGAAATCAACTGAGTAGGAGGAACGTTATGACACAGGCCGCGCAGACCCCCCAAGAGGCTATGCAACAGCAGGCTGGTAAGTTCCTGTCCCAGGTGGCTGGATACGTGGGTGTACGGACAATGGAGATTGGTATATCGCAAGGACTGTTGGCGGAAGTTGGCACCAATGAAAAGGGTATCACTGCCGCTGACCTGGCGAAAAACACGAAGCTTGATGCGATGTACGTGGAGGTTTGGTGCCGCGCTGCCTACGCATCGGAGCTTTTGGAAACCGCTGACGGTGCCGCTTTCACCCTGGCTCCCTACGTGGACAAGCTGCTGCTGGACCGGGACTTCCCTGGCTACATTGGTGGTATGCCGCAGGTGGTTGTCCAGCCGGAGTTCTTTGACGTGTTCAAGCAGAACCTGCCTACGGGCAAGCACATCTGGTGGAACGATTGCAGCCCCGAATTAATAAACATGGTGAGTGAGACAGGCCGGCCCTTTTACAACCGACTTGTTCCCGGCGGGCTCTCCCAGGTGCCGGGACTCCCGGACGTGCTTGCGGGCAACGCCAAAGTCCTGGACTTGGCATGCGGCGCGGGCTACGGCCTTCAGCGTTTGGCAGAGACCTACCCAACCGTGTCCCTGGTGGGGTTGGATGGAGATGCCTACTCCCTAGGGAAAGTTAAGGAGCGCATGACGGAGTTGGGGATTCAGGACAAGGTGTCCCTGCTGGAAAGTACCCTGGAGGACATCAGTGCCGTTGAAGAGTACGATGCCGTGCTCATTAACATATCCATGCATGAGTGCAGGGACATTGAGCAGGTTGCAGAGCGGGTACTTCGTTCTCTGAAGCCCGGCGGTTACTTTGTCATATCGGATTTCCCGTTCCCAGCTACAACCCAGGAGTGCCGAACGGTACCCGCCCGCGTGCTTTGCGGTATCCAGTACTTTGAGGCGTTGATTGGCGATCAGCTCATGCCAACTCAAGCGTTTGTAGACCTGTTGAACCGGCATGGTTTCAAGAATGTTGGTGCCTTTGACGTCACTCCGGTTCACGCCGTGAGTTACGGCCAGAAATAACGAAAAGGGGAGACCAGTAATCTGGTCTCCCCTTTTCGTTTACCTTGATGTAGCGGGTGGGGGCTTCCACAGTGCTGGTGCTGATTAACATGGCCTCTGATATCTCTTTGAAGATAAGTCCTTCTCCCAGGAGTTGAACCAACTCAAGCTCCCTGAGCGAGAGCGCGTTCCCCGCACGCATGGGCGATAGCAAGCGTGCGGACTGTAGATAGTTCTTGGTGAAGAGTTCACTTGCTTCAGGGCAGACGTAGACATTGCCCAGCAGCACCTGTTCAATAGCATTGCACAGATCGGCCTTTGATGCGCTCTTGAGGATAAAGCCTGACGCGCCTGCCTCAAAGGCTGCAGGGACGTGGTGGATCATGGACTTATCGCCTATGAGAAGGACATCAGGGCTTTCTGGGTATTCATTGGTGATGGCCCGGGAGACATCAATGCCATTGACCGTGGGGAGCGCCAGGTTTGTCAGGACGATGTCAGGCTTCTTGCTCCGAACCGTTGCCAAGAGGTCAGTTCCGGATGAAGCAGTCCCCACTACTTCTACCCATCCCTCGGTCTCCAACATGGCCTGTAGGCCTTGCAGGAAGAGTGTTTCTTGTTCTGCAATGACCATCCTGAATTGCTTACTTCCTGCGGACATGATCAGTTGCTCACTTGCCCGTTTGTCCAATGAAATAGTCGTCATTAACCTCTCCTTAGCGCTAACATAAAAAGAGTTTTCCCTGCTTGGTGGTACTCCATTATTTTAGCCCTGACAAGCGGTGGAAGGCACACTAAGCCTAATGGTTTCCCCGCCATAGAATTGGTTGTTTATTCGCCGTTAGTTTTGGGAAGGAAAATCAGTGGATTATTGGGCTTAAGATTTTGTTAATTGAAGATAATGTTAACTGAGGGAGCGTGCTGAAAATTAACATCGTTTCTAGTGGTGCCAATAAGGGTGGGTTTTAAGGGTTGGTGGGTTGGGTGTTTTCCCAAGGTGTAAAACCGGGAAACCTCAAATACTCAGACCCAACGAGTCCCAAAGTTCCTTGGTGCTCTCCTCAGAGGCTTTATTGAGAGCCTCTACACCTGCCGTGAAGACCTCGCCAACCACCGTGCGCAGTGGCCGCTGGCCTGTGGGCATGTCTACTAAGCGCTTCACGGTGTCAGCCACGTCTTGGGGATTGGCCGAGTTCTCAGGCATTTTAGGCATTGTAGTTGAAACAGCGTTGTATGCAGACAGTATCCTGCTCTCTGTCCCAACTAACGCTTTTTCCATTACTGAAGTCGGGAAAAACCCAGGCTCCACAATAGCTACGTCAACAGTGAGTGGCTTGAGTTGATAGTGGAGTGATTCCGCTAAGGCCTCCATGGCAAACTTGCTTGCTCCATAGGCGTTTCCCATGGGGAGAACAACCCTGCCAAGAGAACTGGTGATTTGGATAATTAAGCCGGATTTCTGCCCGCGCATCCCCGGCAGCACAGCTTTGTTGACTCGGAGTGAACCAAAGGTGTTCACGTCAAACACATGATGCAGTTCTGCCACCGTGAAGGACTCTATTGGCCCCCTGCTAGCGATTTCGGCGTTGTTCACTACAACATCTAGGTGCCCTGCTGAAGCAAAAATTTTGGCTATGGCCGTGTCTACTGAAGCCTGGTTGGTGACATCCAACTCTAAGACTTCAACCGCTAGGCCCTGGCTTCGTGCCCACTCCACCAGTTGACCGGCTGCTGCAACGTTTTTTCCAGCAACCCCTCGCATGGTAGCGAAGACGTGATGGCTATCCTGGGCAAGGGCTGGCCCTTGCTAACTCTAGACTCCCAGGTCCTTCTTCAAGTCCTGGATTGCTGCCTTTGTCGGCTTCACACCGGACGGTGCCCGAAGCCCCATTGGTTCGTTCTGAATCTCAGGTGTTGTCTTAACGCAGATGAACACCGGCCCTTCCGCTCCCATCACCTCTGCAGCGCGTGAGGCGAAGTCTTCCAGGTCGTTAAACTCAAATGTGCTAGCGTAACCCGCTTCTTTTGCCATGCCGGCAAAGGATATCTTGGAGTTTCCCGGTATGGGCTGGCCTCCGGTGACGGCGTACACGCCGTTTTCCAACACAAAATGGTAGAGGTTCTTAGGAGCCTTCTCTGCAATGGTGACCAACGTTCCCAGGTTCATCAGCAGACTACCGTCTCCGTCAAAAATAATGACCCTTTTGTCTGGTTGCGCCAGCGCGACGCCCAGGGCGAACGATGATGCTTTACCCATTGCGCCGCCCAGCGGGACGTCCCTGTTCTTGTTGCTGCTCACCTGATCCCAACCACGACTGCCGGTCATGGTTGGGACAACAATACCGTTGTCCCTGTACTTCTCCACCACTTCCATGAGTTCTACTTGGTTAATCATGCGTTCCCTCCTGCTGTGCTTTATGGTGCGCACCTTTGGGTTATCGGTTAAACCCGTGGTACTCGTCGCCCACCAGCACTACTACTGGCATGTTTGTTCGTTCTGCTTCCTGGTAGGCCAGGGATATGCGGTCGGCATCGCCATCGTGCTCTACCAGGTAGTAGGTGATGCCCCAGGCTCGCAGGATAGGCTCTGTGAAACGCGCGGCAGAGTCTGGCGTGGCTCCGTGACGCGTCCAGCCTCTATATCCAATCAGCATTACAACGGGAAGGGCGCAGTCCAGCGCAATGCCCCTGATGGAGTCACCAGACTCAAACAGACCGGTATTCTGGATGAGAACTACTGGCTTCTTGCCGCCGGCGATAATCCCTGCAGCAATGGCGATGGTCTCTCCCTCACGGGTTACTGATACCAGGTCTATTGAGGGCTCAGCCTCCATCAGTTGGTACATCCAGTTGGTCTCACTGTCAGGCAGATAGACTACGTGGGTGATCCCATTCTTCTTGAACTCTTGAATGACCGCTTCCGGGCTGAGTATTGATTGCTGAGTCATGTCCCCTCCTCTGGCCGCAGAGTATTTGGGCGATGGTTGTCCAAGACACCAACATGATACCAGATGCGGAAGGTAGTGAACGGCGAGGCGAGGGGCTTATAGATGTGCTACCGTTTTAAGGGACGGTATAGCGTGCAATGCAAAGGCGAGGTATATGGCTGATTCAACTTCTCCAAAGGGCCTGGCAGGGCGCATTGCGTCCCTGGAGCAGCGACTAACCCAGATTGAAAGCAGGCTGGTTGAAATTCAAGCTGAGTACTCGGACGCATCACGAAAGTTGACGGGAACCCGGTCCTTTGTGCGCCGACTTACTGATTGGGGCCTGAAGCCTGCTGACACAGGGACATGGATGGGCGTCTGCAACGCTGTGGGGTGGACGGCCACATCCGCTAATGCCCATCGTACCGTCCGGCGTGAGGACACCGCCTTACACGTCCTGCTTCATCGGTGCTCTTTCAATACGTATTGTTCCCTGGATGGCGTCACATATTCTGACTAGGCCGAGCTGTTCCACCTTTTCTCTGGCGTCCCCTAAATGCCTCAACAATTGCCATCCTCACCAGGGCAACCCCCGCTCTTCTCTATAGCACCTATAGAGGTTTACAATAGCTCCGTAGCTAATTGCACCGTTTAGCCGTGTAGGAGTGTGTTATGGAGCTAGCGCAGATACAAGCATTCATAGCCGCTGCGCAACGTGGCAGCTTTGTGCGAGCGGCCCAGGCGCTGATTCTCACCCAGCCCTCGTTGAGCGCCCGCATCCACGCCCTTGAGACCGAGTTGAACACCTTGCTCTTCCATCGACTTGGCAGAGGAGTTCGCCTCACCGAGGCTGGCAAGGCGTTTCTGCCCTACGCCCAGCGGGCACTGGAAACCTTGGATCAGGGTCGTGCCACCCTTAACGCCTTGGAGAAGGTCACCAGCGGTACATTGCAGGTGGGCTCTGCCAGAGCCATTGGCGCATACGTCCTGCCGGAGATACTGGCTCGATTCAGGGAAGAGCATCCGGGAATTGACGTCAACATCCGCACGGGACGCTCCACAGAGGTGCAGCAGATGGTGATGGGTGAGGAGGTACAGGTGGGCCTGGCCCGCTCCCTACGCCATCCTGACATCCTTTCTACCTGGCTCTACGATGAGGAGATTGCTCTGGTGAGCCATCCGCAGCACCACTTCGCCATTCAGGGTGAGGCCAGCATCTATGACATCGCAAAAGAGCCGCTAATCCTCTACGACCGCGACTCTTCTTACTTCCAGCTCATTGATCGTGTCTGTAGAGAAGCTGGCGTTATTCCCAACGTAGGCATGGTGCTGGACAGTATTGAAGCAACGAAACGGATGATAGAGCGTGGTTTTGGCGTTTCGTTTTTGCCAGCGCATGGCATCAGCAGAGAGGTTGAGGCTGGGACGTTGGCCCTTATCCGTATTACAGAAGGGCATCATGTCACCCTTCCTACATCGGTCATGGTACGGAGAGCCCGCATCTACAGCCCAGCGGTTTTGGCGTTCTTAAGCGTGCTCTCGCGAATGTACGAAGTTGCTGTTCCCCCACTGGAAACCCTGGATGTGATCAAGGCCGATAAAAAAGCCCCCGCCGTATAACAAATAACCCCTCACGCTGAGACTCCCTCTCGGCGTGAGGGTCCAATGAAACCAGCTTTGACGCTATGAAGATTGGCCGTGACGCCAGTGAACCACGATGCTCTGCGGTATGCGCCAGGCAATGAACAAGGCAAGCCCCAACCAATGCGGCACTTGCAGCAAGTAGTTGGATGGAAACGTTTTGTTCGTTGCTCGCCAGGAGCCGTGTCACCAGCCCGGCAATCACTCCTATCCCAATAGCTAGCCACGCAAGTTCAGATCCAGTCCATACAGCTAGTTGTCCCCAGAGGACTGCACCCGTAAACGCTGCAATGAGTGCGCCAGAGGCAGCGCCAATAATTCCCAGCGGAGAATGCTCCCGGAACGTACCCTTGTGGGCTATGCTGATTTGTCCTGCCATCTTGACCTCCATCTTCTCTCGGTGGTACATCACGGGCCTAAGGCAAGGTACAAAGAGGTAGGCCTTACGCCGTGATATACAACGATAGTAGAGACCTTCCAGAAGGTCGTGAAGGCTCAAAAGGGTCATGTTGGTGCAACAAAAATCTCAAGTAGGGCAGCTTTTGTGCTGGCAATTAAGAGGGGGGGTGGCTGCAATGGATATTCTCCAAAGGTATCCGTCAGGCATGTGGGTCTAGGGCATCGCCCTGGGGGTTAGGCTAGGTAAAACCGTTGGGCAAGCTGAATCACCATTGTTGGCAAAGGCTCTATTCTACGGAGCACCCACGTAACTGCCATAACAACCACTACACCTATGGCCGCCCCTGCAAGGACATCCGTTGGGTATGAAACGCCTGCGTACACGCGTGAGACGCCCCACAATGCTGCTATCCCAAAGGCTACTGCCCCCATGCGGCGGTTTGCCCCCCACAGTCCCGCAGCGATAGCGGCACCCACTACTGCCGGGTTGGCGGGGAACGATGAGTCCGTTGGCTGGTAGAAAAGAAGCTCCAGGGGTTGGCTAAGGTACGGCCTGTCGCGGAATGCCAGGGCTCCAATGATCTGAACTGTCAAGTTCCCGAAGGCGAGACCTAGCATGGCCGTGAGCGCAGCCCGCTGGTGAAGCTCTCGCGATAGTGGCGTCTTCCCCCCAAACCAGACACCAAGCACTATGAGGGACAGGGTCACGGGAACAAAGTAGTCGCTTACGACAACTTTTATAAAATCGTCCAACCACGGCAGTGTTCCCACGCCGCTGTTCAACCATCGGACTATCGCCGCATCCATGGTGGTCGCTCCTCCCATAGTGAACGTAGCCTAGTGGGCAGCGACTCCAAATACGTCTGGTCTCGCAGAGCTTCAAGGCCGTGAAGTGTTGGTGGTGGACCGTCTCCAGCGCGTCGATTCAGCGCCGATGTAGCCATTACAGTGAAGAACACCGCAGCAAGTGCGCTCAAGGCGAATCTAGCAGCCTGGTCATTGCCGTCAAGCCCGCCAACCGTGTCCGGGACGTGGCGTGGCCCCTCCCGGAAGAACCAGGTGAAACCTACAACCACCAGCGTTAGGCCAAGGGCGTAGGCGTATGGGGTGCGTTTTAGGAAGAGGATTTTGGTGAGCCCTGCATGGGCAACAGCCAACTGAATAACGCCAATAGAAGCAAGGAAAACAAAGATGACATAGTCGAGGCCCAGGTCTTCCATAGTGATCGCCTGTTCAGAGGATTAGGTGGAGGACTACACCTTTGCCAAAGGCGCGGACACAACCTCAACACACCAATCACGATACTTGGGGAGACTTCCGCGAATGGCTTTGAAGTAGAGGTCTTGTATCGCCTTTGTGACTGGGCCTATCTTGCCGTCTGCGATATTCCGATGGTCCAACTCACCCATAGGCGTAACGTGAGCCGCCGTGCCTGTAAGGAACACCTCGTCGGCCAGGTATAACTCAGCTCTGCCAATGGATCGTTCCACCGTTTCAATGCTCAGTTCGTCTTTCGCCATCTGCATAATGCAGCTACGGGTGATGCCGGGCAGGATGTTTGCCGTCAGTGGTGGTGTCACCAGGGCGCCATCTTTGACCACAAACAGGTTCTCGCCGCTACCTTCGGCCACATGACCGTCGTTGTTCAGGAAGATAGCCTCGTCAAAGCCCGCAAGCACTGCGTCCGTCTTGGCGAGGATGCTGTTCACGTAGCCTGCGCTTAACTTCACGCGGGGTGGCATCATCGTCTCATCGATGCGACGCCAGCTGGCGGTCATGCACCGCACCACCTGTACGTCTATGTATGAACCAAAGGGCACTGCAATAATCGTCAGACCATCGTCCAACTCGTGAAGCTTGAGGTTCGCCACCCGCTCGGAACTCTTGTAGGCCAGTGGGCGGATGTACATGTCCTCACGATAGCCGGTGCGCCCCACCAGATCCACGGTGATACGAACCAACTCTTCGGGAGTATGGGGTAGATTCATTCGGAGAATTGAAGCACCTTCTGCCAGCCGCTTGAAGTGATCTAGAGGGCGGAAGATGAAGAGTTTTTCTTCTTCTTCGTTCCAGTTGCAGCGGATGCCCTCAAAGACTGCTGTGCCATAGTGTAAGGCGTGGGTCATAACGCCGACCTTGGCCTCAGCTGCGGGAATGAACTCGCCGCCGAAATAGGCTAAAGGTGTTGGTGCCATGACTCGCTCCTTCTATGGGCTATCGTCAGGTTCGTAGTAATATTATATCCACAGCTACGATTGAGAGCAAGTTTGGGATGTATTCCTAGTCTTCCTTCATAGGGCGCAAGCCCACTATGACCAGAAATCCCAAGAGTAGCGCAGGAATTGTGAGAAGCGTTGCTATTACGGCTTCCCTAGAGGTTATTGGCGTAGATAAATAGCTGTCCTCATTGTTAACGGAGGGGAATACTCCAGCTATCACCAGCATTGCTACGGCTATCGTCCACAAGGAAAGCACTATCAGTAACAATCGCATTCCACCCCTCCACTACCACCCGTTTGGCAGAGGTTAACACAATGTCTCCATGCGGCGAAGATGGGCTGCGTGCCGGTTTGGGCTAGGCCACTACCGCCTCAAATGATGCCTTGTAGGCTTCACCTATCTCTGTTGCTGTCAGCGCTTGTCGTGCAGTGGATTCAAGGCCGGCCAGCCACAACTCAGTGAGGTGGGCCGCCGCCAAAATCTGCGCAACAGAAATATTGTCTGTTTTGATTGCTTTCATACCATTCCCCTTACCGGGTGAATTCCCAACGCAATTCCTGGCTGAAGCAGCGCTCCATTCCCGGCCTTTATCGCCGGGAATGGAGCGCTGGAACGCCTTGGACATGGCACGCCAGATGCTAGAGCTGGTTACAGCCGTATGGAAACGGGTACTATTTCAGAAACATTTATCGCATGGAATGAGTAAAGAAAAGGGTTTAAGTTCTGTATATAGCAAAATTGGAGGAGTATATGTAGGGTGTGTGTGTGTTTATTGCACAGGCAGAGGGTTTAGTCGCCCTTCATCCACCAGACCACAGCACCAAATAACGCGACAATACCTACCAGAACTCCAAGCGTGACCAGCCATTCCATGGTTAAACCTCCGTTGGTCTATTCCGGGGCAGCCCCGCATTGCTGAGTGAGCTTAATGAGGCGTTATAAATTCACAGGGTAGAGACCCAAACAACCGCCAGGCCGCTGAACATCACCAGAAAACCAAACATGCTCAACATCAGCCGGAGTTGCGTCTGCTCATCGCGTTCCCGGGCCAGTAACGCTTCTCTCCTCTTGCCCTGGGCATCCCTGACCAAGCCAATCCCGTTCACAGCCAGAAGGCTAAGGCTATAGAGGAAGATAGGAGCGCTAAGGAGAAATCCTTTGATGAACCCATCTCCCCATACGCACCCTGCAAGGATGGGGAAGGCTCCAAATCCTACAACCGCCACCAGTAGGTTCCGCAAGTGATCTCTGTGCAGCGGAGCCCACTCAGCCTCTCCCGGAAACAAAGGGTTGCGAAGCGTGAATATCCACCGCAATCCACCTATGGCCATGCTCCACGCCAGCAAGGCTAGGATGCACTCCATGATAGGTCTACCGATCTGCTTCCATGTGGGTTCTGCAGGGCCAGAGAGAATGGGGCTTGCTGGCGTGTGTCATCGGACCAGGTACGCCCATAAAAGCACCAGAGCTGGGACAATCACAAAGATCAACGCTAGGGTCACTAAGGTTCGTAGTTTCGTGGATTTTTCGTTTCTCATTGACATTACTCCGGCACCGACATTCCGTAAAGCTTGGACACGTTGTCCACAGTGGTCGCCTGGCGTACTTGGTCGGGCACCCCTTCAAAGACCATATCCAAGGCTTCTTGGGAGTGGGGCCACACTGAATCGTGATGTGGGAAATCGTTACCCCACATCATTGTTTCCACGCCAATGGCGTCCCGAGTCAACATGCCGGATCTGTCATCTTCAAAGGTGGCATAGAACTGCCTGAGCCAGTACTCGCTGGGTTTCATGTCCATGTACTCTGGCACGGCTGTTCGCGCTCGGTATACGGCATGGTCCATACGTTCAAGCCAGTTGGCTACCCAACCAGTATTGAACTCGGCAGCTACAAACTTCAAGTTGGGGTACCGGTGCGCTACACCGCCCGAGATTAGATCGGAGAGGGTGTACTGGATTAACGTGGGAGCACTGGCATACTCGGTTATGAGGCCAGCCTGATCCAACCCAGTAATCGCGCCGTTGGGGTGCGTGAATATGTGCAAGTTGATGGGGATGCCAGCCTCTTCTGCTGTTGCCCAAATTGGGTCATAGATGGGGTCATGGTAGCGATTCCCATCTGGAGCTGAGCACGGTATGCACACGCCTTTGTAACCCTTGGCGATGGCTCTCTTCAACTCCTGATGAGCGATAACCGGATCCTGCATGACCAACAGGGCCAGACCTGTAAGTCGTTCAGGCACGGTGGCGCAGAAATCCCAGAGCCAATCGTTGTAGTTACGGAACGACGCTGCCAGTACTTCTGTGTCCGGAATGCCGAACAGACGCATGAAAACACTGGGGTAGATAACCTCGCCCCATACCCCGTCAACGTCCATGGCTTTGGTGCGCTCCACCGGGTCCACCAACGCGGGTTTCAGGCCGTCATAGCCCAGCGCGATGAGGCGGTGGGTCTCCGGGTCGTCGAGGCTCATCCCGGCGATGCCCAACCTGCCTACTCCACCAATGGCCGCATTGAGTCGTTTTCCTGTAGCTGGGATATCTATGTAATCGCCCTTGCCTTCTTCGTGCACTACGCGGGGAGCGCGATCACCAAACTTGTCAGCCAGGCCAACGAATACATCCGGAGCTTCCAGGATATGTGAATCTGCTGAGATTGCGAGTCGGGCCATGTAGCCTCCCTTATTCCCTACCAGGTTTCACTCTGTTACCAAAGGCTATTTTCATCATCGAGGTTGCCTTATTGCCTTAACCAAGTACTGGTTCGATTGAAGGATACTTGATTGGCGCATTTATTTTCCGGTACTTCGGGTAGGAAACGCAGGGGGTGTAATCGTTTCCACATCGCGGTTGGCCCAGTCTCGCGCCGCCCAGTCGTCCCACCCGGAGGTGGCCGCCGCCTGTGCTCTGGCGTAGATATCGGCTTCGTCCATCCGGCTGGATGTGCCATTCTCTATGACAATTTCACCTGCGACAACCACGGTCTCTACGTCTTTGCCTGTCCCATAATCAACCAACGCGGTAACGGGATCTCTCATGGGGCCATAGCTGATGCCCTGGAGGTTGATGACCAACAGATCTGCTGCTGACTCTTCTGCAAGCCTGCCTAAATCCGATCTGCCAAGGGCGGCGCGGAAATCGCTGTTCTGAGGGCCGGTTTTGAACTCAATGACCAGAATGTCTCCACCCATAGTGAACGCAACAAGGTCGACCGCCCCCGATGCAAGGTTTGTCTCTCGTCCAATGGTCATCAATGGGCCGGTCATCCCAAATTCTTCTACTGGAATCAGGTCTACATTGTTTTTGACCATCGCTTGGAGTTGCTTCTCGTTATCTGCAATACCTTCTGTCAGGATGGGTGATGATCCGTCCTGCAACGTAACCGTCATTTTCCTTGGCATTCTACTCCCCTGCCCCTAGTGCATCTCGTATCCGCCAGCCACGTTGATGGATTGCCCCGTGAGGTAATCCGACTCCGCTGACGCTAAGAATGCCGCTGTCTTTGCAATGTCCGCCGCTACTGCCAATCGCCCCAGCGGTACGGTGGCTGCTCGGTCCCGTACCATGTCAGCGCGATATTCAATTGCTGATTGCCCTTCCGGTGCTGTGGCCGCGGCAATGTAGTCCACTCGTTCTGTGTCTACCAGCCCCGGACATATGGCGTTCACCATGATGTTGTGCTCCGCCAACTCCATCGCCAATGACTGGGTGAAGCCAATCACCCCAAACTTGGACGCACAGTACGCCGCATACATTGCCGTGCCCGTTTTCCCTGCCCTGGAGGACATGCAGATAATCTTGCCGCCGCCTCCGCGCTTAATCATGTGCCGTGCTACCGCCTGCGATACCAGGAATGTGCCTTTCAAGTTGACGCGCTGCACCAGGTCAAAGTCCTCTTCCGTTACATCAACAACAAGCTTCCTATCGCCTCCGGGCCGTGACCCGGCGTTATTCACCAGGATGTCTATGCGACCAAACTGCTCAATGGTCTGGTCTACCATTGCCTGCACCTGTGCCGAGTTGCTGACATCTGCAGTGATAGCTGCGGACTTTCTGCCCATTGCCCTGATTTCTTCCACTACCTGGGTCACGCCACCCCATGCGCCTGGACGGTCATCATAAGGGTTTATCGTCAGGTCATTCACCACAACATCAGCGCCTTCCCGCGCCAACCGAGTTGCAATGCCTCTACCAATGCCGTTTTCGCCGCCTGCTCCAGTGACCAGCGCTACTTTTCCTTCTAGTCCGTACATGGTTCTCCTTTAGTGTGTGTTCCGAATTTGGGGCTTCACCCGCTGCTCTTCCTGAGATGGAACTTTACCCTGAGTGTACCCGAAGGGAAAGACGAGCAGTTCACATTTGGGTAGCCGTCAATCCTTGTGGGTTTGGGGCTTGTCCTAATTTTTCATCTGCCGTGTTAATTAACTGTGAGGGGCCAATTTGTGGCGAAACGGGACTGTCCGTGCATAACTAAAAATTCCACTTCATAGTCCCCGGATGACTCCAGTTCCAACGTAGCTTGGTAAAACCCGGTGCCAACAGAGCTAAACTCTCCAATCCGATCACCCTCTAACGCTTCTATCACACGCTCTCCATTCATGCTGACAGTGAAATGGGCATAATCAACGGGTAAGGAATAGCCCACGGTGTTTTTAACTCTAGCCATCACTGTAAGACTTCCCGGTGTGGTCGGATTGGGATTTACCTTGAATTGCACCAAAATCGCCATTTGTCCATCGTCAAAGGTTTTGTCTTTTGACCATTCGTCTTGATCCAGTGTTTGAAGCATCACCAGAATTATTCCAACAACCGTTAACAGCCCTGCGAAAATGTACAGCGGTTTCCGCATAGTGAACCTCAAATTTTCTGAATTGGGAACTTGTAAAACACGTTACTAATTTATTGACGATTTATGTTTTAAGTAGCGGTCATTGTCGCCTTTTCCTCAAGTCCGTACGTCGTTCTGATGCTCTGTAAGCCAAGCAAGTTGCCAATTGTATCTTTTAATCGCTCTGTCATTGAGCTTTCCCTCCAGCATGACGTAGCTGACGAACCTTGCGTAACCGAGACCCTCAATACCCTCTGCCATCTTGATGGTCAGGGCCACAAGTGCCGATTTGTCCAATTCGCAAGCTCTGAATAAGCAGAAAATCCGTGTCTCTCAGCAATGAAAGTAATCACGGATTTTCGCTCTACCGGAGGAATGTCTAGAGTACTATTCTTCGTCTTGAGATGGCCTCATGGACAGAGGCTTACCAAGAATCTCCTGGGCGATGATGGCCTGTCGGAGATTGCTCTTTTGGAGCAGTTGGGCGGCAGGACTCCGGTGCACTTTACCAGCAGGTTGTGTTTTGGGCGAGTGGACTGTAGGCGCAAGGGCGATTGTAGGGGCGATACGAGCGGAACTGGCTTGGGCAGTAGGCTCTTCGTCATGATGAGTTGGAACTACAACCCGTTGCTCCCATGCGTTTGGCCCGCGGTTCTCCTCCGGGAGAATGCTAGCGGATTCTTGCCATGATTCTTGAGTGCGTTCAGGTTTCACAGGAGTAACAACAGCTTCCGGCCGAGCTGATGGAGCTGTCTCCGTCTCCGGGATGCTCATGCCGCGCTCTATGTTTTCACGCACCTCACGAAGCCGCTCCTCCGCCCTGTGGCGAAGCTGCTCAAACCTGCTCTCGCGGTCATCGCTGGTCATGTACTCACCCTTCCTCTAACCAACCCTGCTATGCAGTGGGTGTTGTGCCTGAATCAGGTTCTGTGCCCAAGCTTTCCCTCATGGAAGTGTCTGCTTGGACGTTACGCATTCGATAGTAGTCCATGATGCCCATGTTTCCCTTGCGGAACGCCTCAGCCATGGCCCTGGGAACCTCGGCTTCTGCTTCTACAACGCGGGCGCGCATTTCCTCAACGCGAGCGTGCATTTCTTGTTCCAGAGCTACTGCCATCGCACGCCGCTGCTCCGCACGGGCCTGGGCAATCTGCTTATCGGCTTCTGCCTGGTCGATCTGGAGCTGCGCACCGATGTTCCGGCCTACATCCACGTCCGCAATGTCGATGGACAGGATTTCGAAGGCTGTGCCTGCGTCCAAGCCGCCGCCGAGCACTCGCTTGGATATCTGGTCAGGGTTTTCCAGCACGGACTTGTGGCTTTCAGCGGAGCCGATTGCCGAGACGGTGCCCTCACCAACCCGTGCAAGGATGGTCTCCTCACCGGCACCACCGACCAATCGGTCGAGGTTGGCCCTGACGGTAACCCTGGCTATGGCGATGAGCTGAATGCCGTCCTTGGCTACCGCCGATACCCTTGGGGTGTTGATAACCCTGGGATTGACGCTGGTCTGCACCGCCTGCAAGACGTCACGTCCAGCTAGGTCTATGGCGGTGGCGCGTTGCCAATTGAGGTCAATGTTGGCTTTATCAGCCGAGATCATCGCAGTGACTACTCGTCCAACGTTGCCGCCAGCTAGGTAGTGGGCCTCCATCTCATTAATGTCTAAATCAAGCCCTGCCTTGGTGGCAGAGATGAGGGGCTCAACAATGTTGTGGGGATTCACTTTACGCAGCCTCATCCCTATGAGGGTAGTGATCCCAACGGGTACTCCTGCAAAAATGGCGCTTAACCAGAGGCCCACGGGAACGAAAATCAAGATAATACCCAACGTAGGTATCGCAAATAGAATCACCGAAAAAATTACGAAAAATCGTCCAATCCACGCCATAGCTCATCTCCGATACTTTAAACTAGATTTGAGGAGCGTTCTCCTCGACTTGGTCAGGTTCCGAGTCTCCAATCGCCCTGACTACCCGGCGATACTCTTCATCGGCGATGACTTCTATGCTACTGCCTTCATCAATGAAGTCTCCCTCAGTAACTACGTCTACACGGTGATTGTCAATGTGTGCGACTCCAGCGGGCCGTAAGTCTGTGAGGGCTACTCCGCGCGCTCCAACCATGGAGGTGTACGTTTCTGGTTGACTGCTGACCTCTTTTTGTCGCCCGTCTCCGGCTGAATCTTCCAGCCCGGATCCAGAAGCCAAGGAGGTCTGAAGGGCCAACCCTCGGAACAGGCTACGGCGGGGAAGCAATTTCAATATCATCCCGGCGCCAACCACCATAAGGCCGAAAACGGCTAGGAGCACCAATCCCGCTCGAAGAAAATCGTCAGTGGTTGCTCCCTGACCAATCATAGACATGAATAGCCCTGCAAAGAACGCACCAAGCCCTAGAAGGCCCGCTATGCCAAAGCCGGGTACCAGCACCAACTCCACGGCAATGAGGGTAAGACCGATGATGACCAGGGCAACGCCTTCCCAGCCGGTAAGCTCCGCCAGCATGTGCCCCCAGAAGAAGAGGCCAAGCAGTAACAGTCCTGCGATGCCAGGAACACCAAACCCGGGGCTGGTCAACTCTGCTAGAAGGCCCAGGAACCCCAAGGAGATGAGCAGGGTTGCAACTGCTGGGTGGGTGAGGAACCGAACAAGACCTTCTGAGAAACTCAGGTCAACCCGCACTACTGTGGCGTCAGCAAGACCTTCCGCTTCAAGAACTACGTCAAGGTTTATCGCTTCGCCGTCTGAGTAACCCCATTTCAACGCTTCCGTAGAGGTGAGGGTCAAAAGCTTGCCTGTCTCCACTAGCCCCTCTATGGCTATTTCTTCATCTACCATTGCTTCTGCGATGCTGGCGTCTCGCCCACGGAACTCGGCAACGGACTTGAAGTCTGTACGTACCGCAGATATAACTTTTTCGCTCGCTGTTTCTCCGGCCTCATCAACGGGTGTGGCTGCGCCGATGACGCCGCCGGGAGCGATGTAGATCCTGTTGGCAGCAATGGCGATGAGGGCACCAGCGGAGAAAGCTTCTCGGTTGACGTAGGCAATGACGGGGACTTCGGCTCCCAGCAGGGCATCCTTGATGGCTAATGCAGCGTCAAGTCGACCGCCAGGGGTGTTGATGTCTAGGATTACGGCTTCAGCATCGGCATTTGTGGCCTCGCGTAGGACGCGTTTCACATAGGGTGTCATGCCAAGGTCTATCGCGCCGATCACTGCAGCTACATAGACCTGTTTGTCGGTTTGCTGGCCCCATACAGGCGTAGCTAAGAGGCTCGCCAAGCCAATGACAATGAGAATCACGCCCAGAACGCCTCGTGGTCGTGTCATACGCTCCGCCCCCTGCCCGCGGTGTTGGGGAATCGTAGCAAGGGGAGTATATTACGTCAAGTGAGCAGGGCATCACCCTCACCCATATGACCTACCCCCGGAACATAGCGGTTACCAGATATTCTTGAACGTAGAGGCTTCACTGCGGCGACCTAAAATAGCATCGTGATAGATGCCACTCTAGAAGAAGAGTGCCTATGGCACTAGATTGACGCTCCAAGGTGCCACTGCTACCATAAAAGATACGACCTATTTGACGGCTATCTGTCTTCCCTATGGTTTGGGGTTGTGGCAGGAACAACTAGCCAACAGCAAGGGAGCAACGCTTTGGCATACGCAACAGCATTGAAATGTCGAGAGTGTGGGAGAGAGTACCCCACAGACCCGCTAAACGTTTGTGAGTTCTGCTTTGGCCCACTTGAAGTAAAGTACGACTATGAGGCCATCGGCCAAAAGATAAGTCGCGACAGGATTCAAAACGGGCCGCTAACCATGTGGCGCTATGAAGACCTACTCCCCGTGGATGCAGCCAACGCGGTTGATTTACAGACAGGTTTCACCCCCCTCATCAAGGCTACTAACCTGGGTCGTATCCTGGGGCTGGATCACTTGTACATTAAGAACGATGCAGTGAATCCCACCAACTCCTTCAAGGACCGTGTCGTTTCCGTGGCAGCCACCAAGGCGATGGAGTATGAGTTCAAGACCCTGGCGTGCGCTTCCACCGGCAACCTAGCGGGTAGCGTCGCCGCCCATGCGGCCAAAGCGGGCATGAACTCCTACATCTTTATTCCCTCTGACCTGGAGCGGGGCAAGGTTGTGGGTGCTGCCATTTACGGGCCAACCCTGGTGGCAGTGGATGGCAGCTATGACGATGTGAATCGCCTGTGCAGTGAACTGGCGGACACGTACCCCTGGGCTTTTGTGAACATCAACATGCGCCCCTACTACGCAGAGGGTAGCAAGACCTTGGGTTATGAGGTGGCTGAACAACTGGGCTGGCAGGCCCCTGCCCATTGCGTGGTGCCTTCCGCGTCAGGTTCCATGTTCACCAAGATATGGAAGGGCCTGCACGAGTTTGAAGACCTGGGCCTTATTCCTAAAGTGAATACACGCATGCATATGACGCAGGCCGAAGGGTGTTCACCCATCGCTGCGGCATACCTGGCTGGTACCACCCGCGTTCGTCCGGTGAAGCCGAAAACGATTGCCAAGTCTCTGGCCATTGGTAACCCTGCAGACGGTTATTACTCCTTGAAGGTCATTGAGGAGTCAGGCGGGGACGCTACGATTGTGCCAGAGGAAGAAGTAGTGACAGGCATTCAGTTGCTGGCGGAGAACGAGGGTATCTTTACGGAGACCGCTGGCGGCGTGGTTATTTCTGGATTGAAGCGATTAGTGGAAAGCGGCGCCATTAAGCGGAATGAGGTCACGGTGGCGTACATCACCGGCAATGGCTTGAAGACCCTTGAGGCGGTTGAGAGTGTGGTGAAGTCTATTCGGATCAACCCCACCATGAAGGAATTCCACGAAGCAATTCCCAATCCATAAGCATTTAGTGAGAGTGTAGAGCTATGTCTAAACTCAGAGTTAAATTCATCTTTAACGACAGTCTGGTTCAGGAGCCGGTAATCTGGCAACTCAGCCAGAAATTCCCGGTGAAGACCAACATTCGCAAGGCTGATATCAGGGACGATATTGGCTGGGTCACCCTGGAGCTTGAAGGCAAAGAGGCTGACCTTCTACATGGATTAGAGTGGGTTCGTTCTACGGGGACTGAAGTGGAACTGGTCACTGGAGACGTGGTGGAATAAGTCCCACCTTTCTTAAGAATTTCTCTTTATAGAAACGCACACGGAGGAAACCCCTCCGCACATAAGAACAACAGGAGGACAGTACATGGCCATCATGGTGAGAATTCCGGCACCTCTTCGGAAGGTGACCAATGACAAAGACCGGGTTGAGGTTGAGGCGGAGAACCTGGTAGACATGGTGGATGCCATGGAGGAGCAGTACCCCGGAATCAAGGAGCGATTGCTGGACGAGTCAGGGGAATTGCGACACTTTGTGAATATCTATGTGAACGGCGAGGACGTGCAGTTCCTTGATGGTTTGCAAACGGCCATTGCTGATTCAGATGAAGTGAGCATCGTGCCTGCCGTCGCTGGCGGGGTGGCTTAGCCACCTTTTAGCTATCTGACGGCCAGTTAAGTTAGATAAAAACAGACAGCCGCTTGCCCGTGAAGATGGGTTGGCGGTTGTTTTGTGTCTATGGAGTTTAGCTACCGTTCCGACTGGCGGCCCACTTACCAAGCTGGGCAATTCGAGCAGTATCGTCAGAGGGGGTAAAGCGCGCTCGAAAGTCCGCTTGAAAGCCGGCCAACGTATCTGCCACTATCGCCTCACGGAGATGAGCCATGAGTCGTTGGTAGAACCGCAGGTTGTGAATCGTGGCCAATCGGCCGGCTAGCAGTTCCTTGGCGCGAAAGAGATGGTGGACGTAGGCGGCGGTGAAGTTGGCGCATGCGTAGCAATCGCAGCCATCCTCCAGCGGGCCAGTGTCCTCCTTGTACTTGGCTGAAATGATGGCAATTCGGCCATCAGCACGGTAGATGCCGCCGTGTCGTGCTACCCGCGTGGGCAGGGCGCAGTCGAACATGTCTATGCCCCAACCAACAGCCTCCACCAGATCCAGCGGTGAGCCTACGCCCATGAGGTAGCGCGGCTTGTTTGCTGGCAGCAGCGGAGCGGTGAACGCTCCTATGCTGTGCATGGTGCCCCGCGGTTCACCTACCGATAGCCCGCCTACGGCGTACCCATCGAAGTCGATGCCGGTTAGGGTTGCCGCAGAGGCCGCACGTCGTTCCAGGTCGTGTCCGCCTTGCACTATGCCGAAGAGGGCTTGATCGGGCCTTGTGTGGGATGTACGACACCGTTCTGCCCATCTGTGGGTGCGCTCCATGGCAAGTCGCACGTTCTCATCGTTATCGCCAAACGCCGGGCACTGGTCAAGAACCATCGCAACATCCACGCCCAGAGCTTCCTGGTAGTGCATGGCGTCCTCGGGCGAGACCACGTGTCGGGAACCGTCGATGTGCGATGTGAACTCCACACCATCGTCGGTGACTCGACGCAAGCCACCAAGGGAGAAGACCTGGAACCCACCGGAGTCGGTCAGGATTGGGCCATCCCACCCCATGAAGGTGTGCAGACCGCCTAGTCGCCCTATGGTGTCTGAGCCGGGGCGTAGGTAGAGGTGATAGGCATTGGCTAAGACGATATGGCTGCCAAGCGTTCGCACTTCTTCCGGCGTCACGCCCTTCACGGAACCCTGAGTAGCCACGGGCATAAAGGCGGGTGTGGGCACATTGCCGTGGGTTGTGGTGAGGGTTGCGGCACGGGCTGCACCGGAGGTGTGCTGCACGGTGAATGAGATGGCGGATGTCATAGCTAAATGGTACCACAAGGCCAGAATTCATCCTGCACCTATGTGCCTGACGGTTACCGCCGAAACACCTAGGTTCGCAGCCTTCTCTTTGGCAGGTTTAGTTCTGACAGGCGGTTCTAGGGTAGAATGCGGCTACTAAATCCAACGCCAGGGGATACGAATGAAGATTGCCGTCTGCATTAAACAGATACCCATCATTGCCCGCGTGAAGTTCGACCACGAAACGCGCACCATCGTGCGAGAGGGCGTGCCGTTGGAGGTAAACTCCTACGACCTTTTGGCGGTGTCAGCGGCGCTGAAGCTGGTTGAGGAGCACGGCGGCGATGTGACGGTGCTGACCATGGGGCCACCGCAAGCCAAGGACGCGCTGGTGCAGTGCCTGGCAATGGGCGCCGACCATGCAATCCACCTGACGGATAGAGCGTTTGCAGGGGCGGATACCCTGGCAACTGCCAGAGCGCTATCAATGGCCCTGGCTCTGGAGCCATACGACCTCATCATGTGCGGCAAGCACAGCCTGGATGCAGAGACGGGGCAAGTGGGCCCAGAAGTGGCAGAGCTTCTTGGTATCCCGCAGGTGACAAGCGTGAGGAGCCTTCAGCTTAATGCTGAACGGAACGTGCTTGTGGCTCAACGAGAGACAGAAGAAGGCCTAGAGACGGTAGAGGCTTCTCTCCCTCTGCTGGTAGCCTGCGGAGATGGCGTTGCGGAGGAGGCATTTCCTTTACCTGAGGCGTTGGAAGCGGCAGCCACCATGCCCATCGAAGAAGTGACGGCAGCCGACCTGTCGTCTGAACTGAACGTGTTCGGCGCGGCCGGTTCGCCAACGTGGGTAGAGGCGGTGGAGGCCTTTGAGAGCAAACGAGAGCCGCAGGTCTTTGAAGAAGAGGACGTGCGCGAGGCTGTGAGGAAGGTTGTGGCTGTGCTGGAGGAGAGAGGACTGTTCACCGGCTGGGGAGAAAGTGAATCCGCTAATACAAAGGGTGGAGCCCACTCGCCCAAGGACCCCAATGGTGCTATCTGGGTGGTGGCGGAGATAGACCCACAGGGTGTACTGCGGCCTGTGACCTTTGAATTGCTGGGGGCGGCGGACAGGTTGGCGAACACGTCCGGCAGGGCGGTGGCGGCGGTGGTCATTGGTCATGGAGCAGACGCATATACGGCGGAGTTGGCTGCTCACGGAGCTGACATTGTGTACACAGCGGATCACCCTGCTCTTGCCAGCTATGCTACTGCACCGTACACCCATGTACTGGCCGGTGCTATCAAGGCGCATAACCCCTTTGCCGTGTTGCTTCCAGCAACAGTGAACGGGCGTGACCTAGCATCAAGGCTGGCGGCACGGTTGAGTCTTGGCCTCACTGGCGATTGCATAGACCTGTCCATCAATGACCTTGGGCAGCTTGTGCAGTACAAACCGGCGTTCGGTGGCAACATCGTATCGCCAATCATATCCAAGACAACGCCGCAGATGGCTACAGTGAGGCCTGGCATGCTGGCTCGCGGTGTGCGGGACGATTCTCGTACGGCTGTGGTGGAGCAGATGGTCGTTTCTGACGAGGCGTTGCAGAACTCCGTCACGGTTATCTCCTCAGAACAAGAAGGCTCCGGCGAGGGGGCGCGGCTGTATGAAGCGGATGTGGTTGTGGGCATTGGCATGGGCGTTGGCGAGCCGGAGAACTACCCTGCTGTGTATGAGCTTGCCGAGACCCTGGGCGCCGCGGTTGCTGCTACAAGGGAGGTCACAGACCGGGGTTGGATTCCCAAGCAACAACAGGTGGGGATAACGGGCAAGGCCATCTCACCAAAGCTGTACATTGCGCTGGGCGTCAGCGGTAACCTCAACCACATGGTGGGCGTGCTCCGTGCAGGGGTTGTGGTGGCTGTAAACACACGGGCAAGGGCGTTCGTGTTTCGCTCCGTCGATTACGGGATCGTCGGCGATTGTGCAGAGGTTGTGCCCATGCTGACAGAGGCTCTGTGTGAAGCAAAGGCACGGGCTGGGGCGTAAGTAGGGCTCGTTTTGCCAGGCCAAGGCTATGCGCCGAAGCGGATGCTCCGCTGATGCATGAACAGCATCTTTGACCTGGGAATAACCCAGAACCAGAGGGCAAGACGGCTCTCGTTTCCTATCAGATGCCAACTTTCCCTGGTCTATTGTGCGATGTGCTCGGCGATATCCTTTTCCGAACCCCACCCACCCCAGAAACCACACCACTTGCTGGTCGCTTTGTATTCATACTGCGTTGCTTCTGTCATTTGAGACCTCCAAAGGGTTATCCTTGGAAATGTCGCTATGGGCACAACTCTTTTGCTAGCATCTCTATTATTATTGTACTCCTCTGGTGGATTTGGATATGAAACAAGGTGATTTATGACCACACATAACATCAAGGTTGGCCTCCACGTGCCGGCAGCCTCCGCAGGACAGTTGCCATCGGCTGTCGAGTACATCGAGTTCTTCAAGCAGGCGGAAGTGCTGGGCTTCGACTCGCTGTGGACGGAAGACAGGGTCTTTCACGATGCCAACTTTCTGGAGCCGCTAACGCTACTATCGTGGGCGGCGGCGAACACTGAGCGTATCCGGCTTGGCACGGCGGTGCTGCTTCTGTCGCTACGGAACGCTCCATCGCTGGCAAGGCAGGTCTCTACCATGGACTACCTGTCGGGCGGACGCTTGAGCCTGGGCATCTCCGTAGGCGGGCGACCCAACGAGTATCCGGGGCTTGGGTTGCAGCAATCGGAACGGGTGGCGTACCTACGGGAGAGCATCACAGTGTTGCGCAGTCTCCTGAGTGGTGAGCCCTTGACGTATAAGGGGCGCTTCTACCAGCTTGAAGAAGCTATCGTGAGGCCTGCTGCTACCCGCCCCGGCGGTATCCCGCTCTACATGGGCGGTCGAGTGGACGCGGCGTTGCGTCGCGCGGCGGAGCTTACGGATGGCTGGATTGGTGGCCCGTTCAGTCCGCCGGAGGACTACCGGACGTCCTGGACTACAGTCCAGGAGCATGCGAGAGGTTTCGGGCGTGACCCCGAAGCACTAGAGGCGGGGAAACTGGTGTACGTGTGTGCGGACGACGACAAAGAGCGGGCATTGGCGACGTTGAAGCCGTTTATTAGCGACTACTATGGCCCCAGGATAGACATTGCGGAGCATGGTGTGTACGGGCCGCCGGACGAGGTTGTAGCGCAACTGAGGGCTTTCGCTGACGCCGGTGTGACGACGTTCATGTTGGGCGTGCCAAATCTGGACATCGGCCATATTGAGCGCATTGCTAAGGATGTGATTCCAAAGCTCCAGGGCAAGCAGTGAATGCAGGGGCCATGCAGTGGTAACCGCAGGGGAGTAGGTGCAGGATAAATCTTGCCTAGGCGACGTCCGGAAGGTCTACAGTCACGCCTGCTGCTGTGAGGAGTACCGGTCGCTTACGGCCATGGATAACATCGGCATCAACCACGCATCGGCTCACGTCTGAGAGCGACGGCATCTCGTACATCACATCAAGCAGAGAGCGTTCAATGATAGTACGGAGTCCACGGGCGCCGGTCTTGTGAGTCATCGCTTCTTCTGCTGCGGCTTCCAGCGCCTCATCCTTGAACGTGAGTTCCACGTTGTCCAGAGAGAAGAGGTGCTGGAACTGCTTGATGACCGCGTTCTTGGGGTCTGTAAGCACACGGATGAGGTCAGGCTTGGTAAGGGCGTTCAGAGCGACGACCACGGGGAAGCGGCCTACCAACTCCGGGATGAACCCAAATTCTAGCAAATCCTCGCTGTTTACATGTTGGAGAATTTTGGTCTCATCAAGGCTATCTGCGGCTGACCTTCCATCGCGGTGCAGCCCAATGAACCGCTTGTCCTTGAGAATGCGCTTCTCCACCACTTGCTCCAGCCCATCGAATGCGCCACCGCACACAAAAAGTATGTTATCCGTCTTGAACTGGATGAACTCCTGGTGCGGGTGCTTTCGACCTCCGGCCGGGGGGATGGCAGCCTGGGTGCCTTCTATAATTTTGAGGAGACCCTGTTGGACGCCCTCGCCGGATACGTCACGGGTGATGGAGGGGTTCGCCCCTTTGCGGGCAATCTTGTCTATCTCGTCAATGTAGAGAATGCCATGCTCGGCTCTGGCAATGTCCCATTCAGCGGCCTGGATAAGCCGAAGCAGGATGTGTTCAACATCCTCTCCAACATACCCTGCCTCTGTGAGCGATGTTGCGTCTGCGATAGCTGAGGGAACATCCAGAATACGAGCAAGGGTCTGGGCAAGCAGGGTCTTACCGCTGCCGGTGGGGCCAATCAGGAGAATGTTGCTCTTCTGAATTTCTACGCCGCTAGAGCTGTCCCCTGCGGACCAAATGCGCTTGTAGTGGTTGTAAACGGCAACGCTGAGAACTTTCTTGGCCTGTTCCTGCCCAATGACGTACTCATCCAGTTTGTCATAGATGATTTTGGGGGGGAGGAAATCGGCGCTTCGTACAGGAGGAACCGCCTCTTCCATCTCAGGAATGGCTCCTCCATCTTCTCCCATGATCTGCTGGCAGAGAACCACGCACTCGTCGCAGATAAAGACCTTCTCTGGCCCTGCTACGAGACGCTTAACCTCACCTTGAGGCTTAGCGCAGAAGGAGCACTGATACTCCGACCTACCGCTTCCCTTGGATGTCATCCTCTGTCTCCCTTTTACTTGCCGATACCACTACAAACGGTATTGTCAGGCTCTACTTGGTTTCTTTTGCGGGAACCTGTTCCCTGGTCAGAATTTCGTCTACCAGGCCATATTCCACGGCTTGTTCCGCAGTGAGGTAGAAGTCACGATCGGTGTCCCTGGCAACCTGCTCATAGGACTGACCGGACTGCTCAGAAATGATCTGTCGAATCTTGTCCTGCGCCCGCAATATCTCTCTGGCGGCAATCTCTATGTCTGTTGCTTGCCCCTGGGCGCCGCCGAGAGGTTGGTGCATATGAATAGTGGAGTTCGCCAGGGTATACCGCTTGCCCTTAGTGCCTGCGCAGAGGAGCACGGTGCCCATGCTGGCGGCAAGTCCCACACAGATGGTGGAGACGTCAGGAGCAATGAGATTCATGGTGTCTAGGATGGCCATGCCGGATGTAATGACGCCGCCCGGAGAGTTGATGTATAGGCTGATGTCCTTGTCCGGGTCCTCTCGCTCCAGGTACAACAGCTGGGCAACAATCAGGTTTGCCACCTGGTCACCAACGGGGGTGCCAAGGAAGATAATCCGCTCTCTCAGGAGGAGAGAATAGATATCAAAAGAGCGTTCACCTCTGGAGCCACTTTCTATAACCATCGGGATGATGTTCTGTGGGGGCGGCCCAAGAATCTGGCCTGCTGCTTGAACCAAATCTAGACTGCTGTGCCTGGATGAACGTCCCATGTGTATCCTCCTGCTTATGATGAAACTCTTTGTCCCCTAGGTAAATTCCTCGCCTGATTAGGCGCTGGGCTCCTGTGGTGTCTCTTCACTGGCTTCTGCGGGCTCTGGTGTGGGTTTAGCAGAAGCTTTTGGCTTTGCCACAGCCGGTGTAGCGTTCTTTGCTATGGCAACAAGGTGTTCCACGGTATGACGAGACCTGATTGAGCGAGCGACAGAATCCCTGTTCTCCTGAATCATGAACATCTGCCGAACTTGCTCACCTTGCTCACCAGAGGTCGTTGCCATTGTATCTATCTCTGCTTCTATGTCTTCTTCAGAAGCCTCTATGCCTTCGGTTTGGGAGACTTCGCTAATGAGGTAAGAGCGGCGAAGTTGCTGCTCCACGGTCTCGCGAGTCTCTTCCCTAAGCTCTTCTTCTGTTTTCTTGGTGACTTCAATGTACTCTTCCAAGGTGATGGCGCGACCAAGCCTGCGACCAATGGTTTCTTGAATCTCTTCAAGGTGGTGGTCAATGGCTCTCTCAACAATGATGCTGGGAAGCTCTACAGAGCCGATGATAGCCAATTCATCCAGTACCAAGTCTTCATACTGGTGCTGATCTTGGTGCTCCAACTCATCTTGGAGTTGCTGTCGAATGTTGTCCTTTAACGCATCCAGCGTGTCAAAACCTTCGCCGGCGCCCTTGGCGAATTCATCATCAAGGTCAGGGAGTTTTTGCTCCTTGGTTTCCTTGGCTGTCACGGTGAAA
>CAVOCU010000009.1:0-39732 GCA_963694315.1 Dehalococcoidia bacterium | reverse complement strand
CCCAGTCAAGGCGGTGCAATTCCATCCAATTACCCCTACCAGGATTACAATGACTTGGTTGGCGCAGCATCTGCCAAGGACATGGGTATCATCGCCATCCGAGTGCTGGCAGCCGGGGCACTCAGCGCCAGTGCAGAACGGCATGAACTGGCATCGCAAGCTCCACCGCCCATCGGCAGCGGTGCGGATTTCGTCGATGACTTAGCTGTAGCCCAGCGTTTCAGCTTCCTCTGGGAAGATGGCTACACAGATGGCTCGGTTGAAGCCGCCATCAGATTTGTCATCACCAATCGAGGCGTATCGACAGCGCTGGTCGGCTTGTCCAGCATGGAACAGCTTGAGTATGCAGCCAAAGCCGCCGAAAAAGGCCCCCTACCCGGCGAAGCTATGGAGCGGCTCCAAGGCGTCTGGTCCTCACTAGCGGATTGACACGGTCTAACAGCCCCAGTATCTTCAACGCGCCCCAAGGAACATGAACGGAGGACACCATGCCAAGACTATCAGCAGTTTCACGAGAAGCCCTCTCTCCAGATAACCAGAAGGCATATGACGCCATTGTTGCCAGCCGTGGCGAAGTTCGAGGGCCCTTTGCGGCGATTATGCATAGCCCCGAGCTGGCAGGCAGGGTAGCCCACACCGGCACATACGTGCGGTTCGAGACAACCGTGCCCAAGCTCCAGAACGAGCTGGCTATCCTCACCGTGGCACGTCACTGGGACGCTGACTACGAATGGGTTGCCCATGAAATTCAGGCAAAAGAGGCCGGAGCACGTGAAGAGGCTATTGCAGCCATCGGAAATCGCAAAGCACCCGCGGGCCTGACCGACGAAGAAGCCCTCACAGTTAAGTTTGCCCTAGAGTTGCTGCAAAACCACAAGGTATCTGATGCAACCTTCAATGCCGTCAAGGACAAGCTGGGCGAACAGGGCGTAACAGACCTGACAGTCACCGTGGGGTACTACTCCCTGATCTCCTGTGTGTTGAACAGCATGGAGATGATGCCCGACAAAACGACGCTCCCGGCATAGGCCCCGATAAATCGGAACACCTCTAATACTTGGCGGCCAGGGTTTGACCCTGGACCCATATGACCTGGCGGTTACCTAACGAAATGACTGCGATAATCAGGCTCGCTCGTTACGACGATGCAAAGCAAATGCTAGATATCTACGTGCCGTTCGTGCGAGACAGCGCAGTATCGTTCGAGGTAGATGTACCAACTCCGGAATCGTTTGCTAAGCGTGTTCAGAGCACGTTGGCGACGCTTCCGTGGTTGGTCTGCGAGTCAGAGGGAACGGTTCTTGGGTACGCCTACGCCAGCAAACACCAGGAACGCGCCGCATACCAGTGGTCTGTGGACGTGTCTGCCTACATTAGCGATGAGCATCGCCGTCAGGGCGTAGGAACGGCGCTGTACACATCACTGTTCGCATGCTTGCGGCTCCAGGGGTACTACAACACTTACGCAGGTGTCACGCTGCCAAACACTGCAAGCGTGGGTATCCACGAAGCTATGGGCTTCACCCATGTGGGCACGTACCAAGATGTGGGGCACAAGTTCGGCCAGTGGCACTCTGTCGGCTGGTGGGAGCTATCTCTGCAAAGGCGCGTAGACCCATCAGCACCAATCAACCTGCCAGACATTGAAAACGCCCCGGAGTGGGCAGAAGCCCTGACCTCCGGGGTGCCATTGCTCAAAAAGTAGCCGCTACAAGAAAATTTCATCCACGGCATAAGGTTTCGCTCCAAGATTTTCTCCTTTTGCGCCGGCGTCAAACCCTCCATGTTCTCAAGACCTGCTGCGGTGTTTGGGTATGTCGAAGGCGGGTGTGGGTAATCGCTACCGATGATGAAGTTCTCACTACCGATTGATGCGATGGCCTGGGGCAAGCACCACTCGTCGGGCTCCACAGCTACCATGCAGGAACGTTTTATGTACTCGCTGGGTGGGTTGGGAACGCGGGAGCACTGCGGCTCCACGTGATGCACGCGGTCAAGGGTATACATCAGCCACGGCAACCAGGCACCACCAACCTCAAAGAAACATAATTTCAGGTCTGAAAACTGATTCAGCACGCCGCCCAACGTCAGGCTTGCCATACCCACCATGTACTCAAAAGCAAACCCCAGGTAGTTGCTGATATGCATGCGGTTCATGCGCTCCCAGCCACAATCGGAACCGGCCATCAGCTTCACGCCAGCCTTGAACAACCGTCCGCAGTGGTCAAGGGTCTCCGCATGGTTGGCCTGCATCCTGGCGTACTGGGCAGCATCCGCTTCCGGTAGCTCACCGCGCTGCAACTGCTCCTCATACAGGAAAAACCGGCTACGTGTAATCTGTAATGTTGGGTTCACGCGCACCCCGTGGGAGGCGATGTGGTCAGCCAAGGCTTCATCGTAGACCTTTACGCCGGAGTCATCGGTGAACCAGGCTTGCATGATGGCATCGAACCCTGGGTCCACCACCATCCTCATGGCGTTGTTGGTTCGACAATGCGCCACAACGATTCGGTTGCGACGATGGCCTTCTTCACCTATTGCCTGGAGTTCCTCCATAGAAAAAGCAGGCCGGAAGGGGTCTGTGCCCAGGGTGCTCCCGCCGGTGCCCATGACCTTCAGGAAGTCAGCACCCTCTTTAATGAGCTACCGAGCCGCCTGCCGAACGCCATCCATACCGTCAGCCTCGGAACCCATGAACCAGCAGTGACCACCGGTGGTGGTGATGGGTCGGCCAGCCGCCAGGACGCGGGGCCGTTGACCAACCCCTGCTTGATAGCTTCCTTAAGAGAGAACGTCGTCTTGTTCCAACCGCCGCAGTCGCACACAGTCGTGACACCCGTTTGAAGAGCAATAGCTACGTTGTGGGCGGAGCACATGAGTCGAGTGTTGTCCGTGTCCTCACGGTTCACATCTTCGCCTCTACGGCCTGTACCTGGCATGTTGGTGTGGGTATGGCAATCTATGGAGGCCGGGGAGAAGTGTGGCGTTGGGGAAGTCTAAAATTTCACCAGTTGCGCCGCCAGGAAAGGTGATTTGCGCCTCAGGGCCAATAGCCTGAATACGGTCATCCTGCATTAGGACTGCCATCCCGGTCTTTGGTAGGCTGTCAGTACCGTCCATGACCCGGGAAGGCTTCAGTATTGTGAAGGTTGGCATAGTCCCTCCAGAATTCAGATTTCGTGATGCGGGCAGTGTACACCCCAGGGTATTTCATCGCACTCCTATGGCGCCAGAAGCGTAAACCCAGCACGTTGGGTCAGTTGAGGTAGGAGAGGCTCATCACGAGATTGGGGGTGATACCGCAGTCAGCAGCTACTCCGGCATTTACCTCCAGAGCGAACTTAGCAGGGGCCGCAGAGGTGTAGATGGGTAGGAGATTCGGTAAGATTTCGTGTTCGGGGATCATCGTTTGGACATCAACCACCGTCAAGGCGTCATTCAAGAAAACGATGTCCAGTGGGATTAACGTGTGCCTCATCCAGAAGTTCAGCTCTTGCTGGATTCCATAGACGAAAAGCATCCCCTGGTCATGGGGCATGGATGCGCGATTCATCAAGCCCCGTCCTCGTTCGGTGGTAGTGTCAGCAACCTCCAAACGGAAATCACAGGCGCCAAGGGTAGCGCTCGCTGCAATCACGACAACCGGCACGACAACCGGCATTGCGATTGCAGGAGGGGCAGTGGTCGTCAGTGTTGGGGGCGGCGTAGGTGGTACAGGTGACGGAACTTGCGTAGCCATGGCCGTGGCCGTGGCCGTGGCCGTGGGTAGTGTGATCGGCGTGACAATTGGCGTAATTGGGGTTGCCGCCGGGGCAGGGGATGAGCCGCTACACCCAGCAGCGACAAACGCCAGAACTGTCACAATGCCCAATACGATGCCAAGCCTCGAATCGTTCAAGTTCCTACCTTTGGAGTCGACTTTGTCCTAGTAATCGCAGCAACCGCAAAGGCCACAATGCCAAGTACACCGACGACCAACAATATCCGAAGCCAGGGGGCGTAGCTGCCAGTCTTGTCATAACTAAGCCCTGCAAAGAAGGGCGCACCGGACATGCCCGCAATGAGGATGGAGTAAATGGACAGCCGGATGATGTTGTAGTGGGCACGGCCGTACTGCCGACCTAACACCGCCCACAAGATGGCCCAATGGGAGCCACCGAAAGCCAGCATAGAAACTGCCAGTATGTAGGCCCAAATGTCATGAGCCCACAACATGACCACAACGCCGCAGAGCACAACCGCCATCATAGCTGTCATGATGCGGGTGCCGTCAAAGCGGTCAGCGGCCCAGCTAACGCCAAGCACGATGGGCACTGTCCATGTTAACTGCGTACTGAGAAGAATTGCCCCAAAACTTGCGCTCTCGCCCTTCCAGACCAGCAGCGGTACCAGATGAAACGCGATACTGGTGTTCACGAATAACAGGCACGCGCTGCCAATGCCCACCGCCCAAAAGAATGGGCCTTTTGCAGCTTGCGACAGCGTCATGCCCGACTGGGCAGCAGAGGGCCCCGTCCCATCTTTCGCCACTACAAGTGGGTCACCATCCGGGCCAAGACCCATCTCCTCTGGGGTGTTTCTGACGGCCCACACAACAGGAAACCCAACCCCCGCCATCGCAGCAGCGCCAATGAGCATCGCGGTGCGCCAGCCCAACTCGGTAATAGCTATAGCCATAAGCGGCAGCATCAGCGCGCCCGCCCCGTGGCCGACGTTTAGCAGCGACAGCGCCCGAGCCTTACCTCTATCAAACCAGTTATTGAGGATGGGTGCGCCGGAGTTGAGGATGGCCCAGTTATAGGCAACACCAAGTGGGATGGTGAAGATGATGATTACCTGCCAAAGCGCCTGAGCTCCAGCTAGCATCAGATAGCCGGAAATAGCAACAATGAGGGACACAAACATGACTCGCCGTGGGCCATAGCGGTCCATCAACCAGCCACCCAAGGGACCTGTCAGCGCGATGGCCAGGCTCCCGGCGGTGGCCATCAGCGATATCTGCGCCCTAGAGGCACCAAACTCCTCCTCCAAAGGCAGGACGAGCAGGCTGCGCACGTTGTTCCCGACACCTGAGGCCATGACACGCATAAGGGCAAGAGCAACAAGAACCCACCAACCATAGAAGACCCCTGCATCTGCCAGGAGGTCAACTTTGGCATCTGCATCTTGGTCTTGGTCAGGCTCTTGGGGGGGTATCTCAGACGAATTAGGCTTTTCGCTCTGGGCCATGAAGCCTCCACTGCTGATGGGCCATTAAACCATCGGCAGTATACAGGCAATCAGCCAACTGCACAGCTTGGCTATGCTGAGCGCTTCGTACGGCTAATTGGGGAAGCATTTACCTTCCCTTCGTTCCGAACCCAATCTGCAAAGGCCGTTGCCACGGCAGGAAGCGCGCGCTGCCGGTTCTGCACCAGGTACAGGGAACGTCGTAACGGCAGTCCCTTCAATCGAACAGGTGCCACTCTACCCTTCCACGCAGGAACAAATACCAGGGCTGAGACCCAGCCGATACCAAACCCTCTGTCTACCCCGGCAAGGATGGCCTGGGTAGAACTGACGCCCATCACCACAGGGTGCGGCGGCAACACAACACCATATTTTGCCAGAGCAGCATTAACGCTACGGAGCGTTCCTGAGCCGCCTTCTCTGTCCAAGAAAGGCTGTCCTTCCAACTCAAAGAGGTCAATCTTGCCCCTCTCGGCAAAGGGGTGTGATGCAGAGACGGCAAGCACAATTTCGTCTTCACCGGTTACCTCATACCGCAGCCCTCGACCAGGCAGACGCGCTCCAACGAATCCAATGTCCCAGCGAGTGTCAGCTATCTCTTCTACCACCTGGGCTGTGTCAGTCACAAAGACCTCAGGCACCACGCCTGGGTGCAGGGATGTGAACCGAGCCACCAAGTCCGGCACAATGAATTCCCCAGTGGTGGTGCTGGCAATAATGCTGAGATCACCAGAAAGCGTTGCTGCATCGGCCCGTAGGCTGGATAAGAACTGATTATGTCGTTCCAACGCATCTTCTGCGTAGGCTTTGAATCGATCCCCGGCCAACGTCAATCTAAGGTCTCCGCGCCTGCGTTCCACAAGCACAACCTCAAGTTCTCGCTCAATTTTCTGGATTTGGCGGCTGACACCGGGTTGCGTCAACCGTAATTCCCATGCAGCGCCCGTAAAACTCTTATGACGAGAGACAGCTAGAAAGGTCTCCATTTCCGTCAGTTCCATGGTTAATTCCTTGCATGCTGATTACGCATGATAGTTGCCAGTACTATACCGTAATCGTAGGCTAGCTACAATGCACTCGATTTAAACAGTGGAAAAGGTACCTTCATGAACTTCAAACGGTCACTATCATTCTTCAAACCAACGTGGTTATTGATGTTAATCGTTAGCGCGGCAATAGTAGCTGGCGCTTGTTCCTCTGATACCGAGGAACGAACGTTGTACATTGCAGGGATACCGGATCAGGACATTTCCCTGCTGGAAACGCGATTCGGCAAGCTGGCAGAATACCTCAGCCAAGAAACAAGTCTGAACGTAAAATACCTCCCATCAGTGGACTACGCAGCCGTAGTAACCGGGTTCCGGCAGGGAGATATTCAGCTTGCATGGTACGGAGGCCTAACGGGGGTACAAGCCAGGCTGGCTTCGCCTGGGTCCCAAGCCATTGCACAGCGACAAGAAGACGAGGCTTTCCATTCTGTATTCATCGCCCAGAAGGGCTTAGGCATCACTTCGTTAGCTGACCTGAAGGGCAAATCAGTCACCTTTGGTAGTGAAAGCTCAACCTCAGGGAACCTGATGCCTCGTTTCTTCCTCGCCCAGGCCGGCATCAATCCAGAGAATGATTTTCCAGCAGTTAACTACAGCGGTTCCCATGACAAGACCTGGAAGTTGGTGGAGACCGGCGCATTTGAAGCAGGCGCATTGAACGCCCCAGTTTGGGAGAAGCGGGTTGCTGATGGCAGCGTAGACACCAACAAAGTAGAGGCATTCTTCACCACGCCGCCGTACTACGACTACCACTGGGTAATTCGGGGAGAAGTGGACGCGGAGTTCGGTGCAGGCACTACGAGCAAGCTCACAAAGGCGCTGTTGGAACTATTAGCTTCTGATGGAGGACGTGAGCAGGAGATTATGGGAGCCTTTGGCTCAACCCGGTTTATCTCCACGAACAACGAAAACTATGCAGCAATAGAACAGGTGGCACGCGACCTTGGCATTATTGAAAAATAGAGACCAAGAAACCCTATACAGTTCTGCTTCCTGCGCTGTTGAACTGACGGGAGTCAGTAAGCAATACGGCCAGAAAGAGGCAGTTGCGCCGTTGTCTCTGTCCATAGACCCAGGGGAACGAGTAGCTTTCCTTGGTCCAAGTGGCGGAGGGAAGACCACGCTGCTGCGGCTGCTATCCGGCCAGCTGGAAACAAGCACGGGCACCATCATGCTCTGCCACCGTGACCTGACTACGATGCCCACGGGGCATGAGGTCTCTCAACTGGTAGGCATGATTCACCAGCAGTTTGACCTGGTACCAAACCTCTCTGCTCTCCAAAACGCCCTTGCCGGGCAGTTGGGTGAGTGGAGCTTACTCAAATCCCTGGTCTCTCTGGTTTGGCCCTTAAACCGGGGTATCGGCCTCTCCGCACTAGCGCGGGTAGGGGTGGAAGGGATAGCATACCAACGGGCTGGGAGCCTTTCCGGTGGCGAGCAACAGCGCGTCGCCATCGCACGTCTCTTGGTGCAAGACCCGCAAGTAATCCTTGCAGATGAACCAGTCTCCTCTCTGGACCCAGCAAGGGCCGGCGAGGTACTGCAGTTGCTTGTGGGAATTGCAGAAGAGGCAGGGAAAACTCTCGTTGCCAGCATGCACTCCGTGGAACTTGCCCGTGAGCACTTCTCGCGCCTCATTGGGCTACGCAACGGCGTTGTAATCTTTGACCGTCCTAGCCACGAAGTGACCGAGGATATGCTCCATGACCTCTATGACCTCCAGGGACTCCGCGCAGAAGCCTAAGCTCCTAGAGAGCCGCCGGGTCCTAACCCTTATCCTACTGGCTGCCTTCATATGGAGCCTGCTAAATCTTGATTGGACATCAGGCTTTATTCACTCCGGTGGCATCAGCGCTATGGGCGAATTTGCTTCGGCGCTATTTAGCCTGGACCTCTCCACTGACACACTAACCACAGCGATTTCCGCCAGTTGGACAACAGTTGCTTACGCTGTAGCGGGCCTCACCCTTGCATTACTCATCGGCATTCCCCTTGGGGCCATCGGTTCTGGCGTGTTAACTAAGTCGTCATGGGTCAAGGTCAGTAGCACCGGGGTGACTCGGTTCACGCTGGCGTTCTTCCGCTCAATCCATGAACTGGTTTGGGCCTGGCTGTTTGTAGCTGCTATCGGCCTATCGCCAATAGCGGCAGTACTGGCCCTGGCCATCCCCTACGGCGGCATTCTTGGCCGCATTTATGCAGAATTACTGCAAGACGTGCCAGAGGCTCCTTTGCAGTCACTACGCAGCACCGGCGCCTCTGAGTGGCGTGTGTTCTGGTACGGTCGACTTCCCATGGCACTCCCAGATATGCTGAGCTACACTTTTTACCGCTTGGAATGCGGTATCCGTTCCGCAGCCATCATGAGTTTTGTAGGTCTTGGCGGACTGGGCCATGAGTTACGTATCGCCCTAGATGACCTTGCTTATCAACAGGTGTGGACGTACCTGCTGTTCTTGATTGGCCTGGTGGTGATTGTTGATGTCTGGAGCACAATGGTACGCCGGAGGCTGTCAGAATGACAACGATCGAAGGCACGTCACGCCCCACTGCCACTAGGTTCACTTGGCCTAGGGTCACGTTCATACGTTTCAGCATGATTACAATGATGGTGTTGATTGCTGCTTCCTGGGTCTTTGTTCTGAACGCCGATGGAGCACAGAGCCACTCGATTTTCTCTATGCATACCGTTAACCGGTTCAAAGATTTCCTGAGCGATCTTTTGGGTATTGGGTCTTCCAGCACTCCGGCGTTTGCCCAGTGGAGCGAATGGAGGTTAACCGGGCACCTTGCATACCAAACTCTGGCCATGAGCGTACTGGCCATTGGGTTTGCCGCCATCTTTGCCCTGACGTTCTTCATGTTTGGGGCACGGAACATGATGATGGGGGATATGGCTCCCTATAGTTCCTGGTTCTGGCGCGCGGTCTTCTTCCTAGTACGAGGCCTGTTTGTGGTGACCCGTGCCATCCCAGAGTTGATCTGGGCTATGCTCATCATTTTTGTGCTCTCTCCCGGCCTGTTACCTGGGGCCGTTGCCCTTGGCCTTCACAACGCAGGGATTCTGGGCAAGCTCTCATCAGAAATAGTAGAGGGATTGGACCAACGGCCCATTCAGGCATTACGGTCTACCGGCGCTGGGCGTTTCCAGGTGATGGTATATGGCGTGTTACCCCAGGCACTCCCGCGGTTTGTAACGTATCTGTTCTACCGATGGGAGGTCATAATCCGCACGGCCATTGTGGTGGGGTTTGTATCAGCAGGGGGATTGGGCACAGAGTTCCGACTGAGTATGAGCTATTTCCACTTCACCACGGTGGCGTTGCTGCTGATTTGGTATCTCATTCTTGTACTTAGTGTGGACATCACAGCTTCGTACCTGCGTCGTCTGGCCCGTTAAGATTGTAGACCGTCCACTTACGCTTTCTGTACGCGTGGAGGGAATTACACAATAAAGATTGATTTTCGCCCACGTTGATAGTATTTTTAGAGGGTATAAATTGCGTATGGACTTCAGGTAGAGACAATTCTCTTCCTGTCGCTCCTGCAGGAGTAGAATTCCCGTATGAGTAGCTCAGTAATATCGTTAGCAATCTTTAGCGGATATTGGGGTCAGGTTTTTGAATACTGGCCCTTCACCTTCCTGGTGGCTATAACTATCGTTTACGCCATCGTTGCCTTTGGGTCCGACATGATTTCAAAGCGGCGATGGAAGCCACCTGCGGGTGCCACACCTCGAATGGAATTCGCAATCGATCCCGCGACAATAGCAAAGGCCCGATTCCGCACTGGGCTGTACTTGATCAGATTTGGTAGCGCAATAGCAGTTGCTGCCACCGGGTTATTATGCTTTTTAGCCTTCAACCCCCTAGCCATCGGCAACAACTATGGCCTGACGCAGCAAATCAACAACGCCACAGCAACGGGGACAAGCATTTCAGTGGTAGCTGCCAGCCTAGCGTTTATTGCTGCAATCTACGTCCGTAAGATGCCAATACCAATATTGGGTTTCATCTTGGTTGCAATAGGCGTAGCCATCTTTGCTCCAGGCATCGCCAACGGACAGCCACGGTGGCTTGGCCTCATGGCTGCTGCCTTAGCGTCACCATCGGCCATGGTGGTCATTGGCACCCTAATTGCCTTTAAGCATTATGCGGGGTCAAGGAAGCCCATCGCATACATCGTTCCCTCTGCTCCGCCACCTCCAATTGGCGTTGCCTAGAACTACACCGGTTCCAAGGCCAGACCGTCTGAGGCCTGAGGTAGTAATTGCCCAGGCCTCATATTTTGCCAAACTGTGCGCCCATTACGGGCGCACTTCTGCTAGGACAATATCAATCAAGTTTGGCCCTTGGGGCAGGGATCGGTCATCTATACGGTGCATTGCCGTGACCATAGCATCGTTGTAGGGGGTTGGGACTCCAACCTCCAAACCTTTCCTTGAAACCAGTCCGTTCATGTAATCAACTTCTGATTTGCGGCCTTTATGCACATCCTGGGCCATTGATGCAAGCCAGTTCACCCGTGAGCGTCTGCCAGCAAAGTAGTCGTTAAGCTCCTCAAAGACGTCACCCTTATCTGCGTCTGCCCACTTCTTTGCTGGCATTGCATTGATGTCCACAATGTCAAACCCAAGGGCCAGCCCAACCTGCGCCGCTTCTTTGGCCAGATGAACGGATATTGAACGGCAGCGTTGGTCAGCCGCCAGTTCATTGGTTCCCATTCCTGTCATGGCAGAAATTGCGTTCCCCATAGAGTTCTGGCACAGCTTGGCCCAACGCTCGCCCCACAAGTTATCAGAGGCGTATGAACCGTCTATGGCATCCAGGATGTCCGCAATGTGCTGAGACCGGGCCGTGATCTTCCCGCTCTGTTCACCTACGCGGAAGACGTGATGGCCTGAGTCTCTGCCCACGGCTCCACCCCGTTCAACATGGCCCGGCTCCCAGAGTGCAACTTCAATATGGGATGCTACACAACCCAACTCTCTGTCTGCGCCTACGATATCGCCGATAACAGGGTCATTCCAACAGTTCTGGAGGGAAACGAAGTAGCCATCAGGCTTTACGTGTCGCTTGATGAGATGCGTTGCCCACTCTGTGTCGTAAGACTTCATGGAGATGAAAGCAAAATCAAAGGGATCAACAATGCTCTGGGCTTCTGTGAGGTGAAGAGCCGTAACCGGTGCATAAAAATCGCCCTGGCTACCGCTGGCCCGCAAACCGTCACGCTTCATTGCCTCAACGTGCTCCGGCCACATATCGATAAAGGTTATGTCATGTCCCTCCTTCGCCAAGAAGGCTCCAACGTAGCTACCAAGGGCACCTGCCCCTATGATTCCAATCCGATCAACCATAGATCCCCTTTCGGCACACATATGAATATCGTAGAAGGACAGGGTACCCTAGGTGGAATGCATTTCGCTAGGTTTTCAGTTTCAGCGATGGACAAAAAAACAGCGTACTGACTAAATCAGCACGCCGATAGCCTTTTCTTACTTTTTTTAGTTGCCGAGCAGAAGCGCAAACGCAGCAGCCATAGAGCTTGAAAGCATAACCCGGTATCCCGTGTACAGTACCTTCGCCCATCCATCTACTACCATGTCAACCTCTTTCTTTTGCGGTTCGATTTGTCTTCAAATCCGTTAGACATATCTTCGCAGAGGCTATGTAGTTGGGCATCCTACCTGAGAGTGAGACCAGAGGTGATAACTGGGGGATACGTACAGGGAGAGAGAAGTAATCAGTAGGGCATCATTAGGGGCTAGAGTGGCCCTGCGCCTTACCCCTAGCCCCTAAGTCACTCAGCTCTATTCAGGCCCTCACCAACTATGGCTGGTGGTGTCCGCTATTTGGTGACTTCGTCGATGATTTCGTAGTATTCATTGCCCTTAGCTGTGAATGTTCCGGTAGGCCCGGTGGTCCGTAGATTCGCCAGCAAGTGGCTTTCCATATACTTCAGGTGATCCTCACGGCTGGTCTTGCGAATCAGCATCAATGCCGAGTTCTCCTCGTCCAACTGCTTGAAGTTCCGGGAATACTGGAGCCCACCCATCTCTTTATGGACTTCGTCCTGGCCTTTGCGCAGTGCGGTGTAATCGTCCCAGCGGCCTTCAGTAATATCAAACACACCACGTATCAGGAAGTTCCCCTTTGCGGTTCCCGGTGTATCAATGATGTCTTCCCACTCTCGCCCCACGGGTTGGCCCTCATAGATGCCCTCAGGGCGATTCTTAGCGTAACCTTGACCGTCAGGTGTGGCACGGAACGTTGTAAAGGCATCCTTGTCCTCCCACATACGCAGGATGAGGTGGCGGGATGAGTTACCCAGATAGCTGCATATCTGGGCAGCCTCAAACCCAGGGTTGGGCTGCATCAGAGAGTGAATCCAGTTCAAGCGTTTGATAGCCTCTGAGTTTCTGCCGGTTCCAAAGTGAAGAATCTCTTGAAGTAGGTACATAGCGCGCCTCCATTTTGTTTTCAGATTGATGAGACCGCGCTGATTGTATTGGCAGCTTCAAGGAACGTCAAACAATGGGCAAAGGAAAAGTCCGTTTAGGATTGACCTAAGCGGGCTTTTCTCAGAATTCAGTTAGAGGTTTATGCTTTTACTGCAGCACTCTGCATGGTCTCAGTAAGGATGGTATACGCCTCTGTCCAGGCTATTTTGGCTTCCAAGCTCCAGGCAACGCCTAGACCCTTCTCCAGGGTCCAGAGCAACGCCTCAGCAACGGCACCATAATGCTCGGCCTTTACGCCCTTGCGGCCGTGGAACCGACCCAACTCTTCTACAGTGGGTACTAGCGACTCAAGCTTATGAAGGGAAGTCACTACGGTGTTCAGGACGGACACAAGCTTTTCCTTCTGCTTCGCCATATCGTCTGGGAACATCGCTCGGACTTCAGGATGAAGCACAAAAAGCCTGTTATAGAAGAGGTCTGCTGCCGTTCCTGCAATGGGAACAACTTTCTGTCATGTTGACTGAACTAATTCAACTTGCTCAGGTGTCATTATTCACGCTCCATAATGTCCCTCAGGATATGTCCTGAGGTGTCGGCTGACGGCTTTAAGCCGCTTATTACCGCGCAAACACTATTATCGTGAAACAAGGCGTGACCTGCTGCAGTGCTAACACCCAAAAAATAAGATGGGGCTTTGGCCGGCCTTTGTGGCTTTTGCCAGAGCCCCATCTCAAGGCTAACTTCTATACTTTGACTCCGCCGGTCTTTGGATACATACGAGCCATCAAGGCCTTAAACCAATCATCTTTTATTGGGAGGGCAGCCTCTGCTGCACGGATTTCATAGTACGTGGGTGCAACGCCCGGAGGATCACCTCCGTCTTCCACAATTCTAACTGCCTCTGCCAGGAGCTTACGTGTAGCAATGATGGCCGCGTCTGCCGGGCCCAAATGCTCTCGAGTGCGGTCAACTATAGGGCCCATTGTCTCCTGGGTAGCCCTGTCTTGGATGTTGATGCCTGATATGCCGGTGAAAGTCTCTGTGCGTTGCTTCTCCTGGTCTATCATCCAGTTATTGCCCCGGTTCTTGTAGGAGCGAAACCTGTTGTTGATGTCAATGTCAGAAGTGAAGCTGTTACCTGCCTGCCAGGGGTCTCGTTTGCCCTCCTCCAACGGCTTCTCATACGTGTAGAACCAATTCCATACCACGCAGTTCTCATCGTCTATGGGCACCCAGAAGTGGTCGTCGGTTTCATCCTCAGTTCCTGGACGCAATTGGGTCCAGGGCATGAGGAAGCGGTACCCGCGCACGTAACGCTCGTCTGCGCTCAACTTCCTGATGCCAAAGTAGCGATATCCGTAGTCAGTAATGCCCGCCTTGAGTGTTGGCGCCTCTCCATGCACAAAGGCACTGTTGGGGTCTATACCCGGCTGAGATGATGTGGTTGAGATTGCCTTATGCAAGATTGGCACGTGAGACGTATCAATACCGTCTTTCAGTCCTTGTAGCCAGTTACATTCTTGCAGAACCTTGGTGGCGTAGCGTCTCTCATCAGGAACCAGTGAACGCTCATGAGCCGGAGGCGCTGGCTGCTTGTCTTTCGGCCCCATATACACCCAGATAATCCCGCCCATTTCCACAGTTGGATATGCCTTGATCTTGATTTTCTCTTCAAAGCCGACGGGCTCGTTCATCTGGTCGACACAATTGCCGTCCACGTCAAATTTCCAACCGTGGTACACACAGCGCAGCCCACATTCTTCATTACGCCCAAGCCACATTGAGGCCAGCCGATGGGGACATGACTCATCAATGATGCCAATTCTCCCGTCCGTGTCTCGGAAGCCCACAAGGTCTTCACACGGCAGGCGCACCCGCACGGGGTCACAATCCGGTTCAGGCAACTCCCAAGAAAGCAAAGCAGGTATCCAATATCGCCGGAGGGTATTCCCCATAGGGGTACCCGGGCCTACCCTGGTTACCAATTCATTTTCTTCCTTTGACAGCATTCCATTCACCTCCATTGATTAGGCCGGCCACATCCCCGAAAGACATAGCCTTACCAGACTATTAGAGCGAGTATGGTTTCAATGGCAGGGGCGTGGTAGGGCCATCTGTCCCTTAATAATGGGTCAAACTAACCTGAAGTGAGTTGCAACGGTAATGGTTACCGTAGGGGAAAGGTCTGGTGGGTGGACACGTACAGGTAGGGTAGAAATGACAAATGGGCCGATAGTAGTATCGGCCCATTCCAAAACACGTGTTTCGTTTATGTCAGGCTAGCGTTGAGGGGCTCGACCGTTTCCATCCTGCCTGGAGGGTGCTGTCCGTGGTGCTCCTGGCCGTTGCCATGCACCACGATTCGCCGAAGAAGGACTACGTGGGGCACCGGGGCCGCCTGCATTCCCGCGGGGGGCAGAGCCACCAGCGTTCCTGCGGGGGCCAAAGCCTCCTGCGTTCCTGCGGGGGGCAGCGCCGCCACCGAAGCCGGGGCGATCCAACTGGCTGGTGCTTCCAGGCCATATCTCTCGCGGGAACTTGCGTCCCAATGCGCGTTCAATCTCTCGCCACTTCTTGCCGTCTTCCCAAGTGATGAACGTAATTGCCTCACCCTGTTGCCCCATGCGGCCTGTGCGGCCCGTGCGATGGGTGAAGTGCGACTCCGAGTCCGGGAGGTCAAAGTTGATAACTTGTTCTATCCCTTTGACATCCAATCCGCGAGCTGCAACGTTTGTTGCAACCAAGATCGGTACCTTGCCAGAGCGGAAGCCCCTCATCACTGTTTCTCTTGCGTTCTGGCTCAAGTTGCCCTGAAGGGAATCAACGGGGTAACCCAGATCCACAAGTTGTGTGGCAAGTTTCTGTACACCGTGCTTTGTACGGCCAAATATCAGAATAGGCCCGGTACGCTTGTCCAAATACGTTCGTAGGGCGGCTATCTTATGGCTCTTATCAATTTCATAAATCTTGTGCTCAATCTCCGGGGGCGCCGTGCCATCAGAGTCCACAGCAACTGACTCTGGATTGTGCAGGTACTTGTGAGCAGTTTTTGCCACCCAGGTTGGCAGCGTCGCAGAAAAGAGAGCCATCTGCCTTGCAACGGGTGTCGCTTCTAGAATAGCCTCTACATCATGCTGAAACCCTTGGTCTAGCATCTCGTCGGCTTCGTCCAGTACAAACATTTTGAGGTTCTTGAGGATTAGGCCTCCACGTCGGAGGTGATCCAGCGTCCGGCCGGGTGTACCAATGACAATCTGGGCGCCGCCTCGCAGAACTCGACTCTCTGGTATCAGGGAACGTCCGCCATAGAGAAGGGTTACCGTAAGCGACCGTCGCTTCGCCAATCTACGAACAACCTCAGCCACCTGCATGGCCAACTCACGGGTTGGGACCAGTACCAGTGCCTGAACGCCGCGTTGGGATGGATCGGCACCCTCTACGATTGGAATCGCGAAGGCCAAGGTCTTCCCGGATCCAGTTCGGGCCTGACCAATTACGTCTTTACCCGCCAAAAGGGCAGGAATCGTTGCTATCTGGATTGGTGTTGGGTCCTTTATCTCCATTTCGGCGAGAGCTGCCCTTGTAGTGGGCATAATCGTCATATCGGGGAAAACGGCTGCGAGCCGAGCTTGCTGCTCAGCGCTAACCGGATGGGCGCTTGTCTCTTGTCGGTTCTGTGACCTAAAGCAATCTGGGCAGTAAACAGCTTGGTTAGGACGGGGAATGAAGGGAACTGTGGTGTTTGTGCCACATACAACACAAACTGCGGGGTGGGTTTCTCGGCGTGGGCCACCGGAGTTGGGTTTCGCCCCCTGGCGAAGGGTATTAGATAACGTCAAAACACTGACTCCTTCGAACTTATAAGTTCGGAACATACCCGTCAGCGTGGCATGAACAATGGGGAGGAGCAAGAAACTGATGTGGTTCTTTGCCAAAACCCAGCGGTTGTTTGAGGCTGCCGGAAGTGTACCGTTGGGTGGAGTATAACAGAAACAGACGTTCGGAGTAAGGGTTGCGTCGAAATCAGTCAGACGCTTTGTTCAGACTACCTGCCCCGCACAGTACCCAGAAGACCACGCCCACTGGAAGTTGTATCCCCCCAAGGGGCCGGTAACATCCACAGCCTCGCCTATAAAGTACAGGCCGGGCACGTTTTTTGCTTCCATTGTCCGCGACGACAACCCATCTGTGCTGACACCACCTACGGTAACCTCTGCGATGCGATACCCCTCTGTTCCATCAGGTTTCACTACCCAGTGCTTCAGCGATTGCGCAAATTCAGTAAGCTCCGGATTGGACAATGAGCGCAGCGAACGAGCACCAAGAGCCCCGCACAGGGTTTGTGCCAAACGTTTAGGTATCAGACGGCCTACTACTGAGGCCAGTTCTATGTTGGGGTGACTGGCGCGCTCGGCATCGAAGTACGTAGGAGCGTCCTCTACATCCGGAAGCAGGTCAATCTCCACCTCATCCCCTTTGCGCCAGAAAGATGATGACTGAAGGATGGCGGGGCCGCTAATGCCTTTATGCGTGAACAGCATGCTTTCACACCACGTGACGCCGCCACAGGTCACAGCCGAGTCCAACGACACTCCGGAGAGATTGCTGAACAGGTCAAGGGCTGGTGGCTGGAACGTGAAGGGCACTAGCCCAGGTTTGACTTCAGTCACGCTAAGGCCGAACTGCCGCGCTAGGGAGTGCGCCAATCCGGTTGCGCCCATCTTGGGGATTGATAGCCCGCCCGTTGCGACCACAAGCGATTCAGCCGACACCGAACCGAGGGATGTGGATACGTTGAACCCATCATCGTCCCGTTTCACGCCAGTCATAGTGCAGGCCGTCCGTATTTCAACGGAGCCCTCACTACACTCCTGAAGCAGCATTTCAAGGATTCGCTCTGCTGAACTGTTGCAGAAGAGTTGGCCTAAAGTTTTTTCGTGATAAGCAATGCCGTGTTGCTCAACCAGAGCAATGAAGTCGGCGCTTGTATATCGACTAATGGCAGATATGACAAACCGCGGGTTCTGGCTGATGTACACCGCTGGCTCTGCTCGAAGGTTAGTGAAGTTGCACCGGCCCCCACCAGAGATAAGGATTTTCTTCCCTGCCTTGTCTGCATGCTCTAACACCAGAACGCGTCTCCCGCGCCTCCCAGCCTCTATAGCGCACATCAGTCCAGCGGCTCCACCGCCAACAATGATGACATCGTAGTTATCTGACATGCCACCATGCTACATCGAGAAAGCGCTAGGTTGCTAATTCTCGGGTGCTTACTCCACGCCCAACCCCAAGGATACACGCGTCGGAGCACCTACGCTTACACTAAGGGGCCCCTTTTCATCAAATGCACGCGATTGAACATTGCTTTGCCTAAGTGAATCGATTCCACCATCGGTAGGGCAGAGGGTATGCGCCCCATTCAAAGAAAGTGTTTAGGGTGAAGCCCAAAATTTCCCTTAGGTCTGATATAAAATTCCACCATTAAACCCAAAAGGTAGACACACCCTGGTAAAAGAGCTCATCTTTAGAGTCCATAAGGCCTTGGGGTGCGAGATGCCACAAGATATACTACGAAGCAGTGTGAATAATTTAGAGCCGCAACAAACAAACAAGCCCAGTGTTCTAACTAAACGCACCTTACCAATCTTTGGTGCGTTTTTCTTTTGGGGCACCGGTGGGGGCGCTCAGAACCTGGGGCGGCCTCTTTTTGCATACGCACTGAATCCAAATATTTTCTTCGTCACGCTCATCCTCGCTTTCAACGCCGTGGCCATGCTGGTTGCGTCCCCAATCACGGGCTTTATGAGCGATCGGTGGGGGCGTAAACCCCTCATGATTACAGGAGCCTCCCTCAGAGGAATCACCGCATTTCTCGAATTTTTCATCGATAACTATTTCCAATTTCTCGTTCTTGAGTTCATCGGCGGAATAGGAATCGCCATGTGGATGACAAGCGCCAACATCCTCATCGCCGACGTCACTGAGCAGGAAGTTCGTGGTCGTGTAGTCGCACTACGAGGAATGTCTCAACGGTTAGGACAGGTAGCAGGGCCACTGATTGGCGGGATACTGCTTATTTTTTTTGATATCAAAACAATTTTCCTGTTCAATGGAGTCACGAAGATCGCGACTCTTGCGGTAGCCCTATTCCTGATTAGGGAAAGCAAACCTCAATCCATACTCAAGAAACAGGATTCGCCCAAAACAATCTCGGGCGAGACGGTGCGCAAACTGGCCCCCTTCATGAACAAGACGTTTTTATTCCTGGTTCTTGCAACCTTCGCTGTGAGCATGATGGGACAAGGGGTCTTTCAAACGCTTCTGCCTTTATTTGCTAAAGAATTCATAGACCTCAGTCCAACAAGCATCGGGACGCTTCTGGCCATGGGAGGCTTAGTTGCCGTGTTTGTGTCATTTCCCAACGGTATGCTAAGTGATAAATATGGGAGGAAGTTCTCTCTAGTCCCAGGTCTTTTCCTCTTGGCTGGCTCGGCTTTCCTTTTAAGCATCAGCCAAAGTTATGCTGGCATTTTAGCCATGGTGTTGCTCTATGGTCTTGCATGGGGAATGAGCCAGAGCACATCACAGGTATATGCTATGGACCTAGCGCCGAAGGAGGGCCGAGGATCGTTTTTGGGTGTGTGGTCTTTATTTCAGGCCTCTGGAGGGTTTGTAGCTCCGTTAGTGGTAGGGGCATTGGCTCAATGGTGGAGCTTTGCTGGTGCTTTCATAGTTGTGGCTATTTGGCTGGTAGTGAGTGCGATCCTCGTTGCTCTATTTGCACCAGAGACTAAACCCAGAAATGTGGGTTAATTTCGTCCAAACTGATAGCAGGGGTTATACATCTATGCGCGGGCTGCCCCTTGATTGGTGATTCCCGGTGAGCTGATTCGGGCGTCGTGACTCATCTATGAGCCAGCTATGGAGTTTGAGTGGTGGAGCTGTGGGGACTCGAACCCCAGACCCCCTGCATGCAAAGCAGGTGCTCTCCCAGCTGAGCTACAGCCCCACGATTACTAGTGGCAGTGATTAAGGAGACTACTAGTGCAATCTCTCCAAACTCTCCACCTATTACAGCAGGGGAGCACCCGACCGTCAACCTTATTCGCATTATCGTCTATTGATAGCTGCATCGTTCGGCCCTAGTACTCTTATTTCAATGGTTGTACCATTTGACGTGCTTAGGTTTGTTTGAATCCCCATGATGTTGCACAAAAATTTTACCCTGAGGAGGAGCCCCCATGGCAGAGCGTCATCAAGTCATCATTGTAGGTGGAGGACCTGTCGGAGTCGGAATGGCCGTTGATCTCGGACTCCGTGGCATAGACTGCGTCGTTGTAGGCCGGCATGAAGCGCCGCAGCACCTTCCCAAAGGACAGAACCTGACACAACGCACCCTTGAGCATTTCTACTTCTGGGGAATTGTGGATCAGCTTCGGAATGCGCGCCTAATGCCGCAAGGCTATCCCATAGGCGGAGTGACTGCCTACGGGGATATGATGAGCGAACATTGGTGGGCACCGGCAGGCCGTGAAGTTGTCCGAGACTACTATTTTGAAAAGAATGACCGGCTTCCTCAGTACCAGACAGAAGCGGTGCTGCGCGAGCGCGTCAAAGACTTTCCTTCTGTGACCACTCTTTTCGGTTGGACAGTAGAAACCGTAGAGCAGGATGCAAACGGAGTGAAAGTCACTATAGGCGAAACCGAAGGGGCCGCACGGAAAGGTGGCCGTTACGAATGGGCAGGGTTCGTTGATATGGAGGAGACCACAAACGAAACCGTATCCGGAACGAAACGAGTTCTAGAGGCTGATTACGTTGTTGCTTGTGATGGCGCTCGATCTACTGTCCGTGAGCAGATTGGTATCAAGCGAGTCGGCTCAGACTTTGACCAAAAGATGTTACTTGCGGTCTTCCGCTCCAAGGAGCTCCATGAGGCATTTGAGCGCTTCCCCAACGGGACGACGTACCGCGCACTCCACCCAGACATGAAGGGGTACTGGATGTTCTTTGGTCGTGTTGACGTGGGCGAAACCTGGTTCTTCCACGCCCCTGTGCCCTTGGACACTACCGCAGAGAACTATGACTTCCAGGGTCTCCTCAACCGGGCTGCCGGGTTTGAGTTCAAAGCTGAATTTGACCATGTGGGATTCTGGGATCTCCGCGTAGCTGTTGCCGATAAGTACCAGGTAGATCGAATATTCATCGCAGGAGATGCCGCGCATACCCACCCTCCGTATGGAGGATTCGGGCTGAACAACGGGCTGGAAGACATTACCAATCTGGGCTGGAAACTGGCTGCTAAGTTACAAGGGTGGGGTAGCGATGCACTCCTAGAGTCTTACAGCGAAGAACGGCGTCCAGTGTTCTGGGAAACCGGCGAGGATTTCATCGCACGGGGTATCGAACGGGATGCCGAGTTTCTTGCGCGTTACAGCCCCGAGAAAGATTTAGAAGAGTTCAAGACTGCCTGGAAGGAATTGGAAGAGATTGGGGGCAGAAGGACAATGACGTATGAACCCAACTACCCAGGTTCGTCTGTGGTCATCGGCCCTGCCGGGGCCGTCTGTAGCGCCCACGGATCCCATTCCTATGAAGCTCGACCAGGCCACCACTTGCCGCCACAGCCGCTATCGGGTGACCGCTATCTCGCAGCGGAACTTGGTACTGGCTTCACACTCTTGGCATTCGGTGCCGAGGACGTAGCCGTTCAGGCGATTGAAGGCGCAGCTAAATCGCTTAACGTACCCTTCAAGGTGGTACGAGACTCCCAGGAAGATGGCCGTGAGAAGTACGAGGCCAAGCTAGTGCTGGTTCGACCTGACCAATATGTGGTCTGGACTGGCGACAACGCCCCAGATGACGCAACGGGCCTCATCAAAAAGGTCACAGGGAGGGCGTAGCAACCGCTGCGGTTAGATTGATTCTCGCTAGACCCTAGTGAAAAACCAGGAATAGGAAAAGGACTATTGCTTAATGCAATGGCCCTTTTCTTATTTCAACGACTTTAAAATACCTTTACTGCCAAGCGCGATATTGTCTTTACATCCACCCACAGATTGTTGCAAGTTCAGAACACACTCATATATCATGCGACGGCTGAGGGATAGGCTAGGGCTTCCTCCCAGCGTTTTTTGTAATTGAGGGGGTGCGATGGCTCCTATTGAAAACTATCTGACCCCTGAGGGGTTGACCAAGCTCCAAAATGAGATGGATACACTCGTAAATGTACGCCGCCGCGAAGTAGCAGAGGGGCTCAAACGTGCTTCGGAAATTGGCGGAAACATAGACAACGCAGAGTTTGAAGAGGCCAAGCGGTATCAGTCTACAGTTGAAGGCCGCATCAGTGATTTAGAGATGGCACTCAGAAACGTCGTCATCATACCGAAGCACAAAACCCCTTCCGAGACTGTAATCTTGGGATCCTTGGTGGTACTTAAAGACGCTGCTGGAAAGACCATAAAGTACACCATCGTAGGTAGCATGGAAGCAGATCCTGCCCACGGATGCATATCAAATGCGTCTCCCGTTGGGCAAGCCCTCATGGGCAAAGGTGTAGGTGCGGATGCTGAGGTAAAAACCCCCAGCGGGGTCCAGAAATTCACCATCATAGAAACCCACTAGACTTCCTGCCTTTGCGCTAACCCCTCCTCCGTTTATGCCCCAAACTTCCCTGTGCGCTACAATGTATCCTGAGTCTACGCCCAGCAAATACAATGGCGTCCGTTCTACGGAGCGGTATTCGCCGAAGCTAAGGAAACTTCCGTGGTTGAACGCGACGAGTTTTTTCAAGTTAGATCAGAAAAGCTGGAGCGACTCCGGCAGCAAGGCATTGACCCCTATCCAGCACGCTATCCGCGAACCCATACGATTCAAAGGGCATTGGCGCTCCTGACACAGAGGGAGTCCAAAGCTACATCCGCGGAAGGCCGCCCTGTTAGCGTTACTGGCAGGGTTATCGCCATTCGTAATATGGGCAAGGCCGCATTCCTGGATATTCGAGATGGCACGGGCCAGATACAAGGTTATCTCCAAAGAGACGTCCTAGGCGACAGCTACGACCTGCTAAAAGAGCTTGACCTTGGTGACTTCCTAGGCGTACGCGGAAAGCTGACTCGTACTCGGAGGGGTGAACCTTCAGTAGCGGCGCAGAGCATAACGTTGCTAGGCAAAGCGTTACGCCCACCGCCTGAAAAGTGGCATGGCCTCCAGGATGTCCAACAACGGTTCCGCCAGCGTGAAGTGGATCTACTGTCCAACCAGGAAGTCCGAGAACGGTTCATCTTACGAAGCAAAGTTGTGGATGGCATTCGTCGGTTCTTGAACAACCGCGACTTCATTGAGGTGGAAACACCAATCCTCCTTGCGGTAGCCGCCGGCGGCGTAGCGCAGCCCTTTGCAACGCAGCACAACGCCCTCAGTAGAACCCTCTACCTCCGCATTGCAACGGAACTCCACTTAAAGCGCTGCATCATAGGCGGGTTGGACAGGGTGTACGAGATAGGTAGGGTTTTCCGTAACGAGGGACTGGATGCGCGGCATAACCCGGAGTTCACAACCCTTGAGAGCTACCAGGCCTACACCGATTACAACGAGGTCATGGAAATGGTTGAGACCATGGTCTCAACGCTGGCAAGTGACCACCTGGGAACCACCCAGATTCAGGTTGGAGAGACTGCTATAGACCTGAAGCCCTCGTGGAAGAGGCTATCGCTGAGAGAGGCCATCATCACCTACGCGGGGCTGGACATAGAGGAGTACCCGGAAGCGGCTTCCCTTGCCGTACAGATGCGAGAACGCAATATCGCCGTCACCCAGGAGGACAGCTGGGGTAGGCTGGTGGATAAGCTGTTAGGGGACAAGGTTGAACCAAACTTGGTTCAACCCACCTTTCTCATTGACTACCCGGTAGAAATGACCCCTCTTGCAAAGCGAATACCTGGCAACCCCAGGTACGTCGAGCGGTTTGAGGGTTTCATCAACGGTATGGAAGTATGCAACGCCTATTCAGAGTTGAACGACCCCGTTGAGCAGCGGCTACGATTTGAAGAGCAAGAAGAACTACGCAAATTCCACGGCGGTGAGGACTTCGACCGTTTGGACGAGGAGTTCCTAACAGCGGTTGAGTATGGCATGCCGCCCACTGGTGGCCTGGGCATGGGTATTGACCGACTGATGATGCTCCTGAGCGGTCAATCAACCATCCGTGAGGTTGTGCTGTTCCCGCATTTGTCATGGTCCCAGGAAGACATCTTCCGTGAAGTGGATAGACGCTTGCAAGATATACGAACGGAAGACTCAGTAATCACGCCCGAGGGACTCTTCCGACGTCTTAGCGCTGAGCTACCGAACGAGGTTCGGACTCGTATCGCTGACGGCGAACTTCGAAGCCGCATAGAGCAGGGCAACTGAGGTCAACTTTAGGCACCTAACGCTGTTGACACTGTTATAAGCCTACCGTACGCTGGCGGTGCTTAATTTAAGGACATACACCGCCACATTACTTCGATACTAGGAGAACATCATGGCAGAAGAAGAGAAGGATACAGAAGAGAAGGGGCCGACAGGGTTTAACGGCCACAGGGACTTCACTCTGGACGAGTTGGCGGCCCTCCAACCTGGGTTGGCTATCTTAATGCCCATGGTTGGCGACCGATGGTGGAACGTCTTCTACGCCGCTAAGGAAAGCAACTGGCAGCTAGCCACGTTCCAGGTTCGGGAGTCAATCTCCCTCATGAGAAAGGGCGTTCAGACCAGGCCCCGGTATGCCGAAGCTATTACCGACTACATTGAAAAAGATTTGGCTCCAGTGTTGGCCGCTCTTGCTGATAAGAACTTTGAGACCTTTGAAAAGGCCTATACGGCAGCGACTACCCGTGCAAATGAGTACCACGAAGAGTTCAAAAAAGGGTATCTGGTTTGGAAGTTGCCAGACCACCCCAACCCACAGGTAGACTTCACCCCCAGGGGCTAATTACCTACACGAAAACAAAGAAGAGGGCCCTGCTTAATGCCGGGGCCTCTTCTTTGTTTTGCATCCTACGGCTTGATTTGGCGCACCTAAGACCTACCGCACATCGACTAAGAAGCTTGAAGGAAGTCAGGAATTCTATGCCGTAGATCCTTGGGTCAAGGGCTAGCCCTTGCTAGTCCTGGAGCCAGATATTTTCCATACGTGACTGGTTGTAGAGCATAAAGTCTCGCGGAACCCAACCCTGAACCTCTTTCCGCACTCCGTTAAGATTTATGGCGTAATGCCCCACCACAGAGGGGACAATCTCACTCAGCAATCGAATCTCAGCCTCTTGTGACAACTGACTACGCCGAGCCGGATCCAACTCATGACGCTGGGCAGCTAACAGCCTATCGACCTCTGCGTCAGCCGGGTAGTACAAGTTGTTCGGGCCATCACTAGCGAACGGAGCGAAGAGATACTGGTCAGGGTCCGGGGTGTTGAAAGCGATGCCGCCGATACGCACATCGAAATCACCCTTAAGCATCCGAGATATCGACGCGCCAAACTCCGCTTGCTCCACATTCACGTCCAGTCCCAATTTACTCCACTGATCCTGGAAGAAGAGGGCCGAGTTCACCCAGACTGGGACATCTCCACGCACCATGATAGATAGCTTGAACCCATCAACAATTCCAGATTCAGCCAAAAGCACTCGGGCCGCGAGGATATCAAGGTTCTTAGATTTTCCATATCCTGGCAACTCTCTTAGCTGCGCTAATGAGAGGCCGAAACCGGTTCCGGGAGGGCTGAACCCTCCAATCATGCCAACGCCACCTGCACCGCCAGTGACAAGTTTAAGGTACGCGTCACGGTCAACGGCAAGAGAGAGTGCCTGTCGGACACGTGGGTCGTCAAAAGGAGCTCTAGTGGAGTTGAAGGCCGCACCCATCCAGAAGGGGCCTCGAGATTCAACCAGGTTGATTGTATCTGCATAGCCGCTTCGGATTTCTGTGGCCTGGGCCGGCGTGAGACTCGCCGTACCGGAAGGCGTTGTGTGGACTCGTCCCGTCACCAGCGCCGCAAACCTAGCGGCTGAATCTTTGATGATGAAGAAGTGAATCCTATCCAGGTAGGGCTTACCCTCATCCCAGTAGTCGGGGTTCTTTCGCAGCTCAAAGATGTTGCCGGGTTCATAGCTTACAAATGTGAATGGGCCTGTGCCGATAAGGGCATCTGGGTTGCTGCGCAGTCCGCGGGGGTTCTCAGCCGTCTCCCGCTCCATCACGTGCTTGGACACAACCATGTAGTGCCCACCGGCAAAGTTCCTTAGCAGACCTGCATTGGGCTGCTCAGTAACAAACACGACAGTGCTCTGGTCCGGAGTTTGTATGTCCACCACGTCCAAAAAGGGCGCTCGTTGGCTTGAAAAGAGACCGGACGGCGGCGAGATTACTCGATTAAAGTGGGACGCCACGTCGGCGGAGGTGAAGGGCGTGCCATCGTGCCATCGCACATCGCTCCTCAGGCGGAACGTGACCTGTCGGCCATCATCACTCACCTCCCAAGCCACAGCAAGCTCAGGTATGAGCGCGCCATCGATGTCCTCTGGGTTCAAGCGGACAAGCTGGGAGTAGATAGGCGCAATGAGGTCAAGGGTGTTGATGGAGCTATCCTGCACCGGATCAAAACCTGCCGGATCAGTAGCATGGGCGCGCACCAAGATTCCACCATACTGAGGGATAGTAGAAGACGGTGTTGGGTCATCTGGAGCGCCGCAGGCCAGTAGAGCCAGAATTCCCACACTGATAACGGCGAGGTTAAAACGCCTTCCGCGCCATAACGTCTTCAAATAGTACACATCACTCCTTGTTTTACCCCTGAAAGGTCTATACCTCTCCATAGACAGTCACATAGCTGTGCTATCATACATAGCAGATTCAGTAAAAACCAGTAGATACGTCTATGAACCTGCAACGCCCCACTCTCATAACGCCCGCCTTTCATGGTAGCAGCCCAAACCCTCAATCCTCCAGGATAGCAACACAAAAACAATAAGCACACCCATTCAAGGGAAGGTGGCGGCATGACAACTCAAGCAAAGAACAAAATTCAGAGGGCAAAGGCCTCAGAGCGAATTTCCACAGCCGCCGAAAATTACCTCCAATCGCTCTATAAACTCAATGAGGAAGGCCTACGGACAACCCCCGGAAACCTTGCCGAGTACATACGACGATTGCCCGTAGGGGAAGGCGTGGGCACATCGCTCCCGTCCATTCTGGGAATGCTGCGCAGAATGGCCAAAGAGGGCCTGGTCACGATTCCCGCCAACAAGGAAGTAGAGCTCACGGCTAAGGGGCGTAAGGCAGCAGAGTCCATAGCGCGACGGCACCGACTTGCAGAGCGACTTGTGGTAGATATTTTGGGCTTGGACCTCTATCGCGCCCACATAGAAGCTCACCGCTTGGAGCATGCAATCTCTCCCGAGTTGGAGGAATGCATTCGCGCCCGTCTTGGGAACCCCACAACAAATCCCTTTGGTAGGCCAATCCCAGGGAGTGGCTACCAGGCCCCGGCAGGTGTCGTAATTTGTTTGGCCGATGCACCACAGGGAAGCGCTTACGTAGTGGACCGGATACCAGAGGAAGACCCTGAACTCCTAGCGTTTCTCATTGAGCATGGTGTTGTTCCAGGAGCAGTCGTAACTGTGGTAGATCAGGGGAAATATCGAGGCGTTCTGGTCTTCAAAACTGAATCAGGTGAGAGTGCTTTGGGGTACGATGCAGCCCGTTTCGTATGGATGCGAACGCCGCCCCAGAACGGCGGGAGCGCTGAACCCAGCAATTAGCTGATTCACAAATTATCTTTGGAATCAAAAGGGGCACAGTCAATAATGACCGTACTCCTTTTTTATATAGTGCCTGTGCACAATTGTTATGCATTGAAGTCCGGAAGGTCGTAGCTCAGGCCCCGCCTCTGCATGGGCTGCATGTAATCAATGTAGAGTTCTGGTAAGGGGCCAGGTAGGGGCTGAGACAAGTCCAGACCGTGGATATCCTTCACCTGTCCTTTGAACGATACATCAAATTCATTATCAGAAGCTCCTAAAATTTCCATAGCTTTTTGAGGCACCTCGCCTTCCTGGACTATCAGCGCCATATCTCCGCTGGTGAAGAGGTGTGACGCAAGGTTCCGGAGTTGGAGTTCTACGTCGACTTCGAAACCGTCAGCAGTATGTACCATTTATACCCCCGAGTTTGAAGACGCGGATCTGAACCGTCGGGCGCTCACTGTCCTGAGATGTTTCAACGATGTGATTATTACGGAAGCCTCGTGTCGCTCGATACCAATCTTGGATTTTCGACGCGTGTTCACCTTGCCAACTGACTACGTGAATCAGTACGAACCTTCCGTCAAAGGGGGTACAAGTCGCTATCTTTACGAGGAGTTCGACCTACCCGATCGGCAGCGGCTCGATGACGCCATATTAGAGATAATCGGTATTGAAGACTCTTCCAAGTGAACAGATATTCGGCAACGAATCTATGATGCAATTCGAGAGCAATACACCGCCACAAGGGAAAGAGAAATAATCGCTCAGCACGACCGACGAGGGGGGCGGCGCGGCGGGACTCCCACTGCAATGGACATTGCAGATGATATCTGGGGGGAACATAGCAGCTCCCTTGGGTTGCTTATGTTTCCAGAGGACTTTGTAAGAAGTTGGAGCAATTCCCAATCCTTTGACCTTCCAGATGGTCAAGTAAAAGTTGGTACTGCGATGATCGAAACAGGAATCGAGCTCCAGGTGGGCACAATCCGAATCGGCGGCTCCACTGGGAGGGTGCTCGATGTTGGTTCCATTGAAAAAGCATTCTTCCTACAGGCCCTCGCTGAATGTGGCCATTATGGATCTGTTCGAATTCCGGATGTTGGGGAATGTATAAACGCGTATCAAGAATTTTTGCGATACAAGCAGGAACTGGTTCGATAATTCGCTACACTTTCGACCCAACGGACACGTGACCAGCGACGTCAGCGTCAAATTGCAACAGCATTGATGCGTAAAGCACTGGGGGCTTAATTTTCTTTAAATGTCAATGATGTCAATCAATCCAAGCGCGCCGATACTCTACCTCGCTTTGAGTTCCTCGAACACGTGGTACACCGGCCAAGATGAGAACCACAGAATTAGATATTCTTCTCTTGGCAGCATTGAGATCAAATCCAAGACTGGGGAGCAGCTTTTGTGTCTGGCGGATTGTGTTGCGAATGCCTCACGCCTTGCATTCAATCAAGACCAACTTTGGGCTGATACAAATACATTCGTTCTTGATCAAATATCCAAAAATATCTAGGATGGTCCACAAGGACTTGAGTTTGGAGGCCGAATATTTGGAGCAATGATTGGTCCTGGAAACAGCTTCTCGCCGCAATTTATTCACGCATTGCCTCCGTCATTTCAACAACGATGGACGTGAATCACAGATCGTTTTCTTTCGAAAGCTCCACAGAGATTAATGGGCTTGTAGCACTATGACTGGTGCTCCAAAAGGGAATCCTTCCGGAGCACGATTTACGGGGACTGTTCGCAACTACGACCAAAGAACTACCCTTTTGGAGAGTGGCTATCATTGCCCAGAAGAAACCAGTCGTTGTCTTGGGCGTTAGCGCAACGACCTGCTTTGCGAAAGGGTAATCAAAAAAAATTCAATCGAAACTCTGATTTTCTCGCCGGGTAGTTTTGTGAGCTTGATAGGAAGGTTGACGGCATCCGTAAGTATTACTACGATGGCTCTCGCCAAGAACTGTGCATCGTTTGAATTCAGTGAAATTTTTATGAGGGCCTCCCGGGTGATTCGCTCGGACCTGAAGGGGAGTGCAATGGGTCTGGAGAACATCAAGAGGGTTGGAGTGGTCGGATCGGGTCTGATGGGGCATGGCATCGCCCTTGCGTTCGCCTTGGGTGGATATCCCACTATCATGAGTGACCTGGGTGAGGATGCTCTAAAAGAGGGAATGAGTAAGGCAAAGGCCACCGCGCGGCTGTTCGTGCACGAAGGTCTTGTCACACCGGATCAAGCAGAGAAGGCCATTCAGCGAATCACGACCACTACAGAGTTGGAGCAGCTGGCGGTAAATAGCGACTTTGTGACAGAGGCTATTGTCGACAGGTCCCATGACAAGAGAGAGTTGTTCAACAGACTGGATGAGCTGTGCCCGCCACATACGATAATCACGAGCAACACTTCATCTCTCGTACTAAGCGACTTCGCCTCGGACGTTCGAAGGCAGGATAAGATTGCGTTAACGCACTACTTCGCGCCACCGGCTATCGTCCCTGGAGTCGAGGTAGCCAAGGGTCCCGGGACCTCGGACGAAACGTTTGAGACGACCTGCGCTCTGATGGTAGGGATAAAACATGTGCCTATCAGAGTACTCAAGGAGTTGCCCGGATACCTGCTCAACCGGATACAGGGCGCGATGAGGAACGAGGCGTATCGACTGTGGGCCGAGGGAGTAGCCACAGCCGAGGACATTGATCTTGGAATACGGTCAACCTTCGGATTTCGCATGCCACAGGAAGGTCCGATGATGCACTACGACGTTGCCGGGATATGGCGATGGCCTAAGGACGTCAGACTCGCCCCGTCAGCCGGTCTAGAACTTGGCACGGAGGCGTCTGAGAAGATCAGGCAACGCCTAGAGGAGGGCACGCCGTGGTTCGGTACGCCAGAGAGCATCGAAGCATCCGGCGAGGAACGGGACAGGACGTACCTGCGGCGGCTCAAGGATCAATACTGGTCTGGCGAGCCGGGCGAATAGGATATCGCATCCGTTGATACGAACTCTCCGGCACAGAGACAGCCGGGTGGAGTCCAGTTGAGTCAACGGCTCCAAGTCGTAAGTCGGACCGAAGGTCACAATCATTTCGTTCACTGCTCGCTGGAACACTGGTCTCGAGCCTCCTAGGCCTTGGTCAGGTGCTTCTCCAGTGTGAACCGAATAGGGCCATGATTAGCATGGCGGCAATGAACGATTAGAGCTTGAGCTGGCCCTTCGCAGACCAAGAGGATTGGCCCGACTCGCAGTTTCATTTGCGAGGCTTGAAACCATTTCCGCGAATGAATATAACTAAGCCGCTTCGGCTATTCGAATGCCCCACTCAGCCACGCCGACGATTGGCATTCCCAAAGGCAACGAAGTTTGGGTATTGTGACCTGGCGTAGGGGCGATGACGCCTAGCTTCAATCGTTGTTCAGATTCTAGTTGGCCTAACGACCCTAGAGTTTGTCCTTTCTAATCCCTGATGGGAGCCAGCGGCACTGTCACGTCAGCCTGCCCGGGGATCTTCAGTACAAATGGTATTCGTGGTTTATATTCCCACGATGACTATCGTTGGCCTGGCAGACAAAGCCGTGCAGGAATCCAGGGAGCGGCAAGACATTACTCGCCAGAAGCCTTCCCTCCATTCTTCCCCGTTCCACCCCCCAAGAGGCGCTGGAAGTGACCAAGATATACAGCATCTCCGGGTTGATGCCTTTAGACGCGCCATTGATGTCTCAGCGGCCTTTCTGGTCGCCGCACTACACAACCTCCAATGCTGGACTGGTGGGTGGAGGGCACTGGCCTCGACCGGGGGAGGTGACACTGGCGCATCGAGGCGTGTTGTTCCTTGACGAGCTACCAGAGTTTGGGCAAAGCGTGTTGGAGGTTCTTCGGCAGCCAATAGAGGACAAGACAGTGACCATCAGCAGAGCCCAGGGGAGCGTGACGTTCCCCGCGAACTTCATGATGGTTGCAGCCATGAACCCTTGCCCCTGCGGGAACCACGGCGACTCAGTGAAAACGTGTACGTGTAGCGCGGGCACCGTATCCCGCTACCAAAAACGGATTTCCGGGCCGCTGTTGGACAGGATAGACATTTTCGTGGAAGTCCCGCGCGTGGACTATGAGAAGCTCACTTCTCCCGATGCAGTGGAAGGCTCAACCGAAGTTCGCCGTCGAGTGGAAACCGCAAGGAAACAACAGCGGAGCAGATTTGTGGGGACAACCATTCAATCCAACTCAGACATGGGCCCATCAGAGGTATGGAACCATTGCCAGTTAGAAGAAGCCGCGCAACGTTTGGTAAAAACCGCTATGGAGCAGCTTCATTTCTCCGCTCGGGCGTACCATCGCACATTGAAATCCGATCGCACCTTTGCAGACCTTGCAGGCTCAGAGACCGTGAACGTGGCGCACTTAGCAGAAGCCATCCAATACCGCCAACGAGAGCTAGCCTAAGTCAAAATCTCGACCAGAATTGTTGCCCGCCAGCCTCAGCACCGCTATACTCACCTCATCCCATAGCAATGAATCGGTTATCTACCATCTTGGGTAATCTTATGGGAAGGCTCAGTTGGGGAGTCTCAGTACAACTCATGTCATTTATGCTGGAAGTTGAAGACAATGCAAACTGTGATGGCGTCCCCCAACTTATCTTCAACACCATGGTTGAGTCACGATTGGTGGCTGAAGTATTAACGGGTGATTTTGGCAAAGAGACCACCTTGCATAAGGTCACCGGCTGGTCTAGCGAAAATGATGGCAGCCCATGCCCAGCCTTTGCCGTCAAAATACAGGAATCCGGCTCCGGTGAAGCTTTGCTTATCTATGGCGGAGACTGGGGGTTGCGGTTCATGCCCTCAGAGTTAACCGAAGATTGGGACATTACCAGCACCAACCAGTGGGGAGAGAATTTCCTCTCCCTGGACGCCGAGGCTCAAGTCAATTATGTAGATGCCCCTTAACCCACGGAAAAGTAAATCACACTAGGAGAGTATCGTGATCAAAGCAGGTTTATTGGCCCTAGCGTCCCTGGCAGTATTGGCATTTGTTGCTTGCGAAGGTGATGATCCGCTGTCTAGCTCATCCGTCACAAGCCTACCTACTTCTGTCTCTGCAACGGCAGCCCCCGCACCCGCCACTGATCTCGGAAGCCTCGATCCCTCAGGCCCACCCGCATTTACCATCGACGTTAATAACGAATACACCGCCGTCATTGTTACTGACAACGGCGATATCCATATCAAGCTCTTTCCCGCAGAAGTACCAAACACGGTAAACAACTTTGTGCACCTGGCCACAACCGGCTTCTATGACGGAGTAACCTTCCACCGTGTCATTCCCGGATTCATGGCCCAGACTGGTGACCCAACCGGCACAGGAATGGGTGGCCCTGGCTACAAGTTTGCCGACGAGTTTCATCCAGACCTGCGGCATGATAAAGCTGGAGTCGTTTCCATGGCCAACAGCGGATTTGGTACCAATGGCAGCCAGTTCTTCATTACATACACGGAAACGCTTTTCCTTGATGGGCTCAACCCAGACGGATCCCTCAAGGACTGCCAAAGTTTCCAGGTTTCTTGTCATGCAGTCTTTGGAAAGGTGATTGAGGGTATGGACATACTGAACGCAATTAGCCCCCGAGACCCACAACTGGCGTCCACTGATGGTGACATCATCAAAACGATTCGGATTATCGAGAGCTAGTCACAGGCAGATAAAAAAATTCACTAAGCATAGGAGAGAACGTGAGCAACCAATATTCAGCGCCCCCCGCCATGGCAATTGATGCCGCAAAGAAGTATCAGGCAATTATGACTACCAACAAAGGAGTCATAACCTTTGACCTCTTCCCTGGAGAGACTCCCAACACCGTAAACAGCTTTGTGTTCCTGTCACGGGAAGGGTTTTACAACGGCGTCATCTTCCATCGAATCATTTCAGGGTTCATGCTCCAGGGCGGAGACCCAACCGGCACAGGCACTGGCGGCCCCGGCTACAAGTTTGCCGATGAGAAGTTCACTCGTGATTACATCCCCGGAACCTTGGCAATGGCTAATTCCGGGCCCAACACCAACGGCAGCCAGTTTTTCATCATGCATGGGAACGTCGCTCTGCCGAAGCAGTACACCATATTCGGTCAGGCTACCGATGGGTTGGATGTGGTAAACGCCATTGCTGCTACACCTACCACAATGAGCCCCTCCGGTGAGCAGTCTACGCCAACTGAAGAGATTCGCATTGAATCCGTGGAGATAACCGAAACGGACTGATACGAGACCTCCGAAATACGTCGTTAGAAAAGCCGTCTTAATAGATTTAAGACGGCTTTTCTGTGGTAACCACCCGTCATTTCGTTGGCATTCCTATCGACATCCAAGTGGTTTCCATTCTCAATTTCAGGCTTGGTTATGTCTGTTTTTGGCTAAGTGTGGAAACCCACACCATATTCGCATCTGAGACGCACTTACGTTCTCTTGACACGCCTACCCCAGGAATCTATGGTCTCCACAGACCACAGGGTGACCGATATTTCATGTCGTATTGTCTCTCCAACTGGACTGGAAACCGGTAGGGGTTATTAGCGGAAATACGTTGGTCTGGTGGTCTGGTGAACAACAATTTTGCAGCGTAACTGGGTATCGACAATACCGCTCAAGCGTAATGGGGGATGAATCATGCAGATGAAAGAACTTGGCATCCATTTATTAAACGACGGAGCTGTGAAAGTTGATGGCGGCTCAATCTTTGGGCAGGTTCCTAGGGTTGCATGGGAAACAATGATTAAGCCTGACCGAAGGCATCGCGTCCGGTGGGGTATTAACTCCCTCCTAATCCAAGCAAATAACAAAAATATCTTGGTTGACGTAGGCGCAGGCGCAAAACACGATGACGAAGAGCGTGAGAACACCGGCCTAAATGCCAACCGACTGAAAAAAGAACTCCGTGATATGGATCTGGCCCCCAAAGATATTGATTACGTTGTCCTGACCCATCTTCACTTCATGCACGCAGGCGGTGGTACCCGCAGGGTGCGCAACGGAGACACCGTACCAACGTTCCCCCAAGCTCGATATTTGGTACAGCGCGAGGCTTGGGAGGATGCCCTTTCCCCAAACGAGCTAGGCAAGAACTCCTTCCGGTCAGAGGACTACCTTCCGCTGGAAGAGGCCGGACAGATTGAATTCCTTGATGGTGATCACGAAATCCTTCCAGGGGTCACCATCAAGGTGACCGGCGGTCACTGCCGCGGACACCAGGTAGTTATAGCAGAACAACTTGGAAGCCGATTCGCCTACCTAGGCGATTTGGTACCCTCCGCTTATCACTTGGGCTTACCCACAATCTCATCCCTTGACCAGTTTCCTGAAAGCACTCTGGAGCAAAAGCGAGACCTACTTGCCATCGCCGAGCGCGATGGATGGCTCTTGCTCTTCTCCCACGGTGTGGAGACCAGGGGAGGGTATCTCCAACGCAGGGACGGCAAGCTGACACTGAATCCGGTGGCAGTCTAGATTCGTCTAGCCCCGGAGCTTGGTGCCTACCCCCATAGTCCGTACGGGCCGCCTCTGCTACTATCTTCCAGAGACGTTTACTCCGTACTGATTCCACGTACGTCTGATTTAGACTAAACTTATGTCCGTTACCACTCGTATGCCCCACGTGAGTCCCATAATTTATTGTTGAGGTTCAATCATGCAATACAAGCAACTTGGCAAGTCTGATCTCAAGGTTTCTGAAGTCGGCTTCGGCGTCTGGACAGTGGCAACAAACTGGTGGGGGAGGATTGAGCCGGAAGATGGCGTGAAGCTCCTCCAAGACGCCTTTGAGCTAGGCGTTACCCTGTTTGACACCGCTGACACGTACAGTGACGGGTTTGGCGAGGAGATACTGGCTAAAGCACTCGCTGAGCATCGAAAAGAAGTAGTCTATGCAACCAAGTTTGGCTATGACATCTACGATACGACTCCTAGGGAAGGCCACAAGGAGCGCACCCAGAAGTTTGAGCCGGAGTTCGTACGATATGCCTGCGAGCAGAGCCTCCGACGGCTCAAGACTGACTACATAGATCTGTACCAGCTGCATAACCCCAGGGTCACGGCGATTCAGCGAGACGATGTCTTCGCCACCCTTGAAGACCTGATTGCCGAAGGGAAAATTCGGTACTATGGCGCGGCATTAGGCCCGGATATCGGTTGGTTTGAAGAGGGTGCCACCTTCATGGGAGAGCGCAAGGGCGCATCTGTCCAAATCATCTACAGCATCATTGAGCAGCAGCCGGCCCGGGATTTCTTCCCCATAGCTCAGGAGAACGAGATAGGCCTGCTTTCCAGAGTCCCTCATGCCTCTGAAATCCTGACGGAGAAGTTTCGTAACACCCCGCCGGTATTTGAAGCAGGCGACCATCGGGCACACCGGAACCAGGCGTGGTTGGACGAGGCTGTTCGCAAGCTAGAAGAGTTGAGATTCCTGCAGAATCATCACGCATTGGACTTAGACCAGCTGGCCATCAGCTTCGCGTTGAGTGAGCCATCGATCTGCTCTGTGCTACCCAACATCACCACTACAGAGAACCTGAAGGTCTACACCGCAGCTTCTGAGGTTGAACGTCCTTGCAACGATTGTCTTGTACAACTTCAAACACTCTTTGATGAAGTATTCACCAAGGAATTGGCACCGTTGGACAAAGCAGGGAAGTCCCGGTAGGAGCCCTGAGGCATTCTCGATAACGTTTACGCAAGGCTCAGCTAGGCGCGTTTATGCGGTTGCGCCTTCTGAGTCTTGCAGCTCCAGCCCAAGAGGCTCGCTGACCTGCATGGCTGCAGTCGCTATCACCGACGGTGGTGGTGCAGGAATTGTGCCTTGCCCACGCAGAACTTTGCGCATTTCCTCTTCTATGAGCTCAAAGTCCTTCCGCGGTAACAAGTGCAACTCTTCCCAAAACGCATGCGGCCACATTTCCGGGGGCCATCGCCGAACGTACTCCATCCTTGGAGCAATCTGATTTGCCTGAAGGTATTGATCCGGCCGCAGTATCAGTTCAGCACGCGTTCGCACCCGGTACTTATATAGCTCGTTAGCTTGAGTGCTCAGCCACAAGGGAGTCTCATCCTCAAACACGGTAGAGATGATGGTTACAGCCACAGGGAAGACCCGTAGACCCTTCACGTAAAAGAGAAGCTTGTCTCCCTTGACCATTCTGTCCGTCTTACGGCGCTGACGGATCCCAAACCCCTGCACCTTATACCCCTGGTCACGTGTAACGTTGAAATGTTCCTCTGGCATGGACAGCATCCAATAATTCACTGTATCCTCCCGGCTGCCCGCACCTTAGTACGTGTGCAAGCCGTTTCTATCGTCATTAGGCGGCGCCGCTATTGCCTTGTACTGCCTTTTCATGTGGATGGCCCTCGGCCGCAGCGGCCAACCACACAAACATATATTTGGGGATTGTTAGCCTTTAGCCTTTTTCAGGACATCCACCATGGTCAATGCAGCCACAGCGACGTCATACCCACGATTTCCCATCGCTCCGCCACTTCTATCCATCGCCTGTTGGATGGTGTATGTGGTCAAGACACCAAAGGTCACTGGGATTCCGCTTTCCCTGGATACCGCTGCTATGCCAGACGCAGCTTGGGCAGATATATGTTCAAAGTGGGCTGTCTCTCCCTTGACGACAACTCCAAGGCAAATAATGGCGTCATAGTTACCGGTACCGGCAAGGGTTGATGCCAAGACTGGGAGTTCAAATGCCCCGGGTACCCACGCCACAGTGAGGTTGTTATCCTCCACGTGGTGCTCTTGCATTGCCATCAATGCGCCTTCAAGCAAACGTAAGGTCAATGTCTCATTGAACCGGGAGACGGCAATGACAACCCTGACGCCATTCCCTTTAGGTTCTCCTTCTATTTCCGTAGCCAACTTGCCTCCAAAGATCAAATCCGATTGTCAAGATTACGTATATTTTAACTGGGCTCTTACCCCAAGGGCTCATCAAGCAGGTGTCCCATTTTTAGCCGTTTGGTCTCCAGGTATTGCTGGTTCTCCGGGTTAGGAGGCACGACGATAGGCACGCGATCCACCAATTCCAGACCGTATGCTTCCAGACCAACGACTTTTTTGGGGTTGTTTGTGAGGAGCTTCAGCTTCTTCACTCCCAAATCAGCCAGTATCTGCGCGCCAATGCCGTACCATCGGAGGTCAGGCGCAAAGCCAAGTTCAACGTTTGCCTCTACCGTGTCCATGCCACTGTCCTGGAGTGCATAGGCGCGGATTTTGTTATGTAATCCGATACCCCTACCCTCCTGTCGCATGTACAGGAACACGCCTTTGCCCTCTTTTGCAATGGCTTCCAGTGCCATGTCCATTTGCGGGCCGCAATCACAGCGTAAGCTGCCAAAGATGTCACCTGTGGTGCACTGGCTATGAACGCGCACCAGGGTTGGTTCATCCGGCTTGATGTCACCCATAACAAGAGCGATATGTTCTTCTGCATCTACCACGCTGCTGTAGGCAACAGTGACGAAGTCACCATAGCGGGTTGGTAGCTTGGCATCGGCCACACGCTCCACCAACTTCTCATGCTGTCGGCGATACGCGATGAGGTCTTCGATGGTCACGATGCGTAGGTCATGCTTCTGGGCAAACTCTTCTAGGTATGGCATACGCGCCATGGTTCCGTCTGGCGCCATAATCTCGCAGATGACGCCCGCCGGGTACAGGCCAGCCAATCGTGCCATATCAACTATGGCCTCAGTGTGTCCGGTCCGCACCAGCACACCACCATTGGCATACCGTAACGGGAAGATATGGCCGGGCCTACCCAAGTCTTCTGGTCGAGTAGAAGGGTCAATCATTGCTTTCACGGTAGCTGCCCTATCTTGGGCAGAGATGCCGGTAGTAGCCCCGTCCAACACGTCCACAGAGACGGTGAAGGCCGTTCCATGACTGGTGGTGTTCTGATTGACCATCTGCGGGATGTTTAACTCATCCAGCCGCTCACCAGAAATTGGCATACAAATCAACCCTCTTGCCTCCTGGGCCATGAGGTTGATAAGTTCAGGTGTGACCTTGTCGGCAGCTATCACCAAGTCGCCTTCGTTCTCCCGGCTATCATCGTCGACGACGATGACAGGCTTACCCTGCCGGATGTCCTCAAGCGCTTCTTCTATGGTGCTGATAGGCACTGGATCCTCCTTCGCCCCGGTCAGTCATGACTAGGTGGAGCTAGATTGCGCGTCCCCTACGCCTTCCTTCAACAGTTTCTCGGTATATTTAGCCAAGATATCTGCTTCCAGATTAACTTTATCGCCGGGACGGCGTTCTCCAAGCGTGGTATGTTCAAAAGTATATGGTATCACTGCTATGGTGAGCTGCGTATCGTTCAACCCTGCAACAGTCAGACTTATGCCGTCCACGGTGATAAAGCCCTTCTCCACCAGGTAACGCATAATCCCGTGAGGCGCCTCAATGGTCATAAGGTAGCTGTTACCCTCAGCCGTTACGTCTACAAGGGTTCCAACGGCATCTACGTGGCCCTGGACGAGGTGTCCTCCAACCCTGCCACCGTACGCCAACGCTGGTTCCAGATTAACTGACAATCCTGAGGTTACTTCCCCAAGGCTGGTTCGCCGTAAGGTCTCCGGTGTCACATCTACGGAAAACTGCCCTTCACTGAGGGCCGTAATCGTCAGGCAAGCTCCGTTCACAGCGATACTATCGCCCACTTGCCCACCTTCAACGGCCAGCCAACTCTCTATGGTGAAGACGCCATCGGCTGATTTAAGCAGTTTCCCTTTTTCTACAACGATTCCGGTGAACACACCTACGCTCCGTCTTTGTGGTTGCTTCTGGTGTAACCAACAATATGCACGTCATCCCCTAATCGGCCTACCGTAAGGTTCTCCAGTCGCAACGCGTCTTGTAAGCGACCGAACCCATCGCCCTCCACGGGAGTGAGGGCACTGCGCCCGCCAATGAGTATGGGAGCAACAATGGCCTCTACTTTGCTCACCAAATCCTGCTCTATCAACGATGCCAGAAGGGTTCCTCCCCCTTCAATGAGAACGGAGTTCACTCCCCGCTCTACAAGAACGGTCATTAATGCGCCTACATCCACTCGTCCGTCTTTGCCAGGAAGTTGAACGACCTCCGCGCCGATACGTTGCAACGCGTCTTCCTTCGACTGATCCATGCCGGCTGTAGCAACC
>CAVOCU010000008.1:0-42519 GCA_963694315.1 Dehalococcoidia bacterium | reverse complement strand
CAGGGGCCAATCCCAGGCACAGGAAGCAGGTGGGCTTCGCCAGCAGGTTCGTGACACCTTCGCAGCCAACGAAGCCGGCCACCTACGTGCCCTTGACGCCCTACGCCGCGTCATCCCTCGAGAGGCCGTGGTTGTCTGCGACGCTACCCTTGCGGCGTACTCAGCCGTTCAGGCCTTTCCGGTCTATGAGCCTCGGACATTCATAGGACCCCACGGTTGGGCAGACATCGGCTTCGGGTTCCCTGCGGCCCTTGGCGCGGCGGTCGGTCGACCTGATGTGCCGGTGGTGCTGATGAGCGGCGATGGTGGCTTTCAGTTGAACCTTCAAGAGCTTGGCACTGCCGCCCAGTACAACATCCCCATCGTGGCCATCATCTGGAACAACAATGCCTGGGGGGTGCTCAAGGGGACGCAGAAGGCCGCCTTCGATAACCGGCTTATAGCCTCCGATTTGGTGAACCCGGACTTCGTACGACTCACAGAGTCCTACGGTCTGAGAGCCACACGGGTCGCTACACTGGCAGAGTTGGAGAAGACAGTGGCGGCGGCTGTGACTAAGAAGGAATTCCACCTTATAGAGGTATCACTCCCCAACGAACTCTCAGGATTCCAGTAGAAGGACTAGCCCTTCACCCATGTGACGGGGCTATTTAAGGGCAATGAAAAGGGGCGGGTTATAACCCGCCCCTTTCTGTTTTCACGATACGAGGTCAGTAGTGGTTAAAGCCCCATGATGCTATAGCCAACGTCCACATGGATAATCTCTCCCGTAACGCCTGAAGAGAGTTCGCTGGCCAGGTACAGTGCTGTACCACCCACATCCTCATGCGTGATGTTACGGGCCATTGGTGCGCGTTCCTGGTGGATACGCTTCATATCACGGTAGCCGGTGATAACCCGGGATGACAGTGTGTCCAGAGGGCCAGCAGAAATAGCGTTCACTCGAATCCCAACGGGACCAAACTCCGCCGCAAGCTGCTTCACGCTATTTTCCAACGCCGCCTTGGCGACACCCATCACGTTGTAGCCTGGGAACACCTTCTCAGCCGCAAAGAAAGTCATGGCAATTACGGTGCCGCCATCCTCCATCAACGGCGCTGCGTAACGAACTACAGGGAGCAGGGAGAACGCACTCACGTCCAGCGCCACACGGAATCCTTCTCGCTCCGTCTTAGAGAAGTCGCCACCGAGGTCGTCTCGATTGGCAAAGGCGATACTGTGCACCACCGTTGAAAGCGGGCCCATGGTCTCTCCAACTTGCTTGTAGAGTTCCTCTACCTCACCGTCGTTGGAGACATCGCACTGGAACAGCGGCGCGTCACCAATCTCTTTGGCCAGTTCCTCTACAGACTCCTTGAGTCGCTCTGTCTGATACGTGAGTCCAACCCTTGCACCTGCGCTATACAGGGCCTGAGCAATTGCCCATGCAATGCTCCTGTGGTTGGCAACTCCAAAGATGAGGGCGTTCTTCCCGGTCAGGTCAACGGTGTACATTCAGCCTCCAGAAGCCGGAGATTCGTATAAATTAAGACCTTTGGATGATACCACAGTGATTGGCCCGTTGAAGGGTTTCTTGACGCTCTATAGCGCACAGTGCTCTAATAAAGCCGTAGAAAGGGCCAACTCATCTATGTCCACACCCCCGGAATCCAGCCCGCCCGGTAGTGAAGATGCTGACCACCGCACCCCCATTTTCTATGGTTGGTGGATTGTCACTGCGGGAATGACGCTAAGCATCTACACCAGTGGCGTCTTCTTTTACGGGTTTACGGCCCTCTTCAATCCTCTACGAGCTGAGTTCGGCTGGACTCGTGCCGCCACTTCTCTTGCCTTCACCCTGCAACGGGGCGAGAGTGGGGTTGCAGCCCCCATCGTTGGGATACTGGCAGACCACTATGGGCCTCGACGCGTCATGATAGGCGGAGTCATCATAGCTGGCCTCGGACTGGTACTACTCAGTCGTATCAACAGCCTTCCAACCTTTTACGCAGCCTTCTTCATCTCTGCCATTGGCTTCAGCGCCGCCAGCCCAACCGTGGGCTATATAGCCATAGCAAACTGGTTTCGCAGAAGGCGATCCAGAGCCATGGCTATCTTGGCCACAGGCGCGGGCATCAGCGGATTCATGGTGGGGGCAGTTGTCTGGCTCATAGATGTCATGGGTTGGCGACAGGCCCTACTCATGCTTGGAGTCGGCCTCTGGATCATCGGAATACCTTTGAGCATGACCTTTCGCCACCGCCCGGAGCAGTACGGCACCTACCCTGACGGCATTCCGCCAGAAGCTTTGCCCGAAGGTGTACAGCGAACACCAGATCCCGCGTTCAGCTTCTCCCGGACAGTACGAACAGAGGCTTTTTGGGTGCTTGGCATAGTGAATTCGCTGTGGATATTCGCCCATACCGGCGTTGTAGCCCACATCATCCCCGCCTTAACCCTGGACGCCCACGCCAGCCTAGCAGTGGCAGGTATCGCCGCTTCAGCCATCCCTGTCTTCAGCATTGGCGGACGATTGGTTATGGGCACTCTGGCCGATTACTACGACAAACGGTTCATCATGATCACGTCTATGGGCAGCCAATTAATTGGGCTGATAGTTCTCGCAATGGGTTTCGATAGTGCTTGGGGAATCATGATCTCTATGGCTTTTTATGGATTTGGTATTGGCGGCTATATCCCGGTACGCAGGGCACTCCAGGCAGACCTCTTTGGTAGCAGGGGCTTTGGGAAGGTCATGGGGGCAATGGAGACTGTAGCATTGGTTGGCGGGCTGGCCGGGCCGGTCTTCGCTGGATGGGTTGCCGATGTGCGGGACAGCTATCAACTGGCTTTCTGGGTGTTCAGTCTGGGCATTATCGCCGCAATGCCCCTCATGCTCCGGGCTAAGACTCGCCAACCTCAGAACCCTGAGACCATTACGTCAGCATAGTCAGCTGGCCGGATGTTCTCGTTGTACCACTCTTCAGCCTGCGCCCATCGCTTCACCCACACAGGGTTATCGGATCGTTCACTGAGGCGCCCGAGCCTAGTCTCAGGTGGCGTATCAACGTAGACGGTAACGTCATAGGAGTCTCGAATCTCTGGCCGCATGGCATACACACCTTCGATAACCAGCACTCCCCTTGGTTGCAACGTCACCCACTCACCGGGCTTCCGGGCCACCCAGTCATAAACCGGGTAGTAGCCAGTATCTCCATCCTTTAGTGGCTCAAGCACCAACTCCTGGAGTCGTTGCCAGTCCACATACTCATCGCATGCTTCCTCAGGGGTCAGGCCGCCTAGCGGGTTTACACCCTCATCACTGTAGAAGTCATCGATGTGAATAACCGTGGCGGCTAAGTCCGATTGCTGAAGCGCATCGGCAATGGTGGTCTTCCCTGCACCGCTTGGGCCATCAATGGCGACAAACGTCACACCGCCTTGCCTGGTTTCCACGCGCTTTTGGATAAACTCCACCAGTTGTTCAATGGTCAACTTCTCTGCCATAGTCGCTACAATTCCTATTGTCCGTATAGTGCTGGTGCCATTCTAGGTCGCGAAGCGGAACATGGGTAAAGGGCTAAGCCCTTTTACCACCAAGCAACATCGTCAGGAGTTCCCTCAGGACGGTCTTGATGCGACATCCACGGAAAGGCGTTCACGTACTTCCACCCCTGGTCAGCAAAGGCCATCACCACGTTCCCGCTCTCCATACCCTCTGCCACACGCAACGCCGCATGAAGCACCGCGCCTGAAGAAATGCCGGCAAAGATGCCCTCCATCTCCACAAGTCGCCTGACCGCCTCAAACGCCGATGCGCTATCAACTATGAATCTCCGGTTCAGTAGCGTCATATCAAGGAGTGGCGGAATGTAGCCCTCTTCAAGGCTGCGCAGACCCTGGAGTCTCTCCCCAAACTTGGGCTCTACGCCCACAATGATGGTATTTGGGTTTCTTTCCTTTAACAGCCTACCAACCCCTGTCACCGTACCGCCGGTGCCTATGCCCGCCACAAAAGCGTCAACCTGGGGCAGCGCCGCCAGTATTTCCGGGCCGGTGGTCTCGTAATGAGCCATGACGTTGGCCGGGTTGGCGAACTGCTGCGAGAACCACCATCCATTCTCCTTAGCCAGCCGTTGCGCCTCTTCTATAGGCCCAAGCATCCCTGATCTGGGCTCCATCCACGTGATTCCCACGCCAAAAAGCTTCAGCAAGTCCGGGATGCCGGGAGCTACTTGTGGGGGCACCACTGCTTGCATCTGATAGCCGCGTTGCTTGGCAGCTGCAGCCAGCGCCATAGCCATGTTGCCAGTGCTAGCCTCAATAATCGTCTGTCCCGGCGTCAACGCGCCGCTCACCTCTGCGCTGCGGATGATGTAGGAAGCCACCCTGTCCTTGATGCTACCACTGGGGTTGTTTCCCTCCAGCTTGGCAAAAAGTCGCACACTCTTCTTTGGGCTTGAGTGGGTAAGCTCAACTAAAGGCGTATTGCCTACGGCTGAGAAGAAGTCCAAGCGTTCCATACATCCCTCTGAATAATGTGGACATGCGGGCATCCTTTTAACACGCTCATAGTAGCAGTCAGGGCTTGGCGACACCACAGACAGCTCCATGCTAGAGTAGGCCAAATTTGCAGGCCCAATACGAAAGGAGTGATATGACAAACCAACCAGGAACAGGACCATACAACGATCTTATGCCGAGGCTTGGAGAGTTGACCCGTGAGTTGGTATACGGGGAGATATGGGAGCGACCCGGCCTCTCCAAGCGAGACCGCAGCCTTATCACTCTTGCCGCGCTGACAGCGATGTATCGCACCAACCAGCTTCGCAGCCACATGCGTCGGGCCTTAGCCAACGGGGTAACTACGGACGAGATAGGTGAAGTACTTATGCACATGGCCTTCTACGCAGGCTGGCCCACCGCCATCAACGCCTTTGAAGTAGCCAAAGAGGTTTTTGACGAGGAAGCTAGCCAGGGCTAGACCCTGCCGCATTGACATGCGCGGTGTCCGGGAATACTTTTAAGCTGAGTTGGTTCGATAAACAGGGGAGGAAGAAAATATGGCTATTTCTCTTAACCACACAATCGTTCCGTCCTATGACAAGGAGTCCTCGGCCAAACACATCGCCCACATCCTGGGGTTGGAGCGCATACAGGCTATGGGGCACTTCGTTCCCGTTCGAGTAGATGACAAGTTTACCCTGGACTTTGACAATCGTGAAACTTTTGATTCTCACCACTATGCCTTCCAAGTCAGCGACGAAGAATTCGACAATATCTTTGGTCGCATAGAGTCAGAGAAGGTTGTCTACGGTAGCTTGCCTACGTCCCAGGAAGATATGCAGATCAACAATCGTAGAGGTGGTCGCGGGCTCTATTTCAAGGATGCCAACGGTCATAGCTGGGAGATACTAACTCATCCAGCGTAATCGAGGCAGGCTGTGGTACACCCCAATGGGCGTTGAACGTTAGACGCCTGATAAAAATACATTGCCAATGAGAGGCGGAGCGCTTCAGATGGAACAGGCTCCGGAAGAGCTAGAACAGCGGCCCAAGCTAACGTGGGGCATCCTAGCGTTCACCGCCTTATTGTTTGTGCCCTTTGTGGCGGCAATCGTCATCTACATCGGGGCCTTCGTCGTCTCGGGCGATGTGTACGCCGCTGAAGCCTTGTCCCAAGATGGCACAGCCGTTGCCGGCTGGAAATACAACCTGGTCGGCGTCTGCCCGCTGCACTAGCGAGGCTGACCCTCGCTCCATATGGCCTGACGGTTAAACAACGAAGCCCCTCAACCAGGTGATGGCTGCGGAGCTTCGTGTTCACCCTTGCTTGATAGAAAAATTCCCTTGCATACTGAAAAGGAAACTACTCCACAGGAATCTTTGGTTCAGCTTCAACCATGCGTGGAGGACGTAAGAAGAACATCAACACTCCCGCCGCTGCTGCTGAAATTGCGAAGCTGTTGAACGCCATGGTGTAGCTCTCAGTAATATCAAACACCAAGCCTGCGTAGACTGGCCCCAGCACCAGTCCGAACATCTGCACAAAATCCATCGTCCCGGAGATAGTTCCAAACGACCGCCTGCCGAAGTACGCCCCACGGGTAGCGTTCATCGTTGTAGCGCCCCCGCCCCAACCAATGGCGTACACCACAATGTAGAGGATGAGCATGGGCATCCCCTCTGTTACGTTGCTCAGAATGAACGCACCAAGCCCCACCATCATCATGCTTAAAGCCATGATGTAGCGTGGAGTGAACCGATCCGCCAGCCACCCAAACCCAATACGACCCAAAACGCTGGTCACCGTCACAAACGCCAGGATTATCGAAGCCGTCTGCAAGCTCCTACCACTATCCACCAGGAACGGTACCTGGTGCAGCGATATAGCCCCCACGGCAAACTGCCTCATGCCAAAAGCTACAGCCAGGAACCAGAAGACCGGCATCTTAAGGGCGTCTCGCAGGCTAAAATTCGCTTCAGCAGGCTCTGGGGAAGGAGCTTCCTCAACAGTCTCATCGCCCGGCACAGTTTCAACGCGTTGGAGCTGTGCCACGGGCCACTCACCATCGGGCAGCAGGCCATACTCCTCCGGCCGTCTCCGCATGACCGTTGCTATTGGAAGGCCTAGCATCAGAATCGTTATCCCAGCAATGACCATTGTTGTGCGCCAACCGTAGCTGGCAATCAGCCAACCAAGGACAGGGACGAAAAAACCCCCAAGGCCTCCGCCCGTCAGGGAGATGCCAATAGCCATACCACGCTTCTTGATAAACCAGTTGGCCGGGGCCACCAGGGCCGGAACCCGAATGCCTATGGACATACCTACGGAAATGATTCCCAGAAATACAATGTAAAACGTGACCAGTGAGTGGACCTGGCTCAACACTATAAAGCCGATGCCCATCATTGTGATGCCGATGGTCATCATACGTCTAGGGCCATAACGGTCTACTAGGTACCCGCCCACGGGTCCCAGCATGCCACCCTCAAGTTGAGACATGGCAATGGCCCCGGAGAGAGCAGCACGGTTCGTAGAGAACTCGGCTTGGAGGGCAAGGAAGAAGACACCAAACCCTTGCCAGTAAAAGGCGCTGGCAAGCATCAGAGCGCTCATAGATGCCAAGACAATCCACCAGCCATAGAAAAGGCCGGTGTTTTCAGTAGGTTCTAACTTCTCAGTGTCCATCCAGTATCCGTTGAACTCCACACGCAGCCTAGGCTATGCCAGCCAGCAGCGTTAATTAATGCCAAGTGCCAGAAGAATAGCACCCGCGGCCGAGAAAGCGATTCCCACCAATACCCGAGGGCTGAAACTCTCCAGGTGCCGGTTGAAGAAGAACCCCAAGATAGGAGTGAACACCACTCCTAGTCTGGCCAGCGGCGCCACTACGGTCACAGGGGCAATGGCCAGGGCTGCAAATCGGAACATCTGCGCCAGGAACACCGACACTGTGCTTACCATGAAAAAAGGCAGTACCTTCACATCAACGCCTCGCAACTCCCGTATCTTGCCCGGAAGCATCAATGAAATCACCAACACTGCTGCCGCTGCCGCATAAGCCACCAGGCCGCCAGCAATGCCCAACCCGGTATCACTTAAGGCAGACCTAATCATCACAGGGCTTGTGCCGTATGCCATCGCTGAGATGAGGCCAAACAAGTACCCTTCTGCATAGCGAGGTGCTGTAGCGGCGTTGCGAGGTTCTGCTACACTGACCGAGGGAGTCGCCGCATCGTCAAGCGCGGCATCAGCTACTGAAGGGTTTACATCACTGACTGCAGGAGCGGGTTTGGCGCGCTTTTTTCGCTCTACCATGACGAGAGGGCTAATCATGATCAATGCGATGCCCGCTCCCATTAAGAACGTCAACTCCTCCCCCAATAGCGCAACAGCAATTCCTACGGAATAGAGGGTGTTGGTCATCTGAATAGGCTGGGTTCGGTTTGAGCCAATGGCGTCAATTGCACGGAAATTGCAGTAGCGGCCTATCAAGAAGTGCAGCACTCCGGCAGCACTCAAGAGCACCCAAGACCGCGTGGGAAGGTCGAAGATGTCCAGAAGCTGACCCGTAGCGGCAGCGGCAATCACGAAGAGCGGGACACCAAGGATAACTGTAATGTAAAGACCAAACGACGCGGAGCTCCCGCCCACGCCTCGCCTGGTTGCTACATTACTAATGCCAAAGGTGAATGCGGACAGTACTGCAAAGAGAGCACCAAGCATGACTATTCCTCAATAAACGGTTGATAGTCCTCAAAACAGACACGGCAAGGACGCACCGCTATTGAGGGCTGGGTAGAAACTGCTCTATTATAGCCACAGATTCAGTGAATGTGTGGAGACCCGCACCCATATGACCCAAAGCCAGTGCTTCCCGAAGGAGCAGAACCATGGCAGACACAACCCAGGGGCGACCAGCAGGCAAGCGTACGTACATAGCAGAGGGATTCGGTGAGTCCCTGGGCAAGCATCTCAAAAAGGCAACAGTTAAGGGCAGAGAACTCCTGTGCGACGAGAGCTTAGCCTTTGGCGGTGATGATTCCGCTCCAGGCGCTATGGACTACTTTGTTGCTTCCATTCTTTTCTGAAAGATGGCTCAAATCGGCCGGTTCGCTGATATGTTCAAGGTGGAGATTACCAAGGTGAAATCCCACATTATGGCCTATGAAGAGGTGGGGGGGTCTGCCATTCAAGAGACCATATGGGGCGTCTGTACTCGCATAGAAACTACCTATGAGATTGATTCCCCTTCTGACCCCGCGGACGTGGCCAAGGTCATACGGAACGCTCGTAACGCATGCATCATTGGCAACACGGTCATCACAGGTGTCCCCATTGAGGGCGCATTCACCCTAAACGGTGCGGACTTTGACGTAGACGCATACCAAAAGACAGAATTCTCAGCGTAAGCAATTGCTGATGAGCAGGAGTTGACCGTGGCAAAGTCCAAAACCAAATCACCTATCCCACCGCTTATCAAGAGGAACACGCTGTACCTAGCATCCTCTCAAGCGTTCACCGGCGCTGGTGGGCAAATGGTACCTACGTTAGGGCCGGTGCTTGTCACCCAAATGATAGGAACAGCTGCCCTAGCGGGGATTGGCACCAGCATCACAGGGCTAAGTCGCTTGCTTATTGCCTACCCAATAGGCAAGTTCACAGACGCTTACGGCAGGAAGGCTGGGGTCATCCTTGGACTCCTGCTTGTAGGGGCAGGCGCATCCATCATCGGCGTTGCAGCCATGCTGGAGTACTTCCCCCTATTCTTGTTCGGCATCCTAGTCATGGGACTGGGTACCGGCGCGGTTCAGCAACTCCGCGTAGCAGCAGCAGACATGTTCCCGCCCAACCGCCGCGCTGAGGGATTGGGCTACGTCCTTACAGGTTCACTGGTAGGCGCTCTGATTGGCCCAATCCTCATCAGGACATCAGAGGTTGTTGCAGATAATGTTGGATTGGAGCCCATCGCCCTTGCATGGTTCTTCGTCCCCATAGCCGTGCTTGTCAGTATGGCCATGGTGTTGCGCGTCCGGCCAGACCCCAAGGAAATTGCCGCCAACCTTGCTGATTATTACCCCGATTACGTGCCGACTGAAGCGCAGCAGCGCGCTCCCGGTAAAGTCAGCATTCTCTACTTCCTCAACCACTATCCCAAGCTGACTGCTTTTGTTTCCATGTTTTGCGTACAAGGAAACATGAACATGATGATGGCTATGACCGCTCTGGCCCTTCGCCGCCACGACTTCTCGTTGTCCGCCATCTCACTCTCTGTAGCCATCCACGTCATGGGGATGTTCGGCCTCTCCCTCCCAATGGGCAAGCTTGCGGACAGAGTTGGCAGACGGAACGTGATGCTAATGGGGCTGGTATTGGCATCCGCTGGGTCATGGCTTGTGGTAGCAACGCCCGCGTATACCGTGATAACAACAGGGACATTCCTTGTGGGTCTTGGTTGGTCCTGCGTCAACATTGCCGCAACCGCCCTCTACGCTGACACTACAAGCCCCGCAGAACGTGGGCGGGTCATAGGTGCCAACGATACGTTTACCGCAGCGGCTGCCATTAGCATGCCCCTGATAGGCGGCGTAGTGGTGGAGTACCTTGGGTTTCCCACCCTGGGCCTCTTTGGCATGGCACTGATGCTCCCAGCTCTGTTCTTCTTGCTCCGACTCCGGGAGCCGAGCCCCGGTGTGTACGAAGATCCAAGGGAGACTGAGCCCGCGTCCGTATAACAAGAACATGGTTCCGCTGAACAAAAAGAAAAGACCCCGGATAACGGGGCCTTTTCTTTTTTCCTCTATTGGCTAATTAGGCCGTAGTCAAAGCCCGGTAGTGTCCGCCCTTGGAGATAGGCGTCAGCCCCTCCATAATGAGGCTCCAGTGCTCTCCGCCGTCCTGGCTGGAGAACACCTCTCCAGCAGTAGTACCAAAGAAGATGGAGAATGAATCTCCATGATCCTCAAGGCACATGGCCTCAATGCTTCCCTGCAGGTCGTCCGGCAAACCGCTCTTCACCTGAATCCATGATTTCCCTGCATCGTTGCTCCTGGATACTTTGGCCCCTGCGTAATGGCTCTCCCGCCAGCTTCCGGGGTTGCTGTGGGCAGCGCCAATGAACATCAGGTCCGGCTGCCGGGGGTGGAGCACTAGCGTGTCCGGGTACCCGCCAATGTTGTCCGTCCTGTCCGTGCGGTGATCCCAGGTAACGCCACCATCGGTGCTGACGTAGACACCGTTCCCGCCGGTCATGAAAATACGATTTGAGTCTTCAGGGTGGACAAGGATACGGTGAACATCGTCGTGGAACCCCTCTAGGTCCTTGAACGTGTGCCCAGCGTCTGTGCTGGTCAAAAGGCCGCCCTGCTCAATGCTCACCATCATGATGTCCGGGTTTGCCGGGTCAAAGGTGATGTGCTTGGTGTGGGCAACGTGGGGCGGTGCAGGGAACGTCCAGTTGGGGATACTCTCCACATTGCGAATCCCCGGCAACTCCGTCCAGCTTCCGCCGAAGTCATCGCTGAAGAAGAGGTGTGCAGGCTCGGTTCCTGCGTACAGGCGAACGCCACCATCGCGCTCCACCCAAGCCATGCTGTACACATCGTCCTGCGTCAGGCCCGTATCTCTACGTTCCCACGTCCGGCCACCGTCTGCGCTTGCGTGGATAGAGCCGTGGAAGGCCCCCGCGAAAATAAGGTCACCCTTGGACGGCATGATGATGGAGCTGATATGCAAATCTGGAAGACCCCGATGAACTAGCTTCCACGAACCTGCCGCGTCCTGTTCAAGGATTGCCACGCCCTCTTTCGTCCCCACCAGCAGCTCTTTAGAGCGCTCCAACGAGGCATATTGGGTAGCGCCCCCGTGCGATAGTGCTATTGCCATGGTTCCCCTCCCCTTCACCAAGTTTCAACTCATAAATCTTGTAACGCTCCAAGCCTATTTTCGAAGGGCATTTGTGTCAAGCATTGTGAGGTCACCGCTGCATCAAATAGCTTGCTACGGCATCTTCTATCCACGTACAGTAATAGACGAATTTAATCACCTGAAGGAGAGCTATCACTATGAGTTCAGCAGATACAGAGGCCGTATTTGGCCATCACATGCAGATGTTTGGGATTACGGACTTGGATGGGATTATTTCCGACTACACGGAGGATTCCGTGATTATGTTGCAGGATCAAACATGCCGAGGGCTCGCCGAGATTCGCGCCCTTTTTGAAGGAATGTTCCCTATGGTAACTCCCAAGTTTATGGCCGCCTTCAAGATGATTAAGCAAGAGGTCGTCGGAGACGTTGCCTTCACCGCGTAGAGCGTTGATGGTTTCTTCGCATTAGGCACTGACACCCTTGTCATCAAAGATGGCAAGATTGCTGTCCAGACCGTTGTCCTTCAACCGGCCAGCTAACAAACCAGCCAGGCCAGCAAGGTCTCTCAAGCCAATTAAAAGCAGGGTCTCCAATGGAGGCCCTGCTTTTGCTTTGTCTATGGGAATCGCCTACTGCTAGGCCTTGGCTATACGCTGCAACAATGAACCAAATTCAGCCATCTCTGCAACGGGCCATATTTCAGGGTAGCTCCGAGTGATCTCCCAAGTTTGGTGAATCGCTTCGAACATACCGTCTTCGTTAGGAACGTCCACAATGATGGTTACGGCACGCCGGGTCATGGAAAAGTACATACCTATGGGCTTCAGTGCCTGCCATGTACCCAGGAATGACTGCATCAATTCAGGGTCCTCTTCAAGCTCTGAACCTATGTCCGGGTCTATCTCTATTTGTACGATATACTTCACCACTGTCTCCTCCAACGTATTCTGGTAGAAGTCTAGTAACTGCCTTTGTTGGTGTCAATCAACGGGGCCGCGGGGCCGCCCCTGGGGGCAAATGGCCCTTGTCGTTATTGATATCGTTGTGTAGAGTTCTCCAATCACTTCATGCAGGAGGATTGTAATGACAGCGTTTAACGCAGGACAGAAAGTGCGAATTAAAGAGGCGGTCGGTGCGCTGCCGGACAGCTGGACTGGCCGAGTAGCCGTGGTGGTAGAGCAAGCCCCTCGCGATCAAGGTCTGATGGTACAGTTTGACGACGAGCCGAACCGCACGTACGCCGTACCGGAAGTATCTCTAGAAAAGGCCTAAGAACAAAGGATTAAACCCGGAGGATATACATGGCGAAGTTTTCAGAAAACCAGCGGGTCAAAGTGAACAGGGAAGCTGCTGATCCGGCTCCACCAACAACGCTCTTTGACCGCGTCGGGTACATCTTTCAGATTGTCACAATGTTTGACACCACTCGACCAGCGGGCACCCCTCTGCAGTACATGGTGTGGTTTGATGGGGACACCCAGCCCAAGTCTTGTTGGGAAAGCCAACTCGTAGCAAGCTAGTTCCCCCAATGGGGCCAGACAAAACCTGAAACCCCAGGTACTTGTTACCACCTGGGGTTTCAGACACGCAAGACCGTAGACCAGGAGAGCCTACCCCCTGATCTACGGTTGTGAAGGGGTGGATATATCATCCTTCCCAATACCCTTTGATTTCATGATATCCAGGGCTGTACGGAAACCCCCGGGCATCATATTCAACGTGCTCTCTGGCAAAACGTCTGAGACACTCACCAGCATGGCTACGGCTTGAGACTCTTCCAGGACGCATTCAATCATCCCAAGAGATTTTTCTACCGTGGCTAACCTCTCCGGCGAAATTTTCTCCGCCGCTTGTGAAGGAATCCGGGCTTGAAGGGACTCTGCATCAAAGTCGTAAGCAATCTTTGCACCCACCATGACAATCACAGCCGTAATTGCCACACCAAACGCAGCCCCTAGGGCAACTCCACCAAGCTTATCCATCATGCCTGACAGCCCTAACGTCAGCACCTTAAGTATTGACTTGGTAATCTGAGCGGTAAACCGTGAAACCACCAGGGCTATAACTATCAGGGCAGCGTAGGACACAATAGTAAATATGGAGTTATTTGAAACAGACTCATCAAACATGCTGCGGGCCTCAACAGTGACCTGACTCGCTACTGATAATCCAAGGAATACCCCAACAACCGCCAGTGACGCGCTAATCAACCCAATGCGCATCCCCGCTACAGCGCTGGCGCCAACAAGAACCAATAATTCGATATCCAACCAGTTCATCTTCCCCCCTCCATGTACACCAGAAGCGCCTGCTGCAATCACCGGGTGAACTCTGGCAACACCCAGTGCAGTGGTGTACTCATTCACACTACCCCATTGGTATTAACACAGCATAAGGAGGGGGCGTCAGGGCATTAACAAGGTATAGAAAGTGGGATACTGCCACGCGCCTGCTATACAACCTAAGCTACAAATAGAGTTTTTGGGGTGACATCACATGTTCAAGAAATTGACCATATTTCTCGGAGCACTTCTGGTTTCCATCATTTTCCTGGCGGCATGTGGCGAGTCTGCAACCGAGCAGGACAACGGTGGCAGCAGTTCTGATGCGCCGCTTACGTTGCGCTGGACAGGATTGGAAGAGTTTGGGGATGTCATGATTAATGCCCGGTTAATTGCTGAGGACGGCCACAAAATCGGCCCCTACCAGGCGCACTATGAGCGCGGTCGAGGCAGGGCAGAAGTACCACAGGAGTTTGTAACCGATTTCAAGTGGACATTGCTGGTCTGGATGGACGTGGACGGCAGCTTCTCTTGCAATGATGACACTACAGACATCGTACGGGAGTACGACATTCCCCTGGGAGCCAGGGAGTTCACTATGGCGTACGACTCATCGCTTATTACCCGAGGCGATAGTATATGTGCCCGCATGTTTGGCGACTCTAACTACGATCCTCCAATAAAGTCCGAGTAGCCATAGCCTAAGAAAAAGGGCACTTCAGCGGGTGCCCTTTTACGTTGTTCATCAGTACCGGACATCAGTTCCTATTGACCAACCACTTGGCAACCTCAAAGGGTCGTGGGATATGAGCTGCAGGCCTGTAGGTTGATGAGACTTCGTCCAGGGTCGCCAATTCTGAGTCACTAAGCTGAATGTCGGCAGCTTCTGCGTTCTGCCTGACCTGCTCCGGCGATTTCGCACCAGGTATGGCAATCACGTTAGGGTGAGCCACAACCCATGCCAAGGCTATCTGACTTACCGTTGCGGTGTGCGTCCTGGCTATGCCTTCCACCACATCCAGCACCCGCCGCACATTCCCGTAGTTCTTTCCACTGAAGGCAGGAAGCCGTAACCGAGCGCCCGTGGGATGCTGCTCTTCGTTGTATTTACCGCTGAGGAGACCCATTGCCAGCGGGCTGTAGGCAATCATCACATGCCCCTCGTCCAACATGGGTTTAAGCGCAGTGAGCGCTCTAGGTCGCAAGAGGCTGTAGTCCACCTGGTTGGTAATGACAGGGGCGCCTAGCGCCTTTTCAGCCCTCCGCCATCGTGCCAGTGAGAAGTTGCTCACCCCCACTTCCTTGACCGAATCCTCTCGCTGGAGCATCGCCATGCCTGACATGGTCCTGGTTAGTGGCATGAGAGGATTGGGAAAGTGAATCTGGTAGAGATGCATTGAGGGCCGCTGGAGCCTTTGGAGTGACCGTATTGCAGCGCGATGTACACCAGACGCGCTCAGGTGCCACGGCGAGGCTTTGGAGGCCAGAATGAAGTGCTCATCGTCCAAGGGTAGGTTATAGCCAAGCTGACGTTCCGATTCGCCTTGGCCGTAAATCTCTGCGGTATCAATGAGGTTGATGCCAGTATCCCGGGCAGCATCCAGAACGGCGGCAACAGCCTCCGGGCCAAACTCAGTGCCCCAACCCCAATAGCTTGTGCCTATTTGCCATGCGCCAAGGCCGATGACCGAGGCGTCTTTGCTACCGAGCTTGATGTATTTCATAGACGTTTACTGTAGCGTTAAACTTCAGCCACGTTGAGTTTCTGCAGTTGGCTATCTACCGATTCCGCATCCAGCGACAACTGCTCCCACTCATCCATGAGCGTTTTCTCTTCGTCCTTAAGCTCCCTATACTGCTCTCCAGACGCCGCCAGCTGATCGCTGTCCTTGAACTTTTCAGGGTTGGCAAACTTGGCTTCCAGTTTGGCTATCTTTGTCCCGTAGGTCTCCAACGTCGCGTTAATTTCATCAACACGGGTAGCCAAGCGGCGGGCTTCTTTGGCGAGGTCTCTACGCGCCCCCTCCACATCACTCCGCTTTTGCCCGGGCCGCCCGGAACTTCCATTGGAGAAACCGTTACTGGAAGAGTTTCCCCGTGGGACAACAATGCCTTGGCTTGGAACGCTCCCTGACTGCTTTCGATACAAATAGCTATCGTAGTCACCAGGGAAAAACACCGGTCGGCCGTTTTCCACTTCAATGATCTTCGTAGCAACCTGTCGTATGAGCGTACGGTCATGGGTAATGAAACAGATGGTGCCCGGGTATTCACTCAGAGCATCGCCAAGGGTCTCCCTGGAATCAATGTCTAGGTGGTTGGTAGGCTCGTCCATCAGGAGCAGATTGCTTCGTTGCATCAGCAGTTTCGCCAACGCCACCCTCGCCTTTTCGCCACCCGACAACACCGATATAGGTTTGCGTACATCGTCGCCGCTGAAAAGGAAGCCTCCAAGAATGTGTCGCAGGCGCTGCTCAGACTCGCCGGGCGCGGACTGGTGAAGCTCTTCCAATAGCGTATTTCTAGGGTTAAGCAGTTCCAACAAATGCTGCGCGTAATACCCTGTAGTCACATTGAAACCCATCTTGCGTTCACCCTCCTCAAAGGGAAGAACCCCCGCAAGGATTTTCAATAAGGTCGTCTTGCCAGCCCCATTCGGCCCCACCAGAGCCACTCGGTCGCCACGCTCCAAATCAAGGTTCAGCTCGCGGTACACAACCTTCTCGCCGTATGACTTACCCACGTTTCTCAACGAGATTGTCTCAACCCCGCTCCGTGCCGGCTCAGGGAAGGCGTAGTGAACCCGCTTGGTAGCCCGCGGCAGCTCAATGCGCTTCACTTTGCCCATCTGCTTCAAGCGGCTCTGCACTTGCGTGGCTTTTGAAGCCTTGGAACGGAAGCGCTCCACGAAGCGCATTTGTCGATCATGCTCACGGTCTTGCCTTGCTACCGTGGCTTGTTTAATCTCCAGGGCATGCTCACGAGCTTCAAGGTAGTCATCGTAATCACCCTTCATGATTACTGCTTCCCCGGGCTCAAGGGCAAGAATTGATGTTGCCACCGTGTTCAGGAAAGCGCGGTCATGGGATGTGACCAGAACTGCCCCACGGAATGATATTAAATACTTCTCAAACCACACGTTTGCATCAAGATCCAAATGGTTGGTAGGCTCGTCCAAGAGCAACACATCTGGGGCCCTGAGCAGCAATTTTGCCAGGGCGGCTCGCATAAGCCAACCACCGCTGAATTCATTAAGACGTCGTATGAAGTCTGTTTCTTTAAAGCCCAACCCGGCAAGAATAGCCTCAGCCTCGTGCTCTCTATAGATGCCGCCAGCGGCCTCCAAGGACGTCTCAAGACTTCCCAGTTCATCCAGTAACTGGTTTTGAATATCCGCGTCTTTTTCTACGGAGAGAGCCTCATAGGCAGTTGCAATTCTAATCCTGAGAGCAGTTACTTCAATAGGTTCTTCAAGCACCTCATCCAGGAGGGATTTTTCAGAACCCACGCCTATATCCTGCGTCAGATATCCAATAGTGATATCTCGCTTCCGGGATACACTTCCAAGGTCTGCGGCAGTTTGACCTGCCAGAATGTCCATGAAAGTAGTCTTTCCGGAGCCGTTAGGCCCAATCAACGCAATACGCTGCCCGTCCACAATATTAATGGTGAGGTTTTCAAACAGCGTTTTATCACCGTAGGTCTTCCCTACATTGACAGCACTAAGCATATTGACCCTTTTATTGGATTAGATGCCAACCAGTTAGACAACGTGGCTATCGTTTGAGAGTGGTGCCGAGGGGGGACATTGAATCCACGCTCCCTTGCGGGAAGCGGGCCTTACGTCCCTAAGTAGTCGTCACGGCAACTCGATGGTATCTCTTGCTTACTTTACTAAGTCTATCACGATGCGACGCCTCTCATGCTCAAACTCTCTATTTCCCCAAAACCAAATGCACTTAACGGCCCCGAAGGGCTTTCTAGCCAAGAAGAAGAAAACTCTATAGAATCCAACTTTATAGAATTCTATGAGATTATCGAATGAGAGGTGTTCTAGTGATTGATTTGTTGTCCATTGCAAAGACGGAAAGCGTCGGTGGAGATCTGTTTGGTGAACTAGCCGCGCTCTATGAACCAGCTGACGTAAAGCCTGATGGCTATTCTGATGCAGTGGTTTGGAAGGGTGGCAACCACGACGGAAAGGTTAAGCCCGTAGCCCATTCTTTAACAGATGCTTATGCGCTTCTGGGAACTATTGCTGCGGCAGATATCCTGGGGCTTCCGTTTTATGGAGTGCCAATGTGGTCTCAGTATCGTCAGGATACTGAACTAGCATCACTCGGCTGGTTCGGCAACATGCCCTGCACATCAATCAAATGGTCTACTGCAGGTGACGCCTACGTAAATGACAAGAACGGCAATAGGGTAGTTGTAGCAGGTAAGTCAGGAAACGCGCCCCTACGCACCCAGGCCGGCGTGTACTGCAATGTACGTCCCTACGGTCCAATTACGGTGGTCCGTGCCATGCCATGCCTGCCCTACTCTCAGAACAAGGCGAGTTTTGAAGTGGATGCCACAGGCAATGTCCACTCTGAAATGAATACGCCCGGTATTCAGATGGCATATGCAAACCGACTTTTTCTCAAGATGGTTCATGAGACAGGGCGTCTTGGCCGTGTTGCCATGAAGCCCACCCAGGCCATGGAAGACGGCATCAACGCTGGCCTGCACTCTTGGTTGCTGCAAGGTACCAAGTTCCAGGTTGGCCGCCGTTATGCCGTTGACCCGTATGAGGAGCACAAAGAGAGCATCGACCGCATTGCCAGCCTGCTCCCCGCGGATTTCAGGGACGGCATGGAAAACTGGGGCGGGCGCATTGAACAACACATCGCTGACACCAACTACGGCCTATTGATCTGGGACTTGATTGAACAGCGTGACACCATTGTCCTAGCAACGGACCTGGACGGTGACCGCCTCACTGACCTCTTGGCCGATATTTCTGATCCGCTGCGCGCGTATGGTGCAAAAGTTGCCAAGCATCTTGGCACAGACATCAATACGTCAAAGGTATGGTCGGAAATGGGTTACACAACAGGGAATGGCCGCGACATGACCTCAGTGATGTATCGGATGGAAGGCCCACCAATCCATGAACAGACACTGGGTTCTGCAGACGCAATGCTTCTTCGCCTGCTGGATGGCGACGAGTGGGTGGGCGGAACCAAGCAGCCCTATGACCCACGAATACACTTTGTCCTGATTCGTGACGCGTATCTAGACGCCAATCCGGACAACGCAGAGCTTCGTAAGTGGCTCGATAGTGCCCTTGAAACCTTTGACAAAGTGTACGCCGGAGATCGTCCAGGGTTCTTGGACGGGTACAAGGCGCTCAAAGAAGCAATCATTCCCTGGGGAGTATAAGCCTTAGCTAGTGCTTTTCTCCATATATCATGCATTCAGGAGGTTTTATAAAATGAACGTTGTAAAAGATCTTTTAAAATCTGGGAAGACCGTTATTGGGACAGCCGGGACTCCGTTTGGCGATATGGCCATGTTGGCTGATTCCGGTTTCGATTTCTTGCTATTCGACACCCAACACGCTCCTGTGGAAATCAAACAGTTAAACCCTGCCCTACAAGCCATGCGCGGAAAGAAGGCAGCACCAATCATCCGCGTCAGTTCAAACCGTGCAGATTTGATCTGCTTCGCTTTGGATGCCGGTGCCAGAGGCATCATCGTGCCCATGGTCAACACAAAAGAAGAGGCCACAGCTATAGTGAGGAGTTGCAGATACTCCCCACTTGGTGAGCGCAGCAACTCAGGTGTTCATGGTGACTGGGGCGAGAGTAAAGACTATCGCAGTCACATGGATATGGTTAATGAGGAGCTTCTAATCATTCCAATGATTGAGACTCAACTAGCTCTAGATAATATAGACGAGATACTCAGTGTTCCAGGGATAGATGTCCTGTTAGTTGGCCCATCAGATTTCTCCATCGATTTGGGAGTGCCGCTTGATTACCCGTGCGATACGTACCAAGAAGCGTTGGACAAAGTTGCTGCTGCCTGCAAAAAACACGGAGTGGTACCAGGTATGTATTTCATCCCACCAGGCATGGATCCCAATTTCTATGTGGATAAGGGTTTCAAGTTCTTCACCATGCCCTGGGGTCCATGGGCAACAGAAGGCATTCAGAATCGTCTGGCAGGCATAAAGAGGTAATCTCTCCAAGCGTTTTTGAATTTCACTTAACGGTCAAAACGAAAATAGGCATCCCATTTAGGGTGCCTATTTTCCATTTCCAACCTGTAGTGCCAAGGGAGGGTATCGTACTGATGGCCACGGGCTCTCGAAGGTCGTTAACTCTAGGACTCAAGCATCACGCCCCTGCCATAGTAGCAAGGTGGGTTAGGCATCTATCTGGGAGAGATGACCACTCTGCATTTGTCCCTCAGGCATCTCGTCAACTCAACCAAGCAAGATGCCTCTGCTGTAGGTCACAGGCTAGCCATGTCAACGAAGAGTGGCCTCGACATCCAGAAGTGCCAGCATGGGTGCGATAGGCCTCACAGTCGGGGGGCGCGTCTGAGCCCCGCAGTTTAATGTAAACCTGACATATAATGCAGTCCGCGCAAGTTCTGGATACTTAGATAGGAAGAAGTATGAGATGTACGTAATTAGACGTGTGTTCAAGGTCAAGCCAGGCACCACCTATAAGGCAGCCCAAATCATCTCTCAATTAGCGAAAGAGTATGAGAAGATCGGGCGTTCAACAGCTAGGGTGTATTGGAGTGGCTATACCGTACCAGGTCCCAGCAACACGGTTTACATGGACTGGACTCAAGAAACCCTAGGCTCTCCCTACGCCGAAGCCGCTAAACAACCTGAAGGAATTCGAGGATTATATGAACAGCTCCAAGAGCTCCAAGAGGAGAGTTCCATAGAGTTCTACGAGATGGTGCAACCATAGTCCTCCAGATTCTTGGGTGCGTATTGTTCCTCCAACCCACTGCCAGTCAGTTATGCAAGGTAAATCGTTCAAGTGAGGTGCGTTCTGTCGTCTGAATTAATCCTTAGCGTCGTCGACCAATCACCCATGCGCCACGGGGAGACGGGCGCTCACGCGTTGCGGGATACAGTAGAGTTAGCGAAAGCCACGGAAGCGCTGGGCTACGCCCGGTTCTGGGTGGCGGAGCACCACAGTGCAGGAACATTCGCTGGCACGAGCCCAGAGATACTAATCGGGCAGATACTCGCTAATACGTCGCGCATACGCGTGGGCAGCGGTGGAGTGATGCTGACCCACTACTCGGCGCTGAAGATCGCTGAGCAGTTCAGGATGCTGGACTCGTTCTACCCGGGTCGGGTGGATCTGGGTATAGGCCGTGCGCCCGGCAGCGACCAGCGCACGATGCTTGCATTGGCCTACCCCAAGCGCCCAGTCGATGTTGAGACGTTCCCCCAGCAGGTGGTGGACGTAGTAGGGTACCTGTACGACGAACTCCCACCCGATCACCCGTTCGCGCCGCTTAAAGCGGCTCCTGGTCTGAAACCTGAGACCGCACCTGAAATCTGGTTGTTAGGATCTTCTGACTATTCGGCTCGGTTGGCGGCTCAGCTGGGTTTGCCATTCGCGTTCGCCGATTTCTTTGGAACGACGAGCGGCCACGGGCCGACGGTAGCCGAGTTGTACCGACGGGAGTTTAAGCCATCGGCGTTGTGTGAGGCGCCACGCCTGAATGTGACCGTCCAGGTAATTTGCGCGCCTACCGAGGAAGAGGCCAAACGGGTGTCCGCTACTCGGAATTTTAATCGCGCTCGGCGAGTGTTGGCGGCCCAAGGCGAGGAAATAGGGGAAGGTCTTTTGCCCCCCGAAGAGGCCATCGCAAAGCCGTTGACAGAAGCCGCGAGGGCGCACGTTCAAGCGTACGTGGGCGGGTGTATAGACGGCGACCCTGAACATGTTAAAGCGGGGATACTGGCAGCGTCTGAGCGATACGAGACGACGGATGTAGGAATCGTTTCGATTACACATGCGCTGACAGACCGTATCCGTTCTTACGAGCTAGTGGCGAGGGAGTTCGGACTACTCTAGCGCGCAGCGTGCTTCTCTGAGGCAGCAGTCCCACCACAGCCAGTATCGGACGTGCCGCAGTACTCAGAAGGAGAGGTTATAGGCCTTGTGCAGGGGATGCTGCGCACAGACACAGGCTGCAACGGGTATGCCGCCTAGTGGAAGCTAATCGCGGATGACAAGGGTGATGGGATATGGTATGTCCAACTCGTTGACAATACTCCGGTTTTGCTCGGTATGTCTACGAAGGCACCAAAGCGATATATTCAGTGGGGAGCCGCTGTTGATCTGACACCCTAGAGCCATGGAAAGGAAGCCCTCCAGCGTATCACTTTACCCTTTTAAAAAAGTAACATCGAGCGGGCCTTAAACCTCCGTAATTTTCATTGCTTCTTGTTGTTCCGGACTAGGCATAAACCTGAACAAAGCTTCCTTTGACGGCACGATTCCAATTGCGCCGACCCGGTTCGCATTGTCTATATCCCGATATCCTTTGACATCGATTCCAGCTGCTACACGCACATTCTCTCTTGAGTTGAACGCTACTTCACAAATTTCAAAATCAGCGATCTTCAACGCTACTACTGCAGTGATACTCATGAACCACTCGTTAAATCTATTTTAGGTGCTCATATTATACGTAACTGCAAATGCTGGATGATGATAATCATCCCCATTCTTATATTTTTGTGGAAATTTATTCTCTCGAGATTAATCCAACGGGATTAATCCCACCGCGATAAAATACAAGGGCTTCCCAAGATTAGGTATGCAAGAGTTTTAATTTAATTATTCTTTATCTCCAAACCCAAAATCAAAATTTCCTCTAAGTCAGGCACGCTCCCACTATGTCTCCAAGCCTCTTTCCCAACGTTATCAAAAACAATAAACGTCGGAACCACTCCTGTTTTATATCTTGATCGAAGACCCTTACCTAAATCTGAAATAACGTTGATTCTAATGACGAGGAATGAGTCTTTCAGTTCCCATTCTAGCCTGTCCACCTCAGGCTTAGCCCTAAGGCATACAACTCAATAATTGGAGTACAACTCAAGGAGTACTGGTTTCCCAGTCGCCAGAGCCCTATTAAAATTTTCTGCGTTAGAAACAGTATTGAATTTCGTGCTTGCCGTTAACTGAAAGGAAACTAAAGCTACGAGTGTCACAGCAACAGTAACCACAACCAAAACTGGACTCCCTAAGCGCCAACTTATCAATGCCCCAATTAGAACGATTAACAATCCAAGCCCGACAAAAGAGTAGCTGTTAATCAACATTAGCATTTTAGGAGTTAACCTTCATTCAAAATCTATCCGTTTTCCCAAGCAACCCTACACTATCACATGCTATTCATTGCTATTCATCGGAGTATCAAGGCTTGTCCCCGTCTGGGCGCAGTTTGCCTTTACCAGAAAACTGAGGCCTTATGTTTCCTTTCTTCTCTCCACTCAAACCGGGTTTGCCTTTACCAAAAATCTGAGGGTTTGACCTTGCCTTTTTCTCAGCCATGAAAGCACGCAATTTACCGAGATTAGGCCTCGCATGGCGGCCGAAATTTTGTCGCTGCAATCGATTAAATTGACTGTTATTGTCAAGTGAGGAACCCTCCATTGCGATGGAATTATTTGCCAACTCTGGGGCTTGTCCTTCGGTCTCTGTGTTTCCTATTAACACGAATATCAAGCTAGAGATGACCATGGCCATAGCAACAATAATTAACGCCACGGGAATAGTTAACCTATTAACGGCTGGGTTTTGCATTACTTACTCCTTGCAGTTCTAGTCTCAATTTGAAAACGTTAATAAATCAAAAATGTTAGGAGCATCTCCAATTCTCACATCTCGAACGTATTTTTTTGCGAGGAGATGTTTCAATACCTGCCACATCTGCAGGGAAAGTTGCAAGGGGACGTTTAGCCTAAAAAGATACTTCAGGGAATTTTGAGAAAAGGGAATTCGAAGCACTCAGTCCGACTTGGTTGGCTAGTGGTGTCCCCGTATTGGAATCCGGACAGGACTGAAACGCAGCTATTCACGCTACTAGACTAGCTTCAGGCCAAACCTGAAGCACCTCCGCGCATACTACCATCAGAAGGTGATTCATGGAGTTGCCAGTGCCCGTCATTGTTGAGCTGTTGGTCTTCCATCCATTCCTTTTCCTATGCATCCTATCCCATCGCTACCCTATAACGCTCGTGCATTACCCTTATGCAAAACCCGTTCGAATAATTTAGGTATGCTCTGGTGCATGATGATGTAAATCACGGGTACGACGATTAAGGTCAGGAATGTGGAACTGGCCAATCCTCCGATAACCACGGTAGCTAGTTCAGCACCGATGATACCTCCCTCATCTCCCCCGAAAGCTGCTAGCGGGATCAACGCAAAACTAGTGGTGAACGCCGTCATTAAGATGGGGCGAAGACGGACCTTTCCACCTTGGACCAAGGCATCCTGCAAGCTGGCTCCTCTTTCTCTCAATTGCTCAACAAACGCGATGAGTACGATAGCGTTGGTAACTACCAGACCTACTAGGATAAGAATTCCCATCATAGCTGGAAGACCAAGCGTTCTCCCCGTGATTAAGAGAGCCACCAGCGCGCCAATGAGCGCTAGTGGCAGGCTCATCACAATGATGAAGGGGTTCCTCAGGGATCCTAAGCTGGCAACCATGACTAAGTACACCAAAGCAATGCCAATTGCCATTGCTAGAAAGATATCCTGAAATCCCTCAGCAATTTGATTGAAAATCCCGCCTGTGGTGATTTCCACGCCTAAAGGAAGAATAAGAGCATCGATACGATCTTGAATGTTACGTCCAATGGCTTGGGTATCTTTATCCGTTATTAAGCCTCTGATGCTAGCTGACCGTACACCGTTCGTGCGGCTAATAGAGACTGGACCCTTTTGGAAGCTGACGTTAGCGATGTTCCCTAACATCGCTGAACCTGCTCGGCCAACAATGCTTAAATTCCGAACAGCATCAATATCATTTACTGTATCTGCTCGTCCTCGAAGAATTATGTCTGTGGGAGTACCCTCAAGGTTCATCTGGGCCACGGTCTGGCCCACTAAATATTGATTAACCTGGAGAGCCACATTCCTAGCCGATAGCCCTAAAGCAATGGCCGATCCGGGATCGACATTTATCACAATTTCATCACGAGCAGTCGCAACTTCGGTGAAAAGATTGACGATGCCATCAATTCCCCTAATTTCCTCAGAAAGTTGTTTCGTTACTGACGAGACAGACGGGTAATCACTGCCAGTAATCATGATTTCTACACCTGCGGATGGGGGGCCGTCTTGCAGTGCAGTGACCGTGACGATTCGCTGGTCATTTGAGGGGAACTTGTCTCGTAGGTCTTTCTCGAGGTTATTCGGAGCATTTTTAGCCAGCCGAATGAAGATATTTGCTTCGTTAAAGCCACCAGTGAGTTGGGTCCCCCTGCCAAATGTCTCCGACGGAGCGCCAACAGTCGTATTGTATATTTCCACCAAACCCCTTGTTGAGAGATCTGCTAATTCAGCCTCCACCATATCAACTTCAGCAAAAGTTCTATCAATAGATGTCCCCACTGGTAGAGACATCTGTACGGTCAGGAATTGATTCCCGTCACTCGGGAAAAGGGTTACAGGAATAAAGAACGTAAGGCCTAAGCTTGCAATAACGAGAGAAAAAGCGGTGATTAGGGTGGCCGCTCGATGACGCAATGCCCAAAGCAATGAAGGGGTGTACAACCGATGTATCCAGTTGTTTGGAATCGTGACGTCATTCTCAGTTATTGCCTCATCGGACAAGTCTCCAGGTCTGAGGAAGATCGCACCTAGCACAGGTACGGCGGTCAAAGACACCAGTAGTGAGGCCAATAGGCAAAAACTCACAGTCATGGCGAAGGGGAGGAAAAATGAACCAACTAGTCCTTGAATGAAACCCAACGGTACGAATACAGCAATGGTTGTGAGAGTGGATGCGGTGATAGCAGGAGCTACTTCTCGCGTCGCGTCCAACGCGACACGCCATCTTTCCTCATCACGTTGGAGATGTCTGTAGATGTTCTCCAGCACTACAATGCTGTCGTCTACCACCCTTCCGATTGCGATAGCAAGTCCGCCCAGCGTCATGAAATTCAACGTCATGCCTTGGAAGCCCATAAGCAAAATACCCATGAAAATACTGAGCGGAATCGACATCGTAATGATTACTGTTGGCCGAAGAGTCAGACCCAGCCCTCTAAGGATTGTTGGCCGAAGGTTAATGAGGAAAATAAATACAGCAATAATTGCAAAGAGGAACCCCAGCAGAGCTTCTTGGAGCAGTGCATCTAACTGGGCTTTAATTTCCGGCCCATCATTGGTCAACGTGACTATTTGAACATCCGATGGCAAGGTAGCTTGAACTACTCCCAATGCTCTGAGGATACCCTCTGTTACGTCAACAGTATTCGCGTCAGGATCTTTTAGGACGCCAATGCCTAGGCTAGGTGCGCCGTTGGTACGGGAGACACTTGATGCTCCACCTGGGGCGACGACAATTGTCGCGACATCGGAAAGCAGAACAGGATTAGGTTTGGGTGATTCCGAAATATTTGTAACCCCGACAATCAAATTACTAATTGATTCCAAGGAGTTGTAGATGTTGGTGGTTCGGACAGGGAATGTCTGCCCCACAGACGCTATCGCGCCGGCAGGAACGTTAACGTTATTTTCTCGTAAGGCATTCGACACCTGGAAAAGTGAGAGCCCCGTTGTAGATAATTTCTCCGGGTCGACGGTAATCATCACTTGTCGGCGTACATCTCCAGTGATTTCTAAGCTGAATACGCCTTTTATTTGTTCAATTGCAGGTATAACACTTGCAGCAACTATATTTTGGAGTTCGGATATATCACGATCCCCAAGGATGCTCAGTTGGATGACAGGAAAATTGTTTGGATTAATTCGGCCGATTTTAGGTTTCTGGACCAATTCCGGGAACTGAATGCTGGAAATATTACTCGTTATCGTCCGCTCAGCTTCGTTCATATCGATGCCGAACGTGAAATTAACTAGTACAACTGAGCGGTTCTCTGAAGAGGTGGTCTGGACGCTTTCAACGCCATCTATTCCTAAGATGGCGTTCTCTATGGGTTCGGTAACATCACGAACCACTGCCTCTGGGTTTGCCGAAGGGTAGAAGGTGGAAACAGTGATTAGGGGAAACTCAATTTCAGGGAAGAGTTCTACTGGAAGGTTTCTAAAAGTGAAGACCCCTCCTATCAGTACCATGATGATCAGTAAAACTGTCACTGATTGCCGTCGCAAGGCGATTGCGGTAAGAAAACTCAAAAATTGCCTCCGTTAAGGTTGTAGAAATCGTCGGATGGAGTCGATTTCATAACTGCTCATGATCGAAATCCATCAGGTAAACGCATTGTAGGCTATCTCTGTATCTAGCTGTCATGGTGCCTGTCAAAAGGTAGCACCCGGGAGTGCATCGGTTCGCGTCCCCCAGGAATGAGTAGGTTTGAAATATTTTGGGTACTTACCTCCTACGCTCTAGGGCATCCAGAGGTGTACAAAAACCATAACAGAAACGGCAACCATCAAGGTTCAGGACAAAACCGCCTAGTATAAGGTTGCGGAGGCGCACGTTCTGCCTGTGGGGTGATCAGGCTTAATGGGTCGGATCAATTCTTGAACATCTAAATTTCAACCTTTGATTTAGAGACACCGATTCTTTCCGTAGTTCCTTCATTCGCTTGCCATATATCGCCATCAGGCTCCAGTACAATGATTCTCTTTTTTGAATGCTCAAGCAAGGATGTCAGGTTATAGCCCCGGAGGCGATTAAGTAAGTTAGAGTTTACAAGCGAAGAAGGAAGAATAATTAGGTCTACCTCTTCTTTTTCTGCCCACTCTGCAAGATGTTTAAACCCATGAGTCGCTGGAAGTATGGCCTTTACTTGAACACCTTTGGATTTAATCTCGTTCAGTTGACTCGTGACCTCTCCCCTACCAAAACGAGTCAGTTCTTGCGCATCTAACGGCCTTAGCCACCTCCCCTTGTCCCCTTCAGGATAGGGACTGATTAAGTAAGAAGCAGCTGACATTTCATAGAGAAGCATGTCAGCCCCTTGAGACAAGGCAATCGCTACCGCACTCGATTGTAAGGCAAGTAATTCGGAAGATTGCTTACTATGAGTAATAGTTAAAATTCTGTTGATAACCGGTTTATCTTGGCCATCAGCGGAGGGTTCCCACATTACTGTAGGGGTTTTTGTTGGTCGCAGAGACTCTAGGTGATCGACTATACCCTCAACGACTCTTAAATCATTCGTAACAAATCCTTTAAACCGTTTACCAGGAGTTGACAAACCACCAATGCCGAAGTTTTTTGCAGGGGAGGTCTCCCAACCGACAAAAGCAATCGGCGTGGGTAGCAGCGAAACGAGATACCATTGGTTCTCCAACGCATCCACGTCCCGCTTAAGAGGTATCCATTCCAATCCGTTATGAATCGAAGGGAACGGAGATACTCCCTCTCCAAAACCGACGATTTTTACCCCAGCGCCGAGGAGGTCGCTATAGCGGTTTAAAATTCCATTGGTCACTTTTTTGTAAGTTTGAAAACCTACGTAGAGATCGGCATTCTGTGGATTAGTCCTGACTTCATTCTCTATTTCTCGGCTGTAATCAAGCATCTCAAATGGCGAGTTGAGAAAATGAAACCCTTCGATCGGAGGACCGCCATTTCTGAACTCAAGCTCCATCCTTTTAACGAAGTTCTCTACACCTGTTGAATCTTCGTAGCAGCGATCGTTAGCTTCAATAAACCATTTCATCTGTGTGAATCCTTTCTGCAAAATAAGACCCTTGTCAATCAACTGGAGACAGAAGCCTGTAGAGGTTCTGAAGGCGAACCCGAACTCCTCTACAGGCCCTCATGTTGATTATTCCCCTTAAAACAACGACGTAACCGCTAATACCCCTGCGGCCATTACTGCGATATAGATGGCACGGGTGAACACATTCGTTTCCCCAAATTTGAGGCCACCACCAATTAACGCCACTAAATCAAATTTTGCTATCCCAACAAGCCCCCAATTTAACGCGCCAACAAAAGCTAAAATAATTCCGATTGATTGAGCTAATTCCATAGTTTTTTCCTTTTCATATGTTTGATTTGTATATTAGTAATTCATTACGTTTTGGACTGGTTTGACACTTCGGACTCTTATGTAACACCCTGCCAACACCACTGATTGCGCCACCTATTAAACACTTGTTGCATCCACCATCTAGGTAGTGAGGTCCAATCAATTCGCCACTGAATTTATTCCAGCGACATTTCCATTATTCTCTTCAACAGCAATGGCTTTTCAATTGACATTAATGTTCTATATATTTATCATAATATTGCCTTTCGTTGATTATATTTAGCATATATGCAGAATAACAATAACATAATATTATTTAATGTCAAATATAAACATCATTATTAGAGTTGAGGTGAAGTGGCGATTGAGAATCATATAGAAGAATTAAGAAATAAGTACTTGGACGCAATTGCTGGCGGAGAGCAAGAACTAGCCCTTGCTCTCATGGTTGATGCACTGAAGAACCGGATTAGCATTAGCCAGCTTTACATTGACGTTTTAGCACCTGCTCAGGTTTCCTTAGGTGAAATGTGGCTTGCAGGAGTACTCAACATAGCACAAGAACACCTAGCCACATCCATAACCACAGGGGTAATGGAGCACTTTCGGCATGAAATGAAACCCCGTGGACATCTAGGGGTCCGGGCTGCAATTGCAGTTCTTGAAGATGAGCACCATACCATTGGTGCAAGAATGTTTGCCGATTTTTTGCTTATGGATGGCTGGACGGTTGATGTCTTAATCGACCCTATGCCAGTACCCGACTTGATTGACTTTATCAGGGCTAGACGGGTTGATCTTTTAGCGCTTTCATGCACGATGCCAAGTTCTCAATCAAAAACAAAACAGATTGTTGAGACTCTCAGGGAGCAAGGACTTTCATCAAAAGTGCTACTAGGCGGATCATTTTTGGAACACATCAATGCCGACTGGTCGGTATTAGGTGTGCATGGAATTGCGAAAGACGCAGTTGAAGGAATCAAAGAAGCCAGAAAAATCGTCGGATTAGCAAATGAGAAAATTGATTTTGAAAGCCATCTCATTGTTATAGGCATCCAAATTAGGGCCTTCCGCACACAACTTCAAATGACACAACAAGAACTCGCAGACCACTCTGAATTAGATCGCACGTACATAAGCTTGGTAGAAAACGGGAGACAAAATCTTACATTGGGAGCACTATCTAAGATTGCTGACGCCTTGGAGGTTTCTCTCTCGAGTTTGGTCCGGCATTCTTCAACCTAGAACATTTTTTCCTTGAACACTAGGAGGATCCCCATGGAGTTAAGCGTTCGAATAGGCATGAGTGCCTGTCTCACGGGCCAAAAGGTTCGATACAACGGGGGGCACCTTAATGATTCCTTTTTGATGGGCATTTTTTCAAAGTACGTTGAGTGGGTTCCGGTATGCCCCGAGGTAGAAATGGGGATGGGCGTACCACGTGAAGAAATTCGGCTGACTGGGAATTCTACGGATCCTAGATTAATTGGGTCTAGATCTGGCGAGGACCATACCATGAACATGATCAATTGGGCTGAACGACGCGTCATAGAGTTGTCAGACATGAACCTTGATGGTTTTGTTTTTGCTAAAGACTCCCCAAGTTGCGGATTGCATCGAGTCCGTGTATATCCAGACAATAATCCAATAGCTGTTAGAAATGGTGTCGGTATTTTTGCTCGGACTCTCACGGAGAACATATGGGATCTGCCGGTAGAGGAAAACGGGCGACTCCACGATTCGCGTATCCGTGAGAATTTCATCGAACAGATTTTTACTCGAAGGCGTTGGCGCCGTATGTTAGAGACAAACCCCACACCAAATGGCCTAGTTCAATTCCATACCGCTCATAAGTTGACCTTCATGGCCCACAGCAACAAGTATTATCGGGAAGCTGGCCAACTTGTAGCAAAGGCGGGCGTACTACCTTGGAAGCAACTCACAGCACAGTATTCAAGATTGATGACAGATTGCCTGCGATGTATTGCGAACCCCAAAAGAAATACTAATGTGTTACATCACTTGATAGGTTATCTAAAGCGCGACCTCTCTACAGAAGATAAGCAAGAATTGCTTGATCTTATCGAAGCCTATCGCATAGAGCGTCTACCTTTGATTGTTCCGCTTATACTATTACGTCATCATCTTAGTCGCAATCGGGTGCCCGAATGGGTCAATCAGCAAGTTTACTTGAGTCCCTATCCTGAAGAATTAATGCTCCGTAACCACGTTTAGAAATTCACTGAATTAAATGGTCCCCATCTGTGTTCTCTAACTTCAGACAAATGCCAAATCTAGCCTATCCTTAATGGGCTAGGCCTTGAGGCTCAAACCCTAGGGGAAGCTAGCCAGTTTTCTCATCGAGTTCCCCCCTCCCCACGTAATTTAGAGAAGCTCGCAGGGGTTGGCTAACTTCTATAAGTTACTTACATTGTTATACCTGTGAAGTTAATTAGATTAAAGGGGTACATACTCCAGTTATGAAAATATTATTTTTCTTGATGGCAACATTATTTATAGTCGGAACTTCATGTACTGGGAGTCCTGGACCGCAGAGGTTATCAGAGGCTAAAGGTCCAGCAGTTGCTACTGGTCCTCAAGGAGAACAGGGTGCTTCCGGCCAACAAGGCCCCCCGGGGTCGCGGGGAGAACAAGGGATCCAAGGGCCGCCTGGCCTACAGGGCCCTCCTCCTTCAAGGGGTGAACTTTTGATGCTGATTAACAAAGTAATTAGGGAGGAGTCCCAACCGCCTAGTAGCAATGGAAACGTGGATGGATCCCAAACCACTAGTACCAACGCAACTTCTGAGCCGGTAGAATCCAATACTGTTTCGCCAAGCGGCGGATCCCAATTCGAAATTACGTCGGCACTTTGCGGTAATAACCAAGGGCCTGATTGCACTAAATTAAAATTAGGCGATGACTACTTGACGACATCTGCGCCTCAAAATGGATATCTGTATTCTTGTAACGAGAAGAACCCCAATGCTCCTGGTTCAAGAGTAGGTAAGCTTACCTGGATTTCTTTTACGGAGAATGTCTGGAATTTCCTCGACAAAATCTGGTTGCCCGAAGGAACATTTAGCCCTGAAAGTGGAATTTACACCGAAACGCTCTCCGATGAAAATCGCCAAATAAATATAAATAACCTGCCAGTGGATGGGAAGATTGGAGACTGGCCTATGACTAACTACCAAGCGTTTACTGCGATAGATGGAAACCCCGGAATCCCAGATGCAAAGAGGTCTTCGTTTACCTATTCCGTTAGCCCTTCCGAAGCCCCATCCCCAACCTGTGTTTCGTTGGGCGCAATCGGCGTGACGAAGAATGGGGTGGCAATTTATAACGCAGCGGATGGGCGCGGAAATGATGCGGTAGCGCACGAAATCGTCGATGTATTCGGTGGGCACCCAGCCGGAACTAATTACCACTACCATTTCATTCCGGAACGACTAGACAATAACCTTCTGAAGGGCGTCCATTCGGGATTAGTCGGATATATCAATGATGGGTTCCCAATATATGGTTACAAGGGCGAAGGTGGAATTGAAATGTCTAATGAGGATTTAGACTTATGCCATGGTCATCAACATGGTGAACTGGGATATCACTACCATGCAACCTTAGAATATCCCTACACAGTTGGTTGTTATAAAGGAACCCCTGTCGCGGCAGGCAATGTTGGGCCTCAAGGCCAGCAGAATTCTTCTGGTGGCCTTGATAGGCGCGGCCCTAATAGAGGCTAAACCAATGGGGCGATTAGATACAACTGGAGATCCTTGACCCGCATAAGCATCTACATGAGGAGGTCAGTATGTCCATGATTGGTAAGATTCAACGCGTTGGACTACGTGAGGTTTGGAGAAACGAAGCAATCAATTTCATCATACGGAAATAAAAATTCTGTTAACGAAGTTCTGGATGTTACATCGCCGACGATGCCTTAATGCAGGGCATCTCCGCCGTTGATGGTAATCATCTGTCCGGTGATGAAATTGCTGTCTTCAGAAGCAAGAAACACCATTGTTCCCGTCAGGTCCTCTGGGGTTTCGATTCGAGGGATGGACCGGCCTGCTCTGCTAGGGGCTACAGGGGCGTCATCGCCCCGTCCAATCTTTGCGCCGCTGTCGGTGCCGCCTGGCGCCAGAGTGTTCACGTTGATGTTGAACTGACCCAGTTCCTTTGCCAGCGTGCGGGTCAGGCCCATGACAGCGGCCTTTGATGAAACATAGTGGGGAATGCCTGGGCTGCCCTGGAGCCAGATGCCAGAACCGACGTTGATGATCTTCCCGCCGCCTTGCGCTTTCATGTAAGGGAACACTGCGCGGCAGCACAGGAACATTCCTTTGACGTTCACCTCATAGACTTTGTCCCACTCTGCCATGTCCACGTCCATCATGGGCCTGGCCGTCAGTCCATCGAAGATGCCGGCGTTGTTCACAATACAGTCAATGCGCCCGAATCGTTCCACGGTCTTTCGGGCCATTTCAATGGTGTCTTCTTCCTTGGTCACATCCGTGATGAGGGGCAATACTTCTCCGCCAGTCTCCATCACCATCTCTGCGGTGGTGCCGCAATCAAGGATGTCGCAGGCGACCACTTTCGCGCCTTCCTGCGCGAGCCGTACCGCGTAAGCCTGCCCAATGTGGGTAGCGGCCCCTGTAACAATAACGACTTTATCCTTTAACTGCATATTAATGCCCCTTAGGAGTTGCATATAAATCACTGTTTAATTGGGCCGAATTGTACAGGTCGACAGGAGATGTCTCAATAGGTGTTCGAGTAAGGAAATAGAGTGGGGAAATGGAGGGCCTTCGCGAAAGCTTAGTACAGAAGCATAAAGAAACCTTTTAGGTAAGTGCATTATCCCAGCTGGCTAATGGACGTGAGGAATTTCACTACGTTAACGTCGAGCACACATACTTACCAATCCTGAACAATTTGGAAACATTAATAGCAGTTGAGGTGATATCACTGGATTACACGATGCATGCCAAAGATGAAACGCAAAAAACAGTTAGGGATCACGGGTATTTATTCAAGATTATGCCTCGGGATTTACCTGCATTATTACCTACATTAGCGATACATTCTCTAGAATAGAGATTTGGTTTTGTGATGGCTTTCTTCCATAGCAACATAGTAAAAGTTATTGTGTCCAAACTGTCCCCAAGAGGTACGAAAAAGAGGCCTGACAGACATCGAGCCTTTAGCTTTAAGTGATTTTATACAAAATAAGACTTATTATCGTCAATTAGCGATGATGCTCCATGAAATTCGAGTTGTCTCCACATTTCATAAACAATAATTGCAGCTGCATTTGATAAATTAAGGCTACGATTCGCAGGTTGCATTGGTATACGGACTCTATTTTCAGGTAGAACGTTCTCGATGATGTCATCACTTAGGCCAAGGCTTTCCCGACCCAAAACAATGGTGTCGCCAAGTTGATAGTTTGGCTGAGTGTACGTTACGGAACCTTTCGTCGTCGCGGCGAAAACGCGGTTAATCATACGGGAACTAAATAATTGAGCTGATGATTCATGCACAACAATATTTACAATATCAGAATAATCTAAAGACGCACGCTTCAATCGCGGGTCATCCAAACTAAACCCCAATGGCTTAACAAGATGCAGGCAAGCGCCGACATTCGCACAAAGACGAATGATATTCCCCGTATTTTGAGGTATCTCAGGCGAAATAAGCACTACATCAAATATAGGCACGGTTGACCTATCCCTAATCACATTCCACCTCTTCTATACCCCTTACGGTTTGGGATACCCCAGCTCTCTGTGCGTCCCTATGGCTCTTGGTGTGCTCTGTACAAGCGTTGCTGATAGGGAAGATCTGCATAATCAAGACGAGGGTCGGTTGAATCACTCAACCTCACGATAGGCTGTAAACGCTTACTAATTGACAGCAAAAGAGAGCAGGGTTTTCCTGCTCTCTCAACTATGGATTAGCTAGAGGTGCCGAGGGTGGGATTCGAACCCACACACCCTTGCGGATAGAGGATTTTAAGTCCGCCGCGTCTACCATTCCGCCACCTCGGCCTATCACCTGAGCACAACAACATTCTATCGTGGGCGTGAGACTGCAGCAACGATAGATAGTGCTAGAGGAAATCTGATTGGAGGCGACGGGCGGAGTCGAACCGCCGAATAAGGGTTTTGCAGACCCTCGCCTTAACCACTTGGCTACGTCGCCTTGGAGATTCTGGTGCCCAGGGCGGGACTCGAACCCACACAGGTTGCCCCACGGCCCCCTCAAGACCGCGTGTCTACCAATTCCACCACCTGGGCAGCGCTCAAGCTACAAACAAGTCAGAACCAATGAGGCGTTGGCTCCATAGCCATCTTCCCATTCTGAGTTGCCTCATGTCAATGTGTGAGTACCTGAAAACGGGCCACAGAATCCCTACCTTCCAGTCATTTATCTGATACTCGTCACAGATAAACACCAGGAAGCCGGGTTCAGAGGCGAGGCTTAGCGTCCTAGACCCTATCCAGGGTTTACCCTAGCCTCGCAATTCAGTACGATGGTTCTACTACTATGACAGAAGCATCTGAAAACCCCTTCCGACCAGAGTTCTTTCAACGAGAGGACGAATCCGACGACTCCCTGTTTTACAAGGAGCCTCGACTGCTGGTGCACATAGACGAGCACGCCATAGCTGCCATTGGCGAGTATTTTAGTGAAGCCCTACCCCATGACGGACTAATACTTGACCTGATGAGCAGCTGGCGCACCCATCTGCCTGAAGACTTTGTGAAGGAGCAGTTGGTTGGCCTTGGGCTCAACGCTGTAGAGTTGGCGGAGAACCCGCAGCTGGATCACCGTATCGTCCAGGACATCAACACCCTCCCCGGCCTACCCTTTAGGGACTCCTGCATGCATGCTGCGGTAATCACGGTTTCCGCCCAGTACCTGACAAAGCCCATTGAGGTTTTTCAAGAGGTTAACCGGGTACTAGAGGACCATGGCACCTTCCACATCATCTACTCCAACCGCATGTTCGCCACCAAGGCCGTAGCTGCGTGGAAGGCCCTGGACGATTTTCAACGGGGTCAGCTCCTCACATCCTATTTCGCGGTATCCGGTGGGTGGGAACAACCAAAGATGTTAGACATCAGTCCAAAGCTGGGGACGCCGTTAGACCCGGTATACATAGTCTCTGCACGAAAAGTTGTTCCAGAAGTAGAAGCCTAACGTAGGGCACTGTTGACGAGGCTGATGTCCGCCCCCTACCTTATTTCTAGTCACCCAAAACACTGTTCCGCCGCCCGATGCTGCTATGCAGGTGAAATCGGTCGAACCGGAAACACAACATCGGAGGCGTCATGCCAGGGTTCCCTATTGATGTCCATTTGAGCGAGCACGGTTTGCTGGATTCCATTGCGGATGATGTCCGACGAGGCCTCAGCGCACCCCAGAAACTCCTGCTCCCTAAATTCCTCTACGATGCCGAGGGGTCCCTGCTCTTTGAACAGGTCACAGAGGCACCAGAGTATTACCCCACCCGCACAGAACTCAGCATTCTCACAACCATTGCCACTGAGGTGATGGAGCGTGTAGCGCCCAAGGAGGTGGTGGAGCTTGGTTCCGGTTCTTCCACCAAGACTAGGATGCTCCTGGACGCAGGCTACAATGCAAAGACGTTAACCCGGTACGTACCCTTTGATGTCAGCCAGACAATCGTTGAAAGCGCTTGCGTCGAGCTGGAGCAACGCTACCCGGACATGCAGCTCCACGGCGTCATCGGCGATTTTGAGCGACACTTGGGCTTGGTTCCGCCTGCCGTGGGGAAGCGCCTAGTACTCTTTATCGGCAGCACCATCGGGAACCTTGAGCCCGCCGACCGTCTAGCGCTCCTCCGCGAGATTCGGAAGATGCTAGCCCCGGGGGATTACCTCCTGTTGGGAATGGATCAAATCAAGGACGTTGCCGTGCTGGAGGCCGCATACAACGATGCGGGAGGGGTAACGGCAGCTTTCAACCTCAACGTGCTCAAAGCCATCAACAACGCATTGCACGCTGATTTCAACGTGGATGAGTTCCGGCATCGCTCCCACTACAACCATGATCTGGACAGGATAGAGATGCACCTCTATGCGCAATCGGCCCAGACCGTGCACATTACTGACCTGGACATGACGGTGGAGATAGCCAAAGGCGAGTCCATCTGGACAGAGAGTTCCCATAAGTTCACCCAGACCACCGCTACAGCCATGCTCCAGGAGGCTGGTATGAATCTGGATACGTGGTACACAGACCCGCTACGGTATTTTGGCCTAGCCCTTGCCACCACAGCCTAACCCCTAACCAAAACAAGACACCTCCGATAACGGAGGTGTCTGTTGTCTAAACAATCTTCGTGCAGAGTCCCAGACCCTGCTTGCCTCATTTTGACACGGTAGCTACTTCAGGTATTCCTGATGTTCGTAGCACCAGGTGAAAGACTCTTCAGTAAACGGCATCTTGCGAATAATCGCGTGTCCAGTCTTCTTCCAGTGCTCCGTGTCATGGGAGGCTAAGGACTCTCAGCATCCTACGTAGCCGCAGGTAGCGCAAAAGCGGAGAGGACCTTCAGAACCGCACTCTTCGCACAATGTCGCTCGAGGCTGCATGTCTTCCACAATCTGGTCGGCATGCTCACACGCAGTCTTCAACATTGACATAGGTAATCTCCTTTCCAGGGCCAAACGCCCCGCATTGGAATCCCCCTGCTACTTTAAATAGTCCTTGTGCTCGTAGCAATACGTAAAAGAATCAGCGTTGATTGGCATTCTCATGATGATGGCGTGACCGGTCTCCTGCCAATGGTCAGTGTCATGGGAGTTCTTGGACTCGCAGCAGCCAACGTACCCGCAGGTGGCGCACATTCGCAACGGGCCTTCAATCCCGCACGTCTCGCACGCTGCTGCTTTAGGCTCCACGCCCTCTACAATTTGGCCAGCGTGGTCACATTCGGTCTTCAGCATATGTTCATTCTCCCTGACACACGGCTTAGATGCTATAACGCGACTGTAGTTTCCAAGCCAACCGGTGTCAAGCTATGCGGGCCGGGCCGCGCACCCAACCAGCGGCACCACACAAAAAGAAAAGCCCGTCCCGATAATCGGGACGGGCTCGTTTTCTTCTGGCAGGAGCGCGAGGATTCGAACCCCGGACATTCGGTTTTGGAGACCGACGCTCTACCAACTGAGCTACGCTCCTACACGTATGAAAAGTGGTGCCCCTGGAGGGATTCGAACCCCCGGCGCCCTCCTTAGGACGGAGGCGCTCTATCCTCTGAGCTACAGGGGCTCTGTGGAGATAGGGGGATTCGAACCCCCGACCTCTGCGTTGCGAACGCAGCGCTCTCCCAGCTGAGCTATATCCCCTCTTTTCAAAGGAATTATAGCACGGAATTCCCTGCCGTTCAGCTACGCCCCTATCAACTTGCCACCCAGCATCAATGCCCACTATGCTGAACACGCAATGCAGAACTCCACATTAATCCGCGCAAAAGCCCTTCGTAGTCAGCTTGACGCCTGCGCAAAAGACCTTGGACTGACGATAGTCGGCGTCACCTCTGCGGAGCCCTTCACGGAAGAGGCGAAAGTCGCATCAGCCAGACTGGGTGACGGCCTTATGGGCAACCTGCCCTGGTACACGGAGGAACGTATTCAGCGTGGGGCGCACCCAACTACAATACTCCCCGGCGCGCGCTCCATCATTTCCATAGCAGCAAGTTATTACTCAGAGCAGACTGGGACTCGCGGTAGCGGCAGGGTTGCACGGTACGCCTGGGGTCGTGACTACCACAACGTGCTCAAAAAACGCCTAAAGCAACTTGTAGCCAAACTCTCACAGCAGTTAGAGCATCCCATTGCCCACAAGGTCTACGTGGACGACGGCCCAATGATGGACAGATCAGTCGCACATCGCGCAGGTGTGGGTTTCTTTGGCAAGAACACCATGATTCTCACAGAGGTCGGTTCATGGACGTTCCTGGGCCAGATAATCACAGACTTAGAACTTGTCCCGGACGCCCCATCCCAGAAGTCCTGCGGCTCCTGCACCAAGTGCATGCCAGCCTGCCCCACCGGCGCAATCGTGGCGCCCTACGTCATTGATAGCAACCGGTGCATCTCCTACCTGACCATAGAACACCGTGGCCCCATCCCCCGGGAGTTGCGACCGCTCATTGCCGATTGGATTTTCGGCTGCGATCTTTGTCAGGATGTCTGCCCGGTCAACACGGTGCGAGGAAAGACCGTAGGCGACGATGCCTTCGCTCCCAACCCGGATTGGTCATCCCTTGACCCGATATCGGTGCTGGCCCTGGACGAGGAGTCTTTTCGAGCGAGGTTTCAGGGAAACCCGATACGCCGGGCCACTTGGGAGGGACTACGCCGCAACGCCTGTGTGGTACTTGGCAACCTTGGTGATGCAGGAGCTATTCCATCATTGGTGATAGCATTGCTGGACGCCTCAGCTCTCGTGCGTGGCCACGCTGCCTGGGCGCTTGGGCAAATCGGTGGGACTGAAGTCGAAAGAGCGTTGCTAGCTGCTCAGGAAACGGAAACCGACCCTTGGGTATTAGAGGAGATAGAACTCGCTCTCACCCCAAATATAAAACAGGAGAATCCTGATGCCCAACACTGAACTGTATTACCTCAGCGTAGCCCAGGCCGCAGCGGAGATTGCCGCCAAACGCCTATCGCCTGTGGAACTAACGCAATCCTACCTTGACCGCATTGCAACCCTGAACCCCGTGGTCAACGCCTACATCACAGTAACGGCTGAACATGCCCTCGCGCAGGCCAGGCAAGCAGAAACTGAGATAATCGCCGGTAAATACAAGGGGCCATTCCACGGCATGCCCATCGCCCTGAAAGACCTCTTTGATACAAAGGGCATACGTACCACTGGCGGCAGCAAGATCATGGCTGACCGCGTGCCAGACGAGGATTGCGTTGTTGCATCCCGCCTTGCCGATGCCGGTGCAGTGCTGCTGGGTAAGCTCAATATGCACGAGTTCGCCTTCGGTATCACCAACGTAAACCCCCACTATGGCGCGGCACGAAACCCCTGGAACACAGACCGCATCACTGGCGGCTCCAGCGGTGGTTCCGGTGCAGCCACTGCAGCCGGTCTCACAGCGGCCACGCTGGGGTCTGACACCGGCGGCTCCATCCGGATTCCCGCCTGTTTCTGCGGCATTATTGGCCTCAAACCCACCTACGGTAGAGTCAGCAAACGCGGAGTGCTGCCGCTATCGTGGTCGCTGGATCATGTCGGGCCAATGACCCGCACGGCAGAGGACGCAGCACTCATGCTCCAGGTCATCGCCGGATACGACGCCCAGGACGAGAATTCGTTGAACGTGCCGGTGCCGGACTACACCGCAGGCCTGGGGAAGGGCATTAAGGGTCTACGCGTGGCCGTGCTTCGCGGCAGTTATATAACCCCGATAGACGCCGAGGTGGAAAGCGCGATGGCTGCTGCGGTGGCGACGCTGAAGGATCTCGGCGCAACCGTATTAGACAATGTGGAATTCCCCTACATTGAAGAAACGCTGAAGGCCAACATCACCATCATCTCCTCCGAGGCTGCTACCTTCCATGAAGCCAACATGAACGAGCGGCCCGGCGACTACGGTGACAGCGTGTTTGAACGATTAGACATTGGGAGAAACCTTCCAGCAACGGCCTACGTCCAGGCCCAGCGCACACAGCATCGTATCCAGCAGCTATTGCTGGAAGGAATGGACAACCTGGACGCGGTTATTCTCCCCATGATGCCCCTGGGAGCACCCCCCATAAACCAGGAGCAGGTGACCGTTTCTGGAGCAAGTTTTGACGTGAGAGCCGCCGTCACCAGGTTCACCCAGCCCTTCAACCTAACAGGCTTCCCGGCCATCTCCGTCCCCTGCGGTTTCACCGCTGACGGATTGCCTATTGGGTTCCAGCTTGCTGCCAAGCCCTTTGAAGAAGCGACGCTGCTGCGATTAGCCCACGCCTACGAAGGTGCTACGTCCTGGTCAACGCAGCGTCCGCCGGTGAGCTAACAACAACCCGTCTGGTTGAACCCTGCCTTGCTGCAAGCTATCATTAAACGTCCTTGGGAGAACCTACAACGGGATTCGCCAGCACCTACAACTTTGAGTATCGGACGTGTGCGCCATGTTGAGCATTGAACTCATTCGCCGGGAGCCTGAAATGGTTGCCGCAGCTCTGGCCCGCCGTGGCGAGGAAGCGGCCCTGCCAAAGTTGTTGGAGTTGGACGCTAATCGTCGCTCAATGACCACGGAACGTGATGCGCTACGGGCCACGCACAACGAGATGAGCCGCGAGTTCGGCAAGCTGATGGCCGCATCCAAGCAAGGCGGCGGGGATGAAGCTCGCATGACTGCGTTACGCGCGGAGACCCAGGCCACCAGCGAGCGTATAGATGCCCTCGATACCGATATCAAGGGCGCCGAAGCCGCTATCGAGACGATGATGCTGGTGATTCCTAACCTGCCGCTGTCCACCGTCCCGGACGGCCTTGATGAGGCTTTCAACCAGGTTTCCCGTTCATGGGGAGAGCCCCGTACATATGACTTCACCCCTCAGGCCCACTGGGATTTGGGTGAGCAACTTGGCATCATAGACATGGAGCGAGGCTCCAAGCTCTCCGGCGCTCGCTTCTACGTACTCAAGGGTGCCGGCGCACAGCTTGAACGCGCCCTCATTAACTGGATGCTGAACGTGCACACCCGGGAGCACGGCTACACGGAGATGGCCCTGCCTGCCATGGTGAGAGAGCAGACCATGATTGGTTCCGGCAACCTACCCAAGTTCGGCGACAACCTCTACCACGATGCTGAGGAAGACCTGTGGATGCTGCCCACCGCTGAGGTGCCGCTAACGGGCCTTCACCGCGATGAAATCCTGGAGCCTGGTACGCTGCCGATTCGCTACGTGGCCCAGACCCCCTGCTTCCGTAGAGAGAAGTCCGCGGCGGGTCGTGATACTCGAGGAATCAAACGCGTCCACCAGTTCAGCAAGGTGGAGATGTATAAGCTGGTTGACCCAAAGGAGAGCGCGGCGGAGTTGGAGTCCCTGGTGGCAGACGCAGAAGACCTGTGCCAGCGGCTTGGCCTGCCGTACCGCATACTGTCATTGTGCGCCGGCGACATTGGGTTCCAGTCGGCGAAGACCTACGACATCGAGGTGTGGTCGCCCGGGTGCGAGGAGTGGCTGGAAGTCAGCTCCTGCTCCACCTGCGAGGATTTCCAGGCTAGACGGTCCAATCTGCGCTACCGCCCAGAAGCCGGGGCACGACCTCAGTTCATGCATACATTAAACGGCTCTGGACTTGCCCTACCGCGTATCATTATTGCCATACTGGAGAACTACCAGCGAGCAGACGGCTCAGTGGAAGTACCAGAGGTGCTCCAACCGTACATGGGCTATGATGTAATCACAGCCTAGTCTCGTAATCCTGGAGGGGTGGCCGAGTGGACGAAGGCGCCTGTCTTGAAAACAGGTAATGGGCAACTATTCATGGGTTCGAATCCCATCCCCTCCGCCAAAGCTGAGTCCTAGCTAAGAGAGTCGGGTAATCCGGCTCTCTTTTGCTTTCCCAAACTAGTATGCCCCACCTAATGGTGGTGTATTGGACCCCGTTTA
>CAVOCU010000007.1:0-43085 GCA_963694315.1 Dehalococcoidia bacterium | reverse complement strand
ATATGCCAATCCCTGTTGAATCAGCGAGCCCCATTGATGCGTTCAAGAAGAGCTTTGAGGTGTTGGGCCTCCACTACGGTGACCGCACCGGCGTTGAGGTGGTGATGATGCGCATCAGCGGCGTCTTCGGCCCTCTATATTACAGCATGTTCAGCGCGCAGAGCAGGATGAGTCACGCGGCGGCCAAGGGGACGGCAGCCGACTTTGGTGGGAGCCTGACGGGTGCGCCCTTTGAGGATGACCGTTCTGACTATGCTTACGTATTGGACGTTGCTACAGGCATCCAGAAGCTACAACTCGCGCCGAGCTTGTCGCATCGGGTGTACAACATCGGTAGCGGGCGTGCTGACAGCTATGGTGAGGTTGCCGCCGCCGTGAAGAAGGCTGTGCCAAACGCCCAGATCAACCTGCAATCAGGGGCCAGCGGGAAAGGCAAATCAAACCCGGTGTCTGACCTATCACGCATTGGCGAGGATGTAGGATTCGCGCCGGAGTACGATTTGGAGCGTAGCATCGCAGAGTACATCGAGTGGCTGAAGACCAACCCCCAATAGCAGGACGAGGCCCTTGCCCCATGTGCCTGACGGTTGCCTGAGAACGGTTGAGGAACGTCATTACAGGAAATAGCAAAGGCTGGCAGCGGCGAATAAAATCTAAAGTCAGAGGGAACACCATGATTATCAAGTTCAGTGACACTAAGACAGACACCCAGGAAGACCGGCCTTTGGTGCTGAAGCGCATCATCAACCAGAGCCATACAAACAGCATTAGCCTCACGTGGGTGACGCTGTTCGGTCGGCACGAGAAGGTGGTCAACGCTGTCAGTGACCGTTTGTACTACATCATCGACGGCGAAGCGGACTTCGAGATTGGCGATAGGGAAAAGGATTCGGTCACCGGCGGCGACGTTGTTCTGATTCCCAAAAACGTTCCCTACGTCTTTGAAGGTCACATGACCTATGTGGTGATGAACAGCCCTGGCTATATCCCTGACTCTGACAAGATTGTCCCGTAGGGACCAGAGTTGAACCCTGGACACTAGTTCCCTGGCGGTCGCCGATGGTTGGTATGTTCAAACCATCGTGTAGCGTTGCAGTTGAATAGTAGGCCGCCCTTGGGTAACCGCAAGTATCTGGGTTCAGGGCTATGTCCTGGGTTGCATTAGCGCCTTTTTTCACGAATAATAGAGATTCGTAGGTGTTGCGTATCTCGCGCACCCGTTGCATATCCGTTGACCAGCGCGCGAGGGCCGTGTAAACTCCTAAACTTCAACGGTAGATAAAAATAGGGTAGACCACCCTGTGAATTCGCCTTTTCAGAAACAAGCATCACGGATACCGGGGGCAATGCATCAGCAGCGTTTGGCATTGGTGCGTTTACCCCCTGTTCTTCTCGAAAGAGGTCGTTCATGGCAATTAATAGACATATCACTGATGAACAGCGGAACTATCTTCAGGCTCTTCAAGTCGCCCAAAAAGGCGCTGCGGACAAGGGGCTTTATTCCCCTGTGCATGAGCATGACGCCTGCGGTGTTGGTATGGTGGCAAACATCCTGGGGCTGAAGTCCCATACCATTATTGAGCAAGGCCTTGAGGTTCTGAACAACTTGGAGCATCGCGGTGCCGAGTGCTGTGATCCGGAGACGGGGGATGGTTCCGGCATCATGTTCCAGATACCAGACGCTTTCTTCCGCAAGGTAGCTCCCTCTCTTGGTTTTGAACTTCCCCCTCTTGGTGAATACGGCGTGGGTATGGTGTTCCTGCCTCCTCAGGACGAGCCGTGCGGGGAGTGCCAGACCATCATTGAAGAGACAGTTAAAGCTGAAGGGCAGCAGTTTTTAGGCTGGCGCGATGTCCCGGTGGATCCGGACGGCATCGGTTGGCTTGCGCGGTCACGGATGCCTGTCATCCGGCAGTTCTTTGTGAAGTGCGGCGACACTACGCTTGACCCGGCAGTCTTTGAGCGCAAGCTCTTTGTGATTCGTAGGGTCATTGAGCAGACAGCCTATGAGCGGAACCTGGGTGACGGAGAGAACTTCTACGTTTGCAGCCTCTCCGCCAACAGAATTGTGTACAAAGGGTTAATCAAATCCTCGCAGATACCATCCTTCTACCTGGACATCCAGGACACAGATGTGGCCAGTGCATTTGCCATGGTGCACTCCCGGTTCAGCACCAACACTCTTGGGGCTTGGCCGCTGGCGCACCCGTACCGGATGGTATGCCACAACGGTGAGATCAACACCTTGCGCGGTAACATCAACTACATGCATGCACGGTCAGCGCTGTTTGAGTCGAAGGACTTTGGCGATGACATGAAGAAGCTCATGCCCATTATTGGTGATGGGCAGAGCGACACGGCCAGCTTGGACAATGCCCTGGAGTTGCTGTACCACACGGGCCGGTCTCTTCCCCACGCAATGCTCATGCTGATTCCGGAAGCCTGGGGCGAGCACATCCAGATGCCGCAAGAAAAGCGCGACTTCTATGAGTATCACTCGTCCTTGATGGAGCCCTGGGATGGCCCGGCTATGGTGTCCTTCACTGATGGGCACAGCATTGGAGCCATCCTTGATCGGAACGGCCTCCGCCCGATGCGATACCTGGTAACGAAAGACGACCTGCTGGTGATGGCCTCTGAAACGGGCGTTTTGGACGTGCCGCCTGAGCAGGTACGGTTTAAGTCTCGCCTTAAGCCTGGAAACATGTTCTATGTAGATTTTGAGCAGGGCCGCATCGTTGAAGATTCTGAAATCAAGGACTCCCTGGCGGCGCGGCAGCCCTACGGACAGTGGTTGAAGGACAACGTTGTTAACCTGGAAGACCTCCCCAAACCGAAGCATGTCCATGGCACTGATTTTGATACGCTGGTTGAGCGGCAGCGGGCGTTTGGGTATACCCAGGAAGAGTTGAAGCTCCTGCTCCAGCCGATGGGTGAAGCCGCAACGGAACCGATTGGCTCCATGGGCAACGATACGGCGCTGGCCATCCTCTCTGATAGGCCGCAGCCGCTGTTCAACTATTTCAAGCAGTTATTTGCCCAGGTGACCAACCCTCCATTGGATGCTATCCGTGAGGAGCTTGTCACCTCTGTGACTACGTTCATGGGTTCTGAACAGAACCTCTTTGATGAGACGCCGCTTCACGCTAGGCAGCTCCGGCTGAAAGAGCCGGTTCTGACCAACGAGGAATTGGAGCGTATACGCGAAGCAGACCTCCCCGGTGTGAAGACGACAACCATTTCAACCCTGTACGCTGCTGGTGCTGGCCCTGGCGGGTTGAAAGCCGCCGTGGAACGTGTGCGCCAAGAGGCATCCCAGGCCATCAAGGACGGGTGCACCATCCTGGTGTTGTCTGATCGCGGCGTAGATAGTGACCACGTGTTTATCCCAAGTCTTTTGGCGGCGTCTTCCGTCCACCATCACCTAATCCGTGAAGGCACGCGGGTGAAGGTAGGGCTTATTCTGGAGAGTGGAGAGCCTCGAGAGACCCATCACTTTGCAGCGCTCATCAGTTACGGCGCAGGGGCAATTAACCCCTACCTGGCGCTGGAAACGATGGCTGGCTTGGTGAACGATTCTCGCATCAACCACGGCACGTCCATAGAAAAGGCACAGGAGAACTACTTCAAGTCGCTCCATAAGGGTGTGGTCAAGGTCATGTCCAAGATGGGCATCTCTACCGTTCAGAGTTATCGCGGCGCTCAGGTCTTTGAGACCCTTGGCCTGAGCCAAGCATTGGTGGATGAATACTTCACCTCCACACCCACCCGCATAGGTGGACTGACCATTGAATCGCTTGAAGAGGAAGGTATGCGGCGTCACCGTCACGCATACCCTGATCACCGCCCTGCAGGTGGAGAGGAATTGGAGAACCCCGGAGCCTACTACTGGCGGAGGAATGGGGAAGACCACATGTGGAACCCGGATTCCATTTCCAAGCTCCAGCACGCGTCACGGCTGAATTCTGAGAAAATGTACGACGAATTTGCAGTGATGTCCAACGATGAGGCGCTGCACCATAAGACACTACGGGGGCTTTTAAACCTGAAGCTTGCAGACGAACCAATACCCATTGATGAAGTTGAACCTGTAGACGAGATACTGAAGCGGTTTGCTACTGGCGGTATCTCCCTTGGCTCCATAAGCAGGGAAGCCCATGAGGCCCTAGCCATTGCCATGAACCGCATTGGCGGGCGCAGCAACACGGGCGAAGGCGGCGAAGATCCTTCAAGGTACAAGCTGGACGCCAATGGCGATTCCCGAAACTCTGCCATCAAACAGGTGGCGTCGGGCCGATTTGGCGTGACTGCCGAGTATTTGGTGAACGCCAAGGACTTGCAGATAAAAATCGCCCAGGGTGCGAAGCCCGGCGAGGGTGGACAGCTCCCTGGCCATAAGGTCAGCGACTACATTGGCAACATTCGCCATACTACACCCGGCGTAGAGCTTATCTCTCCGCCGCCGCACCATGACATCTATTCTATTGAGGACATTGCTCAGCTGATTCATGACCTGAAAACGGCCAACCAGGACGCCCGCATTCATGTGAAGCTGGTGTCTGAAGTGGGCGTGGGCACCGTGGCTGCCGGCGTGGCTAAGGCCAAAGCGGACGTGGTGCTTATCAGCGGGGACAGCGGCGGCACAGGTGCATCGCCGGAATCGTCCATCAAGCATGCTGGCGTCGCCTGGGAGCTTGGGCTTGCGGAGACACAGCAGGTGCTGGTCGCCAACGACTTGCGAAGTCGTATCGTGGTGCAGACGGACGGGCAAATCAAGACCGGACGTGACGTGGCCATTGCAGCAATGCTGGGCGCTGACGAGTTTGGTGTGGCCACTGCGGCCCTCATCACGCTGGGGTGCATCTACCTTCGGAAGTGTCACCTGAACCTGTGTTCCGTGGGCATTGCCACCCAGGACCCGGAGCTTAGGAAACGGTTTGCCGGTGACCCGCAATTCGTCGTCAACTACTTCACCTTCATGGCGCAGGACTTGCGGCAGGTGATGGCTGAGATGGGCTTCCGCACAGTAAATGAGATGATTGGCCGCACGGATAGAATGGACTGGGGCGGCGTTGAAGATCATTGGAAGGCCAAGGGGCTGAACCTGGACTCCCTGTTGTACAGGGCAGAGGTAGCGCCAACAATGAGCACTGGTACCGGCACGTACCAGTGCGAAACCCAGGACCATAAGCTGGAAGAGGCCTTGGATCTGGAATTGATTAAGCAAGGGAAACCAGCGCTGGAACAGCGGAAGCCCGTGGAGATTGTTGCCAAGGTGTACAACAGCCATCGCGCTGTGGGTGCCATGCTCTCTGGTGAGGTTGCAAGGCGATACGGTGACGAGGGTCTGCCCCAGGATACGATTAATGTGAAGCTCACCGGTTCTGCCGGACAGAGCTTTGGCGCGTTCCTCTCCCGCGGTATTACGTTCAACCTTGAGGGGGATACCAACGATTACCTGGGGAAGGGACTCTGTGGAGGACGCATCACTGTGAGACCTCCTGCCCAGGCCACGTTTACGCCGGAAGAGAACATCATTGTTGGGAACGTGCTGCTCTATGGAGCTACGAGCGGAGACATCTACGTGCGAGGCATGGCTGGTGAGCGCTTCGGCGTCCGTAACAGCGGGGCAAACGCGGTGGTAGAGGGTGTTGGCGACCACGGTTGTGAGTACATGACCGGGGGCCGAGTGGTGGTGTTGGGCGGTACAGGACGAAACTTTGCAGCGGGGATGAGCGGAGGTATCGCCTACGTCTATGACGAGGCGGGAGACTTCGCCAGCCGGTGCAACCTAGACATGGTGGAGCTTGGAGCTGTAGAGGAAAAATCTGACTTGGCCACGCTGAGGCTCCTCGTGGAAGCGCACTCTCAGTTCACGGGTAGCTCCAAGGCACGTATGGTTCTGGAGTCATGGGACAGCGCTGTTAAGAAATTTGTACGGGTGATGCCTGTGGCCTACAAAGAAGTTTTGGAGCGGGAACGGCAGCAGCTAGACCCCTCGAATGTGGTGGCAAATGGGTAAGCCAACCGGTTTCATAGAGTTCATTAGACAGGTTCCCTCCCGGATTCCTGTTGAGGAACGGGTGAAGAGTTACCAGGAAATCTACCTGCCCTGGGCAGAGGAGAATTCCAAGGCCCAAGGTGCCCGCTGCATGAACTGTGGCATCCCTTTCTGCCATAACGGCTGCCCCTTGGGCAACCTTATCCCGGATTGGAACGACCTGGTGTTCCGGGGTAAGTGGAAAGAGGCTCTTGATTCCCTGCATTCCACCAATAACTTCCCTGAGTTCACCGGACGCATCTGCCCGGCTCCGTGCGAGGCTGCATGCACCCTTGCTATCAACAACGATCCTGTGACCATTGAGTACATTGAGAAGGCCATATCTGAGCGCGGCTGGGATGAAGGCTGGATTACGCCCCAACCCCCAACGTGGCGGAGCGGCAAGCGTGTGGCGGTTGTTGGTTCCGGGCCGTCCGGCATGGCGGCTGCGGCGCAGCTTAACCACGCAGGCCACAACGTCACCGTCTTTGAGCGGAACGAGGTCATTGGCGGACTGCTTCGACTGGGTATTCCTGATTTCAAGCTAGAGAAGCAGGTTGTACAGCGTCGAGTGGATCAGATGGCTGCGGAGGGTGTCACCTTTGTCACCAACGCGCACATCGGTCAGAACATGCCAGTGGCCGACTTGAAGAAAGATTTCGATGCTATTGTGCTGACGGGTGGCTCTACGGTTCCCCGTGACCTGGACGTCCCAGGCAGGGAGCTTAACGGCATCCATCCGGCAATGGACTTCCTGACCATGCAGAACCGTACCAACTCAGGAGCAGAGTTCCCTGAGTCAGAGCGAATTACTGCCGAGGGGAAGCATGTGGTAATCCTGGGCGGTGGCGACACCGGAGCCGACTGCTTGGGTACGGCCCATCGGCAGGGTGCGCTGTCTGTGCATCAGTTTGAATTGTTGCCGGAACCCCCTGTTGAGAGAACCTCTAATAACCCCTGGCCGCAGTGGCCGTTGATTCTTCGCTCAGCCTCCGCTCATGAAGAGGGTGGAGTCCGTGACTACAACATCCAGACTAAATTCTTTGCCGGCAGCGATGGCCAGGTGGAGAAGCTCCACGGCGTGCGTCTTGAGTGGGGGGCACCCGATGAATCGGGACGACCGACCATGAAGGAGCTTGAAGGTACGGAGTTTGAGATAGACGCAGACCTGGTGCTGTTTGCCCTGGGCTTCCTCCACCCGGAGAAGAACGGGATGCTGGATGACCTTGGTGTGGATCTTGACCAGCGCGGCAACGTTTCTACCGACAGTGACCGCATGACCAGTGTGCCTGGAGTGTTTGCCGCAGGGGATATGCATCGCGGGCAATCGCTGGTGGTCTGGGCGCTGGCGGAGGGTAGGCAGGCGGCTCATGGTGTGGACAAGTACCTCATGGGTGCCACGGAACTCCCTGCGCCTTTGGCGGTCTAGGGCTTCTATCCGCAGACCTCCCGTTATCCCCTTGCCCTTTTCCCTATGTACTCTGTAGGCTGTGGGCGTATGCCGTAGAAACGGGGAGCAGTACTTTGTGGGAATGGTTGGCGGCAATAGGTTGGGCCCTTGGTAGCGTAGTCGGGGGCATCGTCCTGTACCGATGGGTGCGGTTCTTCCGAACGTTGCGAGGAATCATTGCCGTCTTTGCTTTCGGCGTGCTGTCGGGGGCGCTCCACAACCTCCTCAACGCGATGTTCTCTATTAATGAGCCCTTCTTGTTTCTCCTGGCCATCTTCGGTATTGGCATGGTACCAGTGCTCCTGCTTCAATGGGCATTCGCCATGGCGCTGCGTTTGTATGGCCAGTGGGGTAAGCGATGAGCAAGGGCTAGGCCCTTGACCCATATTCCCGTGGGTATCGAACAGACGTGGCCTGCAAAGAGTATGCCAAGTTGCTCTCACTGCGAATTTGAGCGATTATGAGGCTGGAACGCTGCTTATGGACAATAGCCCAAGGAGACCGCATGGATCATCCTGATTTCGATAGAGCTGAACTGCCGGAGATGGCGAACTACCTTGGTGTGTGGTTGTTGGGTATGCGTGATTGGTGCCCTAGCTGCCACGGACGAGGCTCGCTTGCCGACCCAATAACCCCCAGCGACCCGAACAAGACGGTGAAGTGCGTGAAGTGCGAGGCCCGTCGCTGGTTGGGAGCGATAGACCTGGAGCGGATGCTGGTGACGTTGAGCCATCACCGTAGAGAAGTCAGCGTGAGCGTGGCGTATAGCGTGAACGGCTATGCGGAATGGTTGGCGGTGGACAAGGCTTTTGGTACAGAAGTCAAAGAGGCAGACCCGCTCCATGCTGTATACCGCCTTGCCGGTAAGGTGATTGCGAGGTTGGAAGAGGAAGGCTCACTGAGTAGAAGTGTGCCCACGGATTACATTGACCACTAGTTCCGCGTAGCAGGGCCCGAGTTGCCCGATGGTGAAAAGATGACCTCTAAAAAGTAAAAACTCCGCTTTATAGCGGAGTTTTTTTATGCGTGGGGCTTTAGGCCTGTGCCCCTGGGGGTGTGGCAAAGGGCTTGAAGAAGCTGTGGAGGAAAGAGTGGGAGTGGGCCCATGAGTGGGCGCGCTTAAGCCCGGATTTGGGGATATCCTCTCCGGCGCGGGTAATCTTGATTGCCCTGTGCCTGGGGCTGGGGGAGAGGGGCGCTATGGCAGGGAACTCAACATCACACCCCAGCTTCTCCAAGAACGTCTTCAGGCCGTCGTAGCCCTTGGTCTGCATGTTTGGTGCCACGTAGATAAAGAACTCAATGGAGCCTGAGACCTCGTCAAAATGCTCAACGCCGGTGCCACCCATACGCTGTCGACGCTCTTTTCGTGGAAACTCAGGGCCTCTTGCATCTAATGTCACGTTCTAACCACCTCATTTAACTGCCCCGATTGTACCTGCGAGTCGTCCTGCGTTCAAGCCAGGGCACTGCTTAGAGGCTACTTCAAAGACTTGCGCATGAGGATGTGCTGGATGCCAGCCTCGTCAAACGGTTTGCCTTCTTGTTTGTAGCCGTTCCGCTGGTAGAACTCAGAGACATAGGACTGCGCGTGGACAATGGTCTTTGCCGCCCCCAACTTCTGAGCAGCACCCTCCAGGTACTTCAGCAGATGCCCACCAATGCCGATGCGTCTAAGGTCGATTTGGACTGCCATGCGGCCGATGAGGGCGTCACCACCGGGCAGGACCAACAATCGACCTGTGCCAATAATGGCGTCTTCAACGCAGGCAATGGCGTGGTATGCCAGGGCGTCCAGTCCGTCTATCTCCAAGGCCTCTGGAACACCCTGCTCCTGAACAAAGACCGCAAGACGTAAGGCTTGGAGTGCTGCCATCTCAGCCTCTGTGGTTGCTTGCCTAACAATGACTTCAGCCATGACGTCCGTTCCCCAACGTGGTTTCTCTAGCCATCGTAATTGAGGCCCGTCCCCTTGGCAACGCATTTGCTAGCCTGCTGCCGGGGCGTGGACTATCATGGCGCTAGATGGAACGGAATAGGGGTATGGCGCAATGAAGATACGGCTTGGTTTCGGCATGGGTGCGTGGCCCTTTGCAGAGCGCAACTACAAGGCGTTTTACGATTTTGTGGATGATTGCGAGTCCTGGGGCGTGGACTCTCTCTGGTTCAGTGACCGCATCATTGGAAAAGGGGCAACGCTGGAACCCATCGTCACTATCGCGGCGTTGAGCGGTAGGAAGGGGATGATGAAGTTTGGCACCAACGCCCTCATCATGCCGCTGCGTAACCCCGTCATTGTGGCGAAGGAGCTGGCAACGCTGGACTTCCTCTCCAATGGCAGGCTTCTGCTGGTGGCTGGGCTTGGTGGCGAGGATCCCAGGGAGTATGAGGCGTGTGGCGTGTCTAAGGCCGAGCGCGCGCCCCGAACCGACGAGGCGTTAACAGCCCTGAACCTGCTGTGGACGCAGGACGAGGCCACGTTCCACGGCAAGTATTACAACTTTGAGAACATCTCCATAGAGCCGAAACCTGTGCAGAAGCCCGGCCCGCCCATTTGGATTGGCGGTAGGAGCGATGCTGCGCTGCGTAGGACGGGGAGGTTGGGCGAGGGCTGGTTGCCTTCTGCTATCACGCCGCAGGAGTGCCGTAACGGCATTGATGCCATCCAGGTGTACGCGGCGGGGTCAGACCGAACGATTGAGGACGACCACTACGGCGTCTCCATTATCTGTGCCATTGCCGATACAAAAGAAGCTGCATTGGAGTTGGCTGCGCCTGCTCTGGCTCGACGGCGCGAAGATGTGGGGCTGGAATCGTACACCGCGCTGGGCACACCCGACATGATTATCGCAACGCTGAACGAGTACGTGGCGGCGGGCATCACCAAGTTTGTGCTGCGGCCCCCTGGCCCTCCCGGCGTTTGGAGTGCACAGGCGGAGCGACTGGCCAAGGAGGTCATCGCGCCGATGCAGACGCCGTGGACGGATAAAGAACTGCTGGAACGGCCTCTATAAGGCAGGGTAACGCCTTGCACCCATGTGCCTGATGGTGACCTAACAGCACTGAGCCCCCCCCCCGGCGCAGCGGAGCAAATCCCTCTAAGAGGGGCGAGCCCAGGTGTCGCGCAGGGGGACTGTTCGATTAAAGACCAATGCGTCGGGTTTCGAGTCCACCTCGTCCACGCAGAAATAGCCCAGCCGTTCAAACTGGTACACCGTTCCTGGTGTGGCGTCATTGAGACTTCGCTCCACACGGCAGCCCGTGAGGACGTGCAGGGAATCCGGGTTGAGCACCGCCAAGAAGTCTTCCGCCTCGTCTGGATGCTCATCGGCAAAGAGGTGTTCGTACAGTCGAATTTCGGCCGGTATGGAGTGAGCGGCAGAGACCCAGTGGATTGTGCCACGAACCTTCCGGCCGTCCGGCGCCTGACCGCCCCTGGTCTCAGGGGCGTAGGTGCAGTGGATAGCCGTGACCTCTCCCGTAGCCTCGTCCTTCTCAACGCTCACACACGTCACAAAGTACCCGTAGCGGAGCCTTACCTCCCGGCCTGGGGCCAGGCGGTTGTACTTCCCCGGCGGGTCCTCCATGAAATCCTCTTGCTCAATGAACAACTCTCGAGAGAACGGAACCATCCGTGTTCCCTCCTCGGGCTTCTCCGGATTGTTGATACCTTCAAGCTCTTCTGATTGGCCTTCTGGATAGTTGTCGATGATGATCTTGAGCGGATTGAGGACGCCCAGAACTCTTGGCGCGTGCTGGTTGAGGTAGTCCCTGACGGAGTGCTCCAGCAGGGCGAGTTCAACCGTGTTGGGGCGTTTGGCAATGCCGATCTTGTCACAGAAGTTGCGGATAGATTGAGGGGGATACCCACGCCGTCGTAGCCCGGAGAGGGTAGGCATCCGAGGGTCGTCCCAACCCGATACGTGATCGTCCTGTACCAGTTGCAAGAGCTTCCGCTTGCTCAGGACTGTGTAGCCTAGCTTCAGTCGAGCAAACTCAATCTGTTGTGGGTGGTAGAGCCCCAGGGTATCAAGAACCCAGTCATAGAGGGGGCGGTGATCCTCAAACTCCATAGTACAGAGGGAGTGGGTGATTCCCTCAATGGAGTCCGATTGCCCATGTCCAAAATCGTACATCGGGTAGATACGCCACTTGGTGCCCGTGCGATGGTGTGGTGCGTCCACGATCCGATAGAGCACGGGGTCACGCATGTTGAGGTTCCCGGAGGTCATATCAATCTTCGCACGGAGTACCCGCGAGCCCTCTGGGAACTCGCCGTCGCGCATCCGATGGAACAGATCAAGGTTCTCTTCGACTGAGCGTGCACGGTAGGGGCTCTCTTGCCCCGGACCAGTCAGCGTCCCCCGGTTGCTCCGTATCTCTTCCTGGGTCTGGTCGTCCACGTACGCATTACCTTGCGTTATCAGTGACTCGGCGTACTGGAATAGCGTATCAAAGTAGTCAGAGGCGAAATGAAGATGTTCTCCCCAGTTCCAACCAAGCCAGCTGATGTCCTTCTTGATAGCTTCTACGTACTCATCGTCTTCTTTAGCTGGGTTGGTGTCATCGAACCGTAGGTGGCATCGACCCTCGAACTCATTTGCGACACCGAAGTTCAGGCACATGGACTTGGCGTGACCTATGTGCAGATAGCCGTTCGGCTCAGGAGGGAACCGCGTAATGACACCGTGCGGGAGTTTTTTTGACGTAATGTCAGCCGCAATCAACTCACGGATGAAATCAAGGTTCTGGTCCTCGTTCGGACTTGTCATGTTTACCCCTGTAGTAGTTAGTATACAGATACTACCACGCAGGGTTCACCCTGAACCCATATGCCTGCGGTTACCCAAGAAAATAGGGTGTTGTTGCTGGCATACGGATGCGGAATCAGGCTAAATTTCCGAGAGACTATCTAGCTGCATCAGGGGCTACTAATCCTCTGTAAGGGTGACGTGCACCATGACGTTGACGGGTATCCCGCTGGGGCTACCGCCAATGGTTGATTCGTACCTCAGGCTTATGAGTTCCCCCTCTGAATCGCTTTGCAGTTCAGGAACGGAGCCGGTTACAAAGTTTCTTGCCAGCTTCTGAAACGCCGCTTCCATCATTCCCATTGCCATGTCATTGGAAAGCATAGGCTGTTCGCTCCACACCTTTAGTATTGAGCATACAGGGTGTGGTTCGGCATGCCATGAAGGCTAGCGACCATGTTTGAGCAGGGTGAGACCCTGCTCCGATATACCTGGCGGGTACCTAGGTGGTTCGACAGGTTCACCACGAACGAGTTGATTGAGGGTTTTCCTGCACAGCGAAACAAAACCCGCTAAGCGGGCGTTCAGAAGGAGATAAGTCTCGAGAAACGGAACAGAACCCTCTAAGAGGGTTAGCGGTCTACGTGGCGACCGTACTTGTCATCAAGGCGGATGATGTCGTCCTCACCCAGGTAATCGCCCTGCTGGACTTCAATGACCTCCAGCGGGATGGAGCCGGGATTTTCCATGCGATGAATCATGCCAGCGGGAATGTCCGTTGCGCCGGTCTCAGCCAGCGTGACCACCTCGTCGCCACGGGTGATCGTCGCCACACCTCTGACCACCACCCAGCTCTCTGTGCGATGGTAGTGCCGTTGCAGGGAGATGGCAGCGCCTGGGTTGATGATGATGCGTTTAACTTGGAAGCCAGGGCCGGTATCAATGACCTCATAGCTGCCCCAGGGCCGGTGCACGTGAGGGTGGCCTTCTTTTTCTTGGCGCTTTTCCTCGCCTAACGTAGCAACGATTTTCTTGACCTCTTGTATTTGATCCTTGTGGGCCACCAGGACGGCATCAGCGGTCTCAATGACAACAATGTCCTCTAGACCAATGCCTGCCAGTAAGCGATGCCGGGACACCAGTAGGGAGTTCTTCACGTCCTGAAGATACACATCACCTTGGGTCTGGTTGCCATCTACGTCCTGCTCCCCCATCTCCCAGACGGTTGACCAAGTGCCCACGTCCGACCAGCCGACGTTCAAAGGCAGCACCGCGTAGGGCGATGCCTCTCCAAGGGGTGTGTCTTCAGCGCGTTCCATGACCGCGTAGTCAATGGACTCGCTAGGAGACGTAGCGAATATCGCTTGGTCAGGCCATACGTAGGGTGCGGTTCTTCGAGCGCCTGCCACTGCGGCTTCGCACACCGATGCGATGTCCGGGCGGTGGCGGTTGAGCTCCTGCAACCAAACGGAGGCCGACATAAGGAAGATACCGCTATTCCAGAGGTAATCACCGGACGTGAGGAATGACAGGGCTGTAGCGGCGTCCGGTTTCTCAACGAACTTGGATATGACAAGAGCCTTGGTCTTCTTGATTGAGGGTGCCAGACTGCCGACGATGGCCATCCCTGCCGAGGTCATACCGATAAGGTCTCTTGGGTTGTCGCGAAGGGGTGAACCTGTCCTGATGTAGCCGTAGCCGGTCTCTGGCGAGGTGGGCGAGACACCAAAGGTCACCAGATAGCCACATGCTGCCACGGAAGCTGCGTCACTGACGGTGGAGCGGAACCCCGCTGCATCACGTATTGCGTGGTCTGCGGGCATGGTAAGCAAGAGAGGAGAGTCGTCGCCGGATTTGGAGAGCGCCTCGAGGGCTGCAAGGGTTAGCGCAGGGGCGGTGTTGCGGCCCTCTGGCTCAAGTATCACTGCTGCGGGTTTGATGCCGACCGATGCCAGCTGGTCAACGACCAAAAAGCGGTGGGCTTCGTTGCACACGACGATGGGTGGTTCGCAGTTTGGGAGTCCGGTAAGTCGGAGGGCGGTGTCCTGGAGCATGGTGTGCTCACCAATCAACGGCAGAAACTGCTTGGGCATGTCCTGTCGGGACAGTGGCCACAAGCGGGTACCGGAACCGCCCGCCAAGATTACAGGTTGTAGGTTCATCTGTCCCTCGTACCAATCTGTAATGTTCCTAATCCTGGGGCATTATACATAATCGTGCAAAGATTGGGTACTTAGGTAGGTCTGAGCACCACGTGAGCGCCGCCGGGACGCTGCTCTATGTCCAGGGTTGCGTCCGGCAGGACGTCCTCCACGCCCGGACCAATGATGAGGACAGGCACGCCGTTGTGCTCAATCACCTTGTCCTGGACAGTGATGCTGCCAGGAACAATGTCGAACTTGGTGCCATCGTAGGTCAAACGGAAGGTCTCACCTTCCTCAAGGTCCTTCTGAGCAAGGCCGTTAATCAATGTTTCTGCGGCTTCCAGTGATACGTTTAACATTACTGTACTGAGCTCACGACTATTGCGCCGACGGCCACAGTGGCGATGCTATCGCAGATGAGGCTCCACGATGCTCCCCTGTCCGTGCTCATGTGGATGGTGCCTTTATCGGTGCCGGCGAAGACGCGGTTGGTATCAGCCGGATCCCATGCTAGGGACACCACCATGTTGTCATCAGCGCCCAGCCCCTCCAGCTTTGACCAGTTGCGGCCGCCGTCGATTGACCGGACTATCTCGGCTTCCTGCCGTCGCGCGCTACTGGCAACGCCTGCGATGACAAGGTTGTGGTCGTCAGGTGCCTGGATGATAGGGATGTTGTGCCGCCGTTCAAGCTCCGTGCCAATGTCCGTCCACGTGTCACCGTTGTCATCGCTGCGGAAGGGGCCGCACGCCGTGGCGGCATAGACCGTGCTGGGCTTGGACGGACTGGCAATGACCTTGTGAACATCGGTATTTGCGCCGTGCAGGTGCTCCCATGTACGTCCACCGTCGGACGAACGCAGGATGCCGCCAACCTCTATGCCTGCGTAGATTACCTCCGGGTTATCGGGCGAGAGACGCAGGTCTCTGACGTGGGCGTGGCGACCCTCCCAGTGGAACGACCACTCGTCGGCGCCGGGAACTTCGCGGAATGCAGAGCACTCTTCCCACGTGGAGCCGCCATCGTTCGTGCGGTAGACCGATGCAGGCTCGCTGCCGACGTAGACGATGTCCGGGTTGGTTGGGTGAATCGCCAGGCTGTGGGCGTGGTCGGTAGGGTATGCAGCGAGCTGCTTCCATGTAACCCCGCCATCGTCCGTGCGATGAACGCCGGCCTCATACGCGACGATGTACGCGCGTTCCGGCGATGACGCCGATGCTGCTACCTTAGCCGCTGCGTGCTCCAGTGGTGACACTGGGCCTTGTTGCCACGATGCGCCGCCATCGATGCTGGACAGGGTGGTAACGCCGTCGTGCATGCCTACGTATACCCGTGTTGTGGCCATAGTGTGCTCCTATATTCCCTGGGTTTGCGTCATTATAGCCGTTTAATGGGTCTCAAATATCTCCTGGAACTGGGTGATTTTTGTCAGCAGGGCAGAACGCTCGTCTGGCGTGGGGTTCAACGGGTCAGCAGCGCGGGGGAGTCGGCCGAGCTTCAGCATCGACGCCATGAGTAGGAGTCGAGCCTTGTTGGTGTCCAGGTTGCTGCCCTCAATGAAGGCATCGTTGGGGTTGCTGGGCACTCGGCCGCCAGGATCGGCTCGACCGACCTTCACCACAGGGAAGCCGCTGTACGCAGCAATGGTCAGAGCCGCCATCTGGGCCTCTGTACCAAAGGCGTAGGGCGATGCGCCTTCCAGTACAAAGCCGTGGAGCCTGGGTGAACCTGCATCTGCGCTGTTTCGCTCCCGAAGACCCTTTGCTACCCTACTGAGGATGTCCACCTCAGATTCCGGGTTGCCCCCCGCGTCCTCCGCCATGTAGGCGCCGTACTTTGTGATGTGCACACGCGGCATCACGTCCTCCAGCAACATCCCATCCGTGTTCTTAATGATGACGGTTGTCAGCTCGGTGTCACCTGCGGCGTCCAGAAACTCCAACTCCGTGGGTAGTGAGTCCAATCGAACGTCTGATGTTGCTGTGTGTTTGTACGCAGGTCGGTACCAAAGGGTCACGGGTGGCCCAACAGTTCCTAGAACCCCGCCATGCCCGCCGGTGGCCTTGTAGTTACCGGGGCGGTCATCGGCCTTCTTGAACTCCCTCGCAGCGAATATCTGCTCATCCAATACGCCCACGGCTCCCACGCCTATACCCTTGCCGGATAGGATGTAGTCCACGGCGTCCACCAGGTTGCGGTCGCCATCGTTGGCAAGCTGACCGTGAGGTCGTTGCGATGCTGCTCCGGCGATGGGCAGGTCAGTTCCAACCAGGAGGCTCAGCCAATACAGCGTCTCCTCCACCGTGGGGCTACCCTCCAACCAGAGACCGCCTGCGTACTCACCTGAGGCCAGGGCTGCGTTTACCATGTTAGCGACTTTTGCCAAGCCACTGGCCGATGGGAAGGCGTTGAAGGGTGGTGCGCCGCTGGAAAAGAAATCAATGCCCGGTACCTCAGCCTGCTGGGTGTAGCCGCCGGGGGGTAACACACGAATGAAATCGTAATCGGCGCGGCTCTCCAGACTGTTGGCAACACCGCGCTCATTCCTGCCGCTGATGGTGCGGTTGATGTCCGCGAACACGCGTGAGGCATCGGGGTAGTGGTGCTGTCGTCCATCCTCTCCAGGGCCTGTGCCAAAGGGTGCGCCGTCGGCTGAGCCGTCGTTACGACGGGCCATGTAGGGCAGCAGGTAAGGACCGTCCTCGGGGCGCAGCTCAACCTCGTAATAATCCAGGCCGTTGTCGTGATACAGGGATTTCGCGTCTTCCTCCAGCGGGTGGGCGCTGAATTTTTTGATACGGACGGTCACAGGCGCATGGAGGGTCTGTCCTACCAGGTGGTCGAAGCTGCCGGGCGACGTCGCCTCACCGGGCAGACGAGCTTTGTTGCTAGTCACAAGCGGCGGCGAGTTGGTCACCGTGGCCCTGGGGCCGGAGAACACCGCAATCTTTGGCTTTGCCATGAAGTTTCCTCCCTGGATTAAAGGATGCTATAGGCCCACTACCTTTTTGCTTTCAACCCCTCGACCAATGCTCGAAAGATTGGACCGATGCCTAGCGACTCAGCGAGTTGAAGGTCTTCCTCAGCTTCTTCGTCTCTGCCCATGATGGTGTAGACCAGTGCGCGGTTTCCGTACGCCCGGGCGAACTGGTCGTTCAAACTGATGGCTTCGTTGAGGTCTAGGAGGGCTTCATCGTGTTGGCTGAGATACAGCTTTGCATTGCCACGGTTGCCGTACGCTTCCGCCGATGGGCTAAGGCGGATAACCTCATCAAGGCTGTAAATGGCCTCCTGGTATTCCCCTAAGCGCATGTAGCCGATACCACGATTGCCGTAGGCCAGAGCGAACTGAGGGTCAAGTCGAACAGCATCGTTGAGATCCTGTATGCCTCGAGCAATCTTTCCTGACTCAATGTATGCAGCACCGCGGTTGGTGTAGGCTCGGGCGTTTTCCGGAGCCAAGCTGATGGCGTTACTGAAGTCCTGGATAGCGTGTTGGATGTCACCTAATGTTTGGTGGACTGAGCCCCTGTTGCCGTACGCTTCAGTGAATTTAGCATCTAAGCGGATGGCTTCATCATATTCAGCCAGAGCTTCCTGGGGGCGGCCCTGCTCTTGCAGGTCTACCCCGGCGTTGAAGTGTTCTTCTGCCTTTTTCAATCCATCGCTGCCACAGCCGACAATCGTTAGGGTTGCCGCCATGATGAGAAGGACGAGTACCGTGCGTTTCATGCAATGCTCCTTTAGCTGAAGAGCATGCTATGTGCCGTGTTGCCGTCAGTCAAGAAAGGCCCCTCAATACAAGCGTTCACTTTATGGAAAATTTACTGCTTGTTGACTATACTGGCGGCACCAGAGCGAAGATGCTGGTGTGTGGAACATCCGCACAGAGGAGACGACCCATGAGTGACGCGACTGCTCAGGAACAGACGGTTGAACTGGAAGCCCTACGAGAAGCTATCCGTGTTGAGTACTCGGCTGTGGCCATAGACCCGGCGGCGGGCTACCACTTCCATGCAGGACGTGGACTAACGACGACGCTGGGGATTAGCTTCCATGCCCGTAAGCCAGTGAATGAAGAAGAATGGACGGCGGCTTTGCAGTCGCTTTCGTGTGATGCACCTGCTGCATGGGCCAAGGTCAGGTAGTAAACCCAAGAGGGTAAGCACAGGGAGGGGATGATATGACTACAAACACTGGACGAAAGACCTATAACGTTGGTGGGGTGCTGTTGAACCAGCCCTTTAAAATCAGGCGATTGGGCCACTTTGGTTTTAACGTGTACAAGATTGACGAGTGCCTTGAGTTCTATAGGGACCTCCTTGGTTTCAAGGTCTCTGACGAGAACGATTTCAAGGCAAACCCTGACCCACAAGTGCAGGAGTGGCTGAAGGATGTGAAGAACGGCAAAGGCTACTTCATGCGCTACGGCACCGATCACCACGCCTTTGTGTTGTTCAACGCTGCGGCAATGAACGCGATGGCGGCTGGCCGTGCCTCGTCTGAAGGCAACTCCACTGAGGGCATGACGGGTGCCAGCGGCATGAACATCAACCAGATCACGTGGCAGACCGGAACGCTTTCAGAAGTCATCGGAGCCTATCACTATTTCTTGGAACGGGAAATCCCCATCATGCGGGTTGGCCGCGATATGCCGGGGAGCAACTGGCATGTTTATGCTTATGACCCGGACGGCCACATCAATGAGTTGTATTACGGCATTGAGCAGGAGGGTTGGAACGGTCGCAGCAAGCCGCGCGACATGTATGACCGTCGCCTCCGAGAAGAGCCGACGCTGCCGCAGATGCCGGAGGAGGACGAAGTCGACGAGGCCATCGCCAGGGGTGTCGACATCCACACAGGCTATCGTAGCGATGAACCTTTGCCGGCCAACTTCGATGTTGGTGGCGTGATGCTGGGCAGGCCGTTCAAGATTACCAAAATCGGCCCGGTGAACCTCTTTGTCAAAGACCTGGGTGCATCGCTGGATATGTATACGGACGGCATGGGCCTTACCGTCACGGAACAGGTGGAATACAAGGGCCACAAGGTGGCATTCCTCCGCAACGGCGCTGAGCACCATACCCTGGGGCTGTTCCCTGAGGCGCTCCGTAAAGAGCTTGGCTGGCCGGATGTCTCCACCTGCATGTCCTTTGGCATAGAGTTAGGGAGCTACCAACAGCTGAGGGATGCGGTCTCCTTCTTGAAGGAGCGCGGCGTGACCTTTATGAACCTGCCGGCAGAGCTGCACCCGGGCATTGATTATGCTGTGTATGCGCTGGACCCTGAGGGCAACGGCATCATGTTGTACTACTACATGGAGCAGCTTGGTTGGGAAGGCAAACCCCGACCAGTGGAGCTTCGGCGCAAAGTTGACGCCGCAGGAAGCAGCCATAACGTGGAAGCCTGGCCTGAGGCGCTGGAACCAATGTCGGATACGTACGTCGATCAGGTATTCCAAGGCCCACTCGGCTAGGCGTGGAGCGCTTTTGCTGACGAGTGAAGGATTGCATATTTGACATAGCGGTTACCCAAGTGGGTATTAAGGGTATTTAAAGGAGTTGCACCATGTGGTATCTGACGTTTTCGCGGCCTGCTTCTATCAGGGAGCAGATAATGCCGCACTTGCAGGAGCACCTGGACTGGCAACGGACAATGCACAATGCAGGGACAGTGCTGTTCTCCGGCCCAGCGGCAGACCACTCTATGGGCATCATCCTGCTTCGCGCGGGCTCGTTGGACGAGGCGAAGCAGACCTTGGACAGCGAGCCGTTCCACAAACTGGGACTGCGCACGTACGAAGTCATTGAGTGGGACGTTCATCAGGGAATGGGTTTTGGAGGGTTCACCTCAGAGAGTCTGGCATTGCTGGGTCAAGAAAAGAATGCAGGGGCCGCCAAGTAACTAATAAAGGGGAAGCTTGATGCGAACGATAGACACCCATGCCCACATCGTCCCAGAAGACTGCCTGGAGTTGCTGCCGGAGCCTTTGGCCAAGAGCATCCTTGTGGGCGATATGACGGACATCGCTACTCGACTCAAGGACATGGATGACACGGGTGTAGAGGTGCAGGCTCTGTCAGGGTTCCTGGCTCTACTCAATAAGGATGTTGCTACCGCCCGACAGTTCAACGACTCTCTAGCGAGGGTTGTGGCGCAGCACCCTGACCGGTTTGTTGGGCTGGCCCTTGCCCCGATGGCAGAGCCAGAGAAGGCTCCTGCGGAGCTTGATCGCGCGGTGAATGAGCTGGGCATGGTGGGCGTCGGCATCGCCAGCAACATCAATGGGAAGAACTTGGACGCCAAGGAACTTGGCCCCTTTTACGCCAAGGCGCAGGAACTGGACATCCCCATCTTCATCCACCCTGCCAACGTGCTTGGCATGGACCGGCTGGGAGATTGGTACCTCAACAACTTCATTGGCAACGTGACAGACACTGCTGTGGCTGCTGCCAGCATCATCTTTGGCGGCGTGTTCCAGGAGTTCCCCAACCTCAAAATCTACCTGGCCCACGGCGGCGGGAGCTGCCCGTACATCCGCGGCAGGTGGGACCACGGCTGGAAGGCCCACGAGACCGGCTCCAAGATTACCAAACCACCCAGCGAGTACATGCGCCTCTTCTACTTCGATGCGCTCACCCACTCGTCGCAGACGTTGCAGTACTTGGTGGAATCGTTCGGCCACGATAAGGTGATGCTTGGCTCCGACTACCCCTTCGATATGGGTGACATTGACCAAGTTGGGCATGTTAATGAGGTGGACTTCCTGACGAATGCTCAAAAAGAAGATGTCATGGGCCTGACTGCGGCAAAGCTGTTCAAGATATAGGGACTAGCCTCCTTTGTTACCAATTCGTTGGGTTGCTCTGTCGTAGGTGAAATGAAGTGGCTGTAGATACCGGGCTGTTCGCCATCAGTGTCATCGTTGCTTATCTCCTTGGCTCTTTCCCCCCTGCCTACCTCATTGACAGGATTGCCAAAGACATAGACATCCGCAATTTCGGCAGTGGCAACGTGGGCTCCTTGAACGTTTATCGCTACGTTGGCCGTCGAGGTGCGGCGTTGGCGTTCGTTTTGGACAGCGCAAAAGGCGCGCTGTCTGTTTTGATTCCCCGGTGGATTGGCGCGCCTGACATGGCAATGTATGTCGCCGCCCTCTTGGTGGTCATAGGCCATAACTGGTCGGTGTTCCTGAAATTTTCAGGCGGCAAGGGAGTGGCTACGGTCTTTGGCGTGACTGTCACAGTGATACCTATCCTGGCGTTAGCCACACTTCTTCCTACCATGGTGTTGATGGTGATACTCCGCAGCAGCGTCCTGGGCATGGTGGTGGCGTTTGCAGCCCTCAATGTCCTGACAATCGTCACAGGACAGTCGGTGGAGACAATCATCGTGTGTTTGCTGCTTACCCTCCTGGTGGCAATGACGCATTTCGGGCGTGAAGCCAATATCTACGTCCGTCTGTTCAACCAGAAGCGATGGAACGCGATGAAGCGCGTCGAATGAACCTTAGGTTCTTTTGCTGACACTGTATTAGCTGCTGTACACTGCTTTGCGTTAGAGCGACCTTAGAGGAGAACAACAATGCAAACCACAGCCGCCATTGCGGACGCCCTGGATAGGGTACGTATCATCCTCCACAACAACCTGACAGACCTAACGGCGGAGGAGTTGGTAAAAGAGCCTCATCCGCCCATTGGTTGGCTGGCGTGGCATATTGCCCGAGTGCAGGACACCAATATCTCCGAGTTGCAGGGCAAAGAGCAAGTATGGGTTGACGAGGGTTGGCACAAGAAGTTCGGGATGCCCGTTGATCCACGTGACTACAGCCCTGGCCACGTGCAAACCCCTGAGGTTGTGGGCGCATTCCGCGCACCGGATGCTCAGACTATTCTTGATTACCATGATGCCGTGCGCGTGCGGGCGTTAGCGTACCTAGATACGCTTTCTGAGTCTGACCTTGACCGCGTGCTGGATGAGCCTCGATTCAATCCGCTCCCCACGGTGGGTGTACGCCTTGTCAGCGTCTGCGAGGATAACTTGCAGCATGCAGGGCAAGTGGCGTATCTTAAGAGCCTGATGCGGGAGGGTGGCTGGTATCCCAATAGACCCAAGCCGCAATAGATGTGAAGTGGATATATAAGGAGGAACCCCCATGTTAAGCAAAGAAGATAACGAAATTCTCTGTAGGGTAGGGAAGGGCACGCCAATGGGTGAGCTCATCAGGGAATATTGGATTCCAGCGCTGCCATCATCAGAGTTCCTTACGCCGGACGCGCCCGCAAAGCGGATGCGCCTACTGGGAGAAAACCTGGTGATGTTCAAGGATACCAATGGCGATATAGGTGCTTTCCCAGAATCTTGTCCTCACCGCGGTGCAAGTCTTTATTTTGGCCGTAATGAAGAAGGTGGATTGCGCTGTGGGTACCATGGATGGAAGTTTGATGTAAGCGGCAATTGTACGGAGATGCCATCTGAGCCGGACGGTAGCAACTTCAAAGAAAAAGTAAGAATTCAAGCCTACCCTTGCAGAGACGTGAACCACATGGTCTGGATTTACATGGGGCATCGAGCTACGCCGCCGCCATTCCCTCAATTTGATGTTAATACTTTGCCCGCCGAGAATGTGAATCCTCCCGTCGTCATGATGGAAGAGGCTAATTTTTTCCAGAACCTAGAGGGCGATACAGACACATCGCATCTGGACTGGCTTCATGCAAGGTTAAATGTTGAGGATGGCCCGGTTGGCGAGGGCCATGCAATAGGGACGTTTAGCCCCCAGAGGAACCCATCCGTTGAGGCGATGCCGGCAAACTACGGAGCGTTCTACACTGGTCGGCGGAAAATCGGCGACGACCAGTACTGGCATCGAATCAATCAGTTCATCTTCCCAATCTTCACAATGGTTGGCGGCGATGGGAATACTGCTCACCTACGTGCACATGTTCCGGTAGACGACACGCATTCTATGCTGATTTCTATGGGGGGCAGTCGGACTAAACCGTTATCAGAAGAACAGAGAAACCACAAACGTTTCACTGATCCTTTTTACCCATCGGGCGGCTATGTGACGCGTACCAGTAATCCGTTGACTTATTTTCACACTGTTGCGAACCAGGAGAACGATTACCATAGGGATTTCACCGTGGAAAAAACACAGATGTATAGCGGTGTAGGGTTTATCCACAATCTCCAGGATCGCGCCATGACGGAGTTGATGACAAGCGAAAGTGGTGAAGCTATCTACGACCGTTCCCACGAACATTTGGGGACAACTGACGGCATGTGCATCATGGTGAGGAAGCAAATACTTAATGCCGTAAGGATTCACAAGGAAGATGGCACCGTTCCCGCAAATGTGGATGATGGCGGGCTCAATGCGCGGGTACGGCATGCTTGTTTGGTTTTGTCTGGGGATGGAAATTGGGTGGCAGCTAGTGAAACCCAGCGTAGTGGTGAGGAGGCCCATGATTGTATTTGTGGTCCCCTGCTGACTGGTGAGGCACCCACACCTTCTTCTGGAGGCGACCTGTTACGGATTGGGTAGATAAGATTTAGAAAGAATAGAAAGGAGGCCGGGGTGATTACCACTCCGGCCTCCTTTTTTATGTCAGGCGATGTCAGGGGCGTGGTTACGCTTTCGCGTTGACCTCTTTCATCACGTCTGTATCCTCGTCAAACATCACGTCGCGGGGCAGCACCGCGCTGCTGGAACGACGCCAGTAATGCTCTGGGTGTGATGTGGAAGCTGGCTCAATACCCTCTTCCAGGTCACGGGCAGCCTTCACAAGTCGACGGCGCATGGCAATGATGGCGGTATCGCTGGTGCCAAGATGCTCAAAGCTGCGGTCAACCACTGAACCCATCGTTTCAATCATTGCGGCGTCCTCAACCCTGCCGGTGCCTCTTGGCAGGCCTGCGTAGGTCTTGGTCTTCTGCATTTCTCTATCAATGAGGTAGTCATTACCCAGGTTGGCCTTACCTATCCATTTACCTGGTTCAAGGTTGCGGCAGGCATTAACCTCATACATCTCGGAGTCATGCATGGGACGCAGTGGGTGCCAGTGACTCAGGAACACCCACGTTGAATCGTCGTCACGGGGAACCCACATCCGACATCTCACAAAGGAGTTCTCGCCGGTGCCGGGCTCTCGCGGGGTCATGGTGTAAAAGGGGAACATCCATTGAGAGATGCGCCAGTAATAGCTGTCCGCATCGGCGGGTCTACGCGCGCCAATGAGCAGGCCGTAGTCTTTCTCTTTCACGAAGAAGTTGGCCCAACGATCGTTGTACATGAACCTGCCACCAGATGTGGTGGCCGTTGAGGCAATGGCCTGAGCGTCCAGGTTGCTGTGTAGGAAGGACGCATGAACGGTATCTATCTCCCCCTCTACTGATTGGACGAAGTTTGATTCATAGATGAACTTGGCAAAGCCCCGATTCTCATCAGGAACGTGCATCCACTCAAAGTCAGGCATCTCCGGCATCTTGTTCGTCGGACCCATGTACGCCCACACGAAGTTGGACTGCTCCTTGGTGGGATACGCGGTGACTTTAACCTTGTCCTTGAAATTACTCTCTGCGGGCTCCGATGGCATGTCTACACAGTCGCCGTTCACGTCAAACTTCCACCCGTGATAGACACAGCGGAGACCGCATTCCTCGTTACGACCAAAGAACAAGCTTGCCCGCCGATGGGGGCAGTAGTTATCTATGAGGCCGATGTTGCCATCGGTGTCCCGGAATGCCACGAGGTCTTCGCCCATGAGTCGGACGCGGATGGGTGGGCAATCGGGTTCGGGCAGTTCCTCCGACATCAGTGCTGGGAACCAGAATCGCCGTAGGTACGTGCCCATCATCGTCCCTGGGCCGATGCGACACATGAGTTCGTTTTCTTCTTGCGTAAGCATTACTTACCCTCCCCTGTTGTGATGTGGGCCTAGTCTACAATGACGGCCTGCATGTATGCCAGTCGGTATGGGCCTGGTAGGCACCACCTACCTGAAAGAGCGTGGATTCGTCAAAGGGCCTGCCCACAAGCTGCAACCCCACCGGAAGACCGGCATTAGTGAAGCCGCAGGGAATCGACATGGCCGGTACGGCAGCCAGGTTGAACGGCCCACGGTGGGCGCGAATGCCGAAGAACTGCCGCATGACCGCATCCTTGCTGTCTAAACCCGTGTCCGTGGCAATTAACGGCGCGGGTTGCGATTGTGAGGGCGTCACCAGCACGTCTGCGCTCTCTAACGCGGCCATGACCTGTCGTCGCATGATGACGCGGAACCGCTGGGCCTTCTGGTACAAGTGGGCTGGCATGAGACTTGCGGCCAGCAGCCGACGCCGTGTGGCGAAGTCGTACTCTGCGGAGTGGGCTGCCAAACGCTCCCGGTGGACGTAGGCTGCGTCAGCGTCCGCTACACCGTTGGAAATCAGGCCGCCCTGAGGGAACAGCGGGATGGAGACCTCTATCACTTCCGCGCCCGCTTGCCGCATGGCGACCACGGCCTCCTCACATTGCTGCTGAACCTCGCTGTCCACCATGCCATCGCCCATCGACTCACGAATCACGCCGATCTTCAGTCCTTTCAGCGATTCCAAGGACTTGTAGGCCGGGACGGGCTGGTGAGACGTGTAGGCATCGTGGGGATCGTAACCAGCTATTGCCGCGAATACCGTGGCGCAGTCCTCCACCGTTTTGGTCATGGGGCCAGCCTGGTCCATAGACCAGCTCATAGGCAGGATGCCGTGGCGACTCACACGTCCCCACGTTGGGCGCAGGCCCGTGATGCCGCACCATGATGCCGGGCCGCGAATGGAGCCTGATGTATCCTCACCAATAGCTGCGGCACACATGGATGCTGCCACTGCGATGCCAGACCCGCTGCTGGACTGACCGGGCTGCCGATCTGTGTCCCAGGGATTGCGAGGTACGCCGTAGGGGTGCTTTATGCTGCCGCCAAGGGCGAACTCACTGAGGTTGAGCTTTCCCAGCAGCACCACTCCCGCTTCACGTAGTCGGCCAACCACCGTGGAGTCTGCCGTCGCTATGTCGTTCAGAATGCTGGAGCCCCCAGTGGTAGGGAGACCTCGCGCGTCCATCTGGTCTTTAACCGCCATGGGTATGCCGTGGAGAGGGCCAATACGCTTTCCGTTAGCTATTGCCGATTCAGCGATTTTGGCCGCTGCCAACGCACCTTCGGCGTCGATGGTGATGAAAGCATGGAGTCGGTCATCCAATGCTTCTATGCGGTTCAGGTACGACTGGGTCAGCTCCACCGGACTGAGTTTCCTTTCCCCAAGGAGCGCAGAAAGCTCAGCAACCGATGTGTGTATCAAATCTTCATTTGCCATCCTAGCCCTCTTCCTTCAGCCAGAAGACGGAGGCGGGCTCAGTGGTATCCAGGTCCGGATGGTCTAACACTGAAAGAGCCTCGTTGACCGCATTGACGCGGTGCGCCACTTCCGGCAGGTCTGTTGGGTCGGCTGGTAGACCAAGGGAGACCAGGAGGGCTCCAATTTCTTCCGGGGTCAAGTCTGGCATAATGCTTCTCCAATGTGTCAGGGTGTCTCGTGGCGGCATGCGAGGGGAAGCCCTCAACCCAGGCTCCCTGACGGTCATCAGCCACGCAGCCACCAATCTATGAGCAATGACACAGGCTAGTCAAGGGCATATGATTAATGAAGGTGCCACCCAGCGGTTTGCCCTATGTCTGCATAAGAAAGTAGTTCGATGGAAACGCAGACCTTCACCGACCAAGTCGCAGGATTCCTGGATAGGTATTCCGGGTGGTTCATCATGTCCATTGGTATTGTGACGTTGCTGCTCGTCATCCCCATGATTCTGATGGCGCCCGAAGAGTCGGCGTCGGACAACCCCGGCGGCCAGGTGTACGACGTGGCAGACCTGATTGATGCAACGCTGCCGCCAAGGATTCACTCGGCAGGGTTCATTGTGGAAGCGCGTGAAGGCGATATCCTGACGCAAGCGGCGTTGTTGGAACTGTACCAAAACTCCAACAAGCTCCGTGAGGCTGACGCCGCAGGGCAGCTCGACCCACCGGGCCTGCCTGAGCAACCGTACCTCTACAACGGCTTTGACACTGATAGGCAGCGACCGATTGTCGGGACGTACAGCATTGCCGATGCCGTGCAGGAGACCCTCGGCACCTTTGATATGGACTTGGAACGCGCCACCGATGACATGGTGAAAGTTGCTCTGTCCGGCATCATGTCAGACCCTCGGTTCTTGTTCTTGCGGGAGAACCTCTCTCAGCGCAGGCAGGTTGAGCGCCGGATGGTGATGGGTCAGGAGATTGACTACTGGACATCGCCAGGGCTGCTGACGTTCTTCATTGCCGACAACGAAAAACTGGGCGGCGGGGGTCTATCGATTGGCACCACCAGTGACCCCGTCACAGAGAGGAAAGAGTACCTGAACCGGAAGGTGCAGACCCTTTTCCGGGGCAATGAGGAGCACTACCAACTCTGGGGGATCGCTATTGACGCTGGCCTGGAGATTGCCGACGAGGTGAGCACGGCAGTGCCCTTCATCTTCGCTACGTTCATCATGGTGTTGGTCGTCGTGGGCGTGAGCCTTCGGAGCGGCCGCGTTGTGCTGCTGACGTCTATCGGTCTGGTGGCGATGATTATCTGGCTGAAGGGGCTTTCTAATCTGGTGGGACTGAAGTCGTCAACGACCCTGGACTTCATCGTTCCCATCGCCATGATCTCCCTGGGTGCCGACTTTGTGATTCACGCCGTCAACCGCTACCGAGAGGAGAGGCTACACGCAGCGACTGCGCGTATCGCCTTCCGCCTGGGCATGAGTGGAGTGATTGTCGCGCTGACCCTGGCGATGCTGACAGACTCCGTGGCGTTCCTGTCCAACACCACCGCGTCCATCGAGACGGTGACGGGCTTTGGCATCGGCGCTGGGCTGGCCATCGTGGCTGCGTTCGTTATCCTTGGCCTCACCGTGCCTTTGGTGCTGATGCGGCTGGACGCTAGAAAAGAACGTCGCGCGTCAGCAGCCCTGCCGCCGGAAACCGCCTCGCCAGCAGAAGGCACGAGTGCCCCCTCGGGACGCATGACACGGTGGGTGGTCGGGCTGGCTCGATGTCGCTACGTGGTATTGCCGCTGGTGGCAGCCTTCACCGTGGTGGCTACCATCTACGCCTTCAAGCTGGAGGCATCGTTCGAGGTCAAGGACTTCTTCAAGGCTGGTTCTGACTTCGCCGTGGGTCTGGACAAGCTGGACGTGCACGTTGGCAATTCCGGCGGCGAGCCTGCCATCACCTACATCCAGGGCGACCTGACGAACCCGGCGGCATTGCTGTCCATTCAGGCGTTCATGCTGCAACTGAGTGCCAGCCCAGTAGTGGCCAAGAGCGAGGACGGCGGGGCTACGTTGAACGGCAGGCCCATCTTTGCGGTGCTTAACCAGGTCATGCGATCAGACTACGCCCGCGCTCAGATAGCTGCGACCACCGGGGTTACTATTGACGGCGATGTGGTGGAGTTCTCGTACAACGGGCGTGTGTGGCTGTGGCCGAACTCCCAGGAACAACTCAAAGCCATCTACGATTACGCGTTGGTCAACGGCGTTCCTTTGAGCCCGACACACATCGCGTATGACCATCTGGAGGTGGGTGAGACCATCTTTATAGACCCCACGGGCTCCGGGTTGGACGCTACGACCATCATTGTGGGAATACCGGGCACACAAGACCAGGAGATTACTATAGTTTCACGCGATGTCATGCTGGCGGAAATTGCGATGCTTGAGGCTTCACCATCTATCACTGCCGCTCAACTGACGGGTTCGCCGTACACCCGTCAGGCTTCGTTGGACGCCACCACCAAGGGGTTACAGCAGTCCTTGTTGGTAGCTGTGGTGCTCTGTCTGCTGGTGGCAGTCGTCGCGATGCGCTCAGTGCGATACGGTGTTGTCACCATCATCCCCATAGGCTTGGTTGTGGCGTGGCTTTATGCCTTCATGTATCTGTTTGGGTTTGGGTTGAACTTCGTCACGGCAACCATTGCAGCGGTGTCTGTCGGCGTCGGCATCGACTACGCCATCCACATGACGCAGCGGTACCGTGAGGAATTGGGGAGGTCAGACGACGCGTACCAGGCGTTGGGTCGAACGGCTCAGGGCACTGGAGGCGCGTTGATTGCCTCTGCTGCCACCAGCATCCTTGGTTTCACCATCATGGCTTTTGCGCCGATGCCGATGTTCTCGTCCTACGGTATCCTGACGGCGGTGATGATCTTCCTAGCGGTGACGGCGTCGTTGCTGGTGCTGCCATCGCTGTTGCTGCTTGTCACACCGAGGCAGGGCGGGAGCAAAGCGAGATAGCGGGTTGAGGAGGGTGGACTGATGTCTAGCATGCCCAAACGCTGGTTGCTGGTAGCGGTCTTAGCCGTGGTAGCCCTGGCTGCTGTGACATGCGACTCTGGCCATCGTTTCACGATAATCAATGAGACTGATGGAGATGTGGTGTACTCCTGGGACGGCGTCCCTGAGGGCAAGTTGGGATTGGGCATGCAACAAGAGCCCGGGCTTCTCTACAAATACGGCGATGGAGGGCTCCCAGAGAGGCACCTGTTTCAGGCGTTTGACACTGCTGGAAACCTTATCTGTGAGTCGAACCGCACTGAAGAGCAATTCAGGTTACAGAACTGGACAATCCGCATCATTGAAGTGAGTGAGTGCGGAGAACCTTCGAGGGGGGCGCAGTGATGCTTAACCTGACCAAACGTGGGTTGTTTGTAGTGATACTAGTCGTGATGGCGCTGGCGGCTGTGGCGTGTGATGGGCCTGCTCCTCTGTTGTTTGTCCAGAATTCCACTTCTGACGCCATCTCGATCAACATATCCTACAAGGAAGTGACGAGGGCATTAAGGGTAAAGAAGCAAGGTATCGGCCTATTCAGTGATTCATTAATCATTCCGTCAATGGAAAACCCTCAAGTCTTAATCGATGCGTTTGAACGTTACCAGTACATGTTTGTTGTGAAGGATACTGATGGTAACGAATTATTTCAGCGGACATTCCTCAATGAGGAATTGGATGACTGTGATTGGGAAATACTCACCACGCCAGAGGGTATCCAGTAGCAGCAAAGCTCCTAATGGGGCTATTCGTAGAGGGGCAGTGTGCCTCGCTGCAGGTCGTCGCCCACCTTGGCGATAATCATATCCAGCATATCCATGTCCCATTCGGTCACAAAGGTGATGGCCGTGCCGTCGGCCTCCATGCGAGCCGTCCTACCGATGCGGTGGATGTACTCTTCCATGTTCTGGGGCATATCGTAGTTGATGACGTGGGAGACCTCCGGGATGTCCAGCCCTCGTGCTGCCACGTTGGTTGCCACCAGTACCTTCAGCTTGCCGTCCTTGAACGCCTTCATAACGCCGCTGCGCTGTGACTGGGTCATGCCGCCGTGGATGCCTTCAACGGCGATGCGGTCACGCTGAAGCGACTGCACTAGCCTGTCCACGCCTATTTGCGTTTTCCTGAACAGTAGTGCCTTGCCACCGTTGAGGTGACCCTGGAGGAACCCTGACAGGCCTCGAACCTTGTCCTTATCCCAGACCTCAAAGTAGACCTGACGCACCTTGGGCGCTGTCTCTACCTCTCCACCAACCCGTATCCACTCCGGCGTCTTGAGGTGCCGGTGGACTATGCGCTGCATGGTGGCGTGCATGGTGGCTGAGAACAGCGACGTCTGCCGTTCCTTGGGCGTCTGGCGCAGGATGCGCTCAATGTCCGGTAGGAATCCGATGTCCAGCATCTCGTCGGCCTCATCAAGGACGACCATGTTGACGTTGGCCAGGGACAGTGTCCTGCGACTGAGGTGGTCAAGCAGCCTGCCGGGCGTGCCCACCACGATGTGTGCGCCGCGCTCCAGTGCCGTTATCTGCGTGTTGATGGCCTGTCCGCCGTAGCAGGCGACCACCCGTAGCTTCTTGAACTGGGCAAGTTTGGATATCTCGTCCCGCACTTGCACTGCCAACTCTCGGGTTGGGGCCAGCACAAGACCCTGGACGCTCTGTTGGTTCACGTCAACGCGTTCAACCATGGGGATGCCAAAGGCGGATGTCTTGCCGGTGCCGGTCATGGCCTGACCCACAACGTCTATCCCCTTAAGCATTGTTGGGATGCACTGATCTTGCACGGGCGAGGGCTTTTCGTACCCCATAGCCTGCAAAGCGCGAGCGAGGTCATAGCTAACGGGCAGAGAACCGAACATGTACTCGCCTGTTGCTGAAGGTTCTATTTGTGGAAGCTCCGGCTTCGGCTGAGGACGTGGTGCTGGTGCTTGTGGCGGACGCTGTTGCTCCAATGCCTCTGAGCCGGCGTTAGTCCCGGCTATATTATTAGCCTGGCTTTGGGTTCGTGGAGGCTGCGGAGGGCGTTGGGGCCTTGTTCCTTGTATGGGTGCGCCTGTCTGCTGACGGGGCTGCTGGGGCGGGTTGCCCTGACGATTTGGAATCTGTCGTTGAGGTTGCGGAGGGCGTTGGGGGCGTGCGGGTTGTGTCGGCGTTTGAGTTGTCGCTTGGGGCGCAGTAGGAGTTGCCTGAGCTGTTTCGGGCTGGTCTTGCTGCTTGGACTTTCGACCCCACCAGAGGAATCCGCGACGTTTGGGCTGCTCTGGTTGAGGAGTTGTGTTCTGCGGATGGGGGGTATCGGGCGTTATGACTTGATCCTTTCCTGGTGCTGGGGACTCTTTGGTGGCAGGAAGGCTTCAAACCTGATCGAGCGTGAACGAGGCGGAGGAGCTATCGGGGTGATTCCGCGGAGTTCCTTGCTGAAGTCAGTCCTGGCGCATTGCACCTATGCTCTATTGTGCGGCGAAAAGGGCGATTTTGCAAGGCGCGTTACCCCTCGCACGCGGGGATTAGCCCTTGACTCCCTACATGACCGTCGTACAATGACTTCGGCCCTTCGCGTATCTATAAACTACACTTGTGAGGCATGATTGATGGGAGCTACTGAGACCCTGGCGCGATTCGTTTTGAGCACACCCTCAACTGCAATACCTGACTCTATTCTGCACGAGGGAAAGCGGTGCATCATCAACTACCTGGGCGTGGCGTTGTATGCCTCTGCAGACCCATCAATGCAGATACTCACAGGCATGTTCCAGGAGGAGGGTGGCAACCCTCAGGCCGCGCTCATCGGTAGTGCAATGAGCACCAGCCTGCAAAACGCCGCCCTGGCAAACGGCTACCTAGCCCATCTTGAGGACTACGACGATACGCATTTCCCTACGGTCATCCACCCCTCAGCTCCCACAATCCCCGCTGCCATTGCTGTGGGTGAGCGTCAGAACGCAACGGGCTTGGACGTGCTGACCGCCACAGTGCTTGGCATTGAGGCATGCTGTCGTATCGGGCTGTCGGTGCACCCGCATCACTACGATGCCGGTTGGCACATCACCGGCACCTGCGGCGTCTTTGGCTCTGTGGTTGCTGCCGGTCGTTTGCTTGGTCTGGACGAAGGACAGATGGTGAACGCCCTGGGCATTGCGGGAACGCAGGCAGCGGGCGTACGCGAAACTTTTGGGTCTATGTCCAAGCCGTTCCATGCTGGACGTTCTGCCCAGAGCGGTGTGCTGGCAGGGTTGCTGGCGAGTCGAGGTTTCACTTCGACTGCCACTATCCTTGAAGGGCGACGAGGCTTCGCGGCGGTGCTTTCGACGCAATCGAACATGGAGCAGATAACCGGGGAGCTGGGCGAGCGATGGGAGCTACCCAACAACGGTCTGAAGCCCTATGCATGCGGTGTTGTGAGTCACCCGCTGATTGACGCAATGATTCGATTCCGCAACGATCATGGGGTGAAGGTTGAGGACGTGGTGTCTGTGACAGCTAACGTTCAGCCTCTGGTCTTGGAGTTAATGGACAGGCAGCACCCACGCATAGGCCTGGAAGGCAAGTTCTCCCACCAACATTCAATGGCTGTGGGCTTGGTGGACGGTGGCGCGTTCCCAGCGCAGTACACCGACGAACGCGTGCTGGATCCGACCATCATTGCGCTGCGAGATAAGATTAAGGCCACCGTTGATCCAAAGATGCCGGAAGACGCAGCAGAGGTAACGGTCACGCTGAAGGACGGACGCTCCATCACGGAAAAGGTTGATCACGCTACCGGCGCGCCTGAGAACCCCATGTCTGACGCAAAGCTAGAGGAGAAATTCCTCAATTTGGCCAGTCGAGTGCTGTCCAAAGACCAGTCGGAGAAGCTCCTGGCTCGACTGTGGGACATCGACAAGGTGGGCAACATAGGCGAAATCATGGAGATGGCCCGACCCTAGCAGTTTTGCAGGTGAGGACACAGCCCCCAAGCCCCTTTCCGGAGGGGAAATCCCTCTGGATTCCCTAGACCGTCAACGGTGGAGCCACGCGCCAAAAAGCCAGGCTCCACTTGCCAGCGCCCAGGTGCCTATCCATACGGCCTCTGCGTCTGGTACAACGTCCAGGCCAAAGACGGCCACAGGCACCGCGGAGATGACGGCTACTGACAGCGTTGGTGCGATAAACAGGTTAATTTGAGCGAAGAGACTCTTGGCCCTTCCCACTGCAATCCACCATGCCACGGCCAGGAATGGAATTGTGGCTAACAACGCCTGGGGGTGCCGTAGCAGCGACCTCTGGACATCGACTGTGCTCAGGGCGTCCAGGGAGTATCCGTTATCAGCCCCAGCAGCAACCCACATTGAAACCACCCACGAAACGAACCCCGCTTGCAGCAGAATCACCACGCTAAAGAAAACCCGACCGGACTGCGCCCATCGTCCGTGGAAGAAGTGGTTCGTGGTGAGGGTAGCAGTTTGGGCCAGTAGCAGCACAAGGAACCCGCCAATGGCATCACGCCCAATGTCAGCGACCGAGGCGGTTCTGCCCGTTATGAAGCTCTGGTGCACCTCATCCAGCACGCCGTACGCCATTGCCACACCAAAGGCGGCAACGGCCACCACCGGCCATCGCCAGGGGAACGTGCCGCTGATAGCAAGGTAGGTGAGACCCGTCAACACGCCGAAAGCGGTTCCGTGGAATATCCACTGAATGCTCCATCGGGGGAAGACGTCCAAGAACTTGGATGCGGAGCCAAGGCTCTCCGGAGACGAGCTGTGAGATATATGGAAGATGAGCCCCATCCACGCAGCGACTGCCCCCCAACCGGCAACGGCCAACGGGACGCGATAGACGTTAAGCGTGTGCCTGATGCTTGGATCTGCATTGGAGAACATCGTCACATCATACCGAATTCCTGCCTCGCGTAGCTAGAGCGCTCCCCCGCGTGACAAGCGCGCACCTCAACTGTAGAATGGCCGCATTGTTGGGACGCAAAGGAATAGCGGAGGGAACACATGCTTTCTGCTGAAGAAAACGGCTTCCTGTCACACGTAGGCCCCGGTACGCCCATGGGCGACCTCATGCGGCGGTTCTGGCAACCCATCCTCCTGTCTGAGGAAATTTCTGAACGGGACGGTGCGCCGGTGCGTGTTCGCCTGCTGGGCGAGGACATGGTGGCCTTCCGGGACAGCAATGGCGATGTTGGGATGATAGACAACTATTGCCCTCATCGTAGAGCTAGCTTGTTCTTCGGTCGGAACGAGGAGTGTGGCCTGCGATGCGTCTACCACGGCTGGAAATTTGACATAAACGGGGATTGCATCGATATGCCTTCAGAGCCGGCTGAGAGCAATTTCAAGGACAAGGTGAAAATCACGGCATACCCCACCCAGGAAGCAGGCGACTGCATCTTTGTGTACATGGGGCCTCCGGAGTTGAAGCCCCCGTTCCCCCACTTGGAGTGGACGCGGGTGCCATCTGCCAACCGGCTAGTGATGCGCTGGATTCAGGACTCCAACTACATGCAGACCATTGAGGGTGACCTAGACACTTCCCACGTCTCCTTCCTGCATCGCTGGTTTTACACCAAGGATCGACCACAAGCGGTAGCCCGGCGTATCAAGAACGGCAAGGACATGACGGTGATGGACGGTTCGCCCCGACTCCACGTAGAGGAGACCGATTACGGCTTCATCTACGGCTCTCGACGGGACATTGGCGATGGCGAGTACTACTGGCGTGCCACGCAGTTCATCCTGCCTGCATATAACCTGATACCGAGTCCTAGCTGGCCAACTACTGGACACGCTTGGATTCCCATCGACGACGACCATACGTCGGTTTTCTCGTTCACCTACCAGATTGACGAGGCCCTAGACCCGACTCAGATTGAGGGGCGCAAAGCATCCACGATGCAGATGGAGCGAGTGAAGCACCAGACGGTGGACGGCAAGATTATTGATGGCTATCACGATGTGCGAAATTCCAGCAATGACTATTTAATTGACCGTAATTATCAGAAGGCGGTGAACTTCACCGGCATCCCTTACGGTCGTTCCCAGGACGAGGCGATGACGGACAGTATGGGTCGCATCGTTGACCGTACCAAGGAGCACTTGGGCACCAGCGATACCGCCATCATCCACGCGCGACGGCAGCTTGCCAGGATGGCGCGAGAGTTGCAAGAGGGGATTGAGCCTGCTGTATTGCAGCACCCAGAATCCTTCAACGTCAGGGCGATAGACGTGGTCAACACCACGGGTGATTTCAAGGAGTTGCTGAAAGTGGACGGAAGCCTGGCTAAAGGGGCCGCGTAAATACCTGCTACTAGATTGGTAATTGAGAAAGCCCCCTCATTTGAGGGGGCTTTCTTGTTTTGCTTGCTGGCGACCCCGACGGGATTCGAACCCGTGATCTTCGCCGTGACAGGGCGATATGTTGGGCCACTACACCACGGGGCCATGCACTACCTATCGTAGCTGTCGCGAAGGGAGAGTGTCAAGGGAGTTAAGCGCCCTTCTCCATCTGCTCCCGCTGCCACGCGTAGTCCACTTTGTCGTCGTAGAACTTGTCAGGGTTCTCAATAGCCCAAATCTGCTTTCGGATGTTGAAGTTGTCAGGCTCAATGGCTACGCCCTCGCGCCAAGCGGCCATCGCTTCGTCAACCTTGCCATCCTGGTAGAGCGTCAGACCACGCCGGAAGTGCTCCAAGGCCTCTGGATGCTTAATCACTCGTTCGGCTTCAGCGGCAGAGAGCGTTGAAAGTTCGTCAAGGGATGGCGTCGTTGCCCATGATTCCGCAAGCGCCAGGTGTTCCGGCTTGTGGACATCGAATCCACCGCGCTTGATGTAGCGCACAGTACCCTGCTCGTCCACAAATACCGCGTTGGGGATGGCCTTGCACCCTAGTGCGCCGCCTATGCGGTTCTCCGCGTCCACCACGGTGGTGAACGTAGTGTTGGCTTTCTCTGTGTAGCGCGTGGGTAGCGCGGGGCCCTGGGCATCCACCGCAATGGATAGGAACTCTATTCCCTGGGGATGATGCTTCTCATAGTACTGCTGCCAGACCGGCAGCTGTTCACGGCAGGCTCACCATGATGCCCACATGAACAGAATGTGCTTCTTCCCCCGAAAGCTGGCCAATGAGACAGGCTCTCCGTTCAAACTTGGCAGCGTGATATCCGGGAGCTGGTCACCCACGTCAACGTAGGCGGCTGGCTGTGTAGCCATTGATCTTCCCCCTTGATGTGATTGCTGTATGTCAGGCCGACGGCCCATAGTTAAAATGCTCAGCCAAGGCCGTGGTACCCAATGACCGTTTCGCCGTTTACCACCATGACGGGGGTGATTGGCTCACCGTTGGAGAGCTTGAGCAGCTCCTCTTTGGCGCCGGGGACATCGTCAATGTCTATCTTCGTGTATGGGGTACCTTCGTCGTCCATCTCTGATATGGCTAAGTCAGAGTAGCTGCACTCCTTTTGAGTGTAGATCACCACCGTTGCTGTCTGGGTCACGCGTCACCTCAAATCCCAGGTTTCTTCACTAGGTATGATACCGAACCCCGCCAAGAGGTGCAAAACCTTACGCAATGCCTGCCGGAGCCTCTGGGCTGATGCTCCAGAAATAACCTGCTTTTAAAGCTGAAACTTTAGATAACTGCGTGTGTACACCGAGATAAAAAAGTGTTAACACCAGAAAATTGGTGTAATACCCTTGGATATATTGACATGAACTGGAAGAAATACTATTCTGAAGTTATAGAAAATCTAATTATTGATGTTAGATAATCGGAGTAAACAGCCATGATGAACACAATGCCGTATTTGCTGTCTTCAGCAACCGATGATTTGGTTCGTGCCACCCGCAAGCTTGAGCAGGCCACAAACGAGTCTTGGATCACAAACTGGTCGCAGTTTATGCTCCAATGCTCCCACAAGGTGATGGTCAAGCACTCGTTTGTTTTGGAGAACTCTGCGGAGTCCATAAAACGACATTTAGATGCCCAGCATGCCCTTGCAGGACAGAAGTCGAAGCGATAGTATTGCACCCGCACGGCACCTCAGCCCTTGAGTTATGGGGCGAATTTGTGAATGCCTGCGGGTTACTGAAAGCATGACAGAAGACCGTAACGTAGGAAAATACTCAGTAAGTGTGGCCTCTAGCCTCACAGATGTCGCAGAACATCGCCTCCGGGCGTTTGAAGCGGCAGGGTTGATGGAGCCTCAGCGCACAGACGGCGGGACCAGGCTCTACTCTGATGCTGACTTGGAGTTAATCCAGAAAATCGCTGAGCTTTCTGATAAAGGCATCAACTACGCGGGCATCAGAGAGGTTCTGGAGATTACCGGCGATGGCGATGAAGTAGAGGACGAGAAACTGGAAGGGGAGCAGGCTTCGTCATAAGGGAAGCTTCTCCACCCATATACTAGAAAATAGGAAAGCCCCCCGTTTAAACGGGGGGCTTTCCTATTTTCTAGTTACATCTCCATCTTTTTTTCGCCGGAGATATATGCCATAGGCTCCTTGGAGAAGGCCACCCTACAGCCGGGGCCACAGAAATAATAGATGACGTCATCAAACATGTGGGTGCCACCGGGGGCCTTCTTCACATCTACGTCCATGCCACAGACCGGGTCTTTTGCTGTTTCATTCTTGCCGAAGAGACCTAAGAACTTGGGGCTCATAGTCTACCTCCTACTTTTATATGCTTTATTTCCAACCCCACCTTGAATATGTGGGGACTTAGAATGACATTGTGAATCGGTGTATTTTGCGTACTTCCCCGTTCAGCAAGAAGCGACTCAGCCGCCCTGGCTAGCCTGCCTTGAACCTTCTGAGTCGTAGGGAGTTGCTGACCACGGACACAGAGCTGAACGCCATTGCTCCCGCCGCCAGCATCGGGTTCAGGAACCCAAGCTCGCCGAACATGAACTCAAGGCCACTGGGTACACCGTTCAACCACGTAGTGAACACGGGATAGAACGCTCCGGTAGCAATGGGTATGAGGGCCGTGTTGTAGAAGAAAGCCCAGAATAGGTTCTGTCGGATGGTGCGAATGGTTGCCCGGCTGAGGTTGAACGTCGTCAGCAATCCGTGGAGGTCGCCCCGCAGCAGGGTGACGCCCGCTGATTCCATGGCCACGTCTGTACCGGTTCCCATGGCTATGCCGATGTCCGCCTGGGCCAGCGCAGGGGCGTCGTTGATGCCGTCGCCCACCATGGCTACCATCAACCCCTCGGCTTGGAGTTCTTTAATCTTCGCGGACTTGTCCTGGGGGAGCACGTCAGCCACTACCCGCGTGATGCCGAGTTGCTGCGCGATGGCTTCCGCAGTCCGTCGATTATCGCCCGTCAACATCACCGGCTCTAGTCCCATCTCCCGGAGCTTTGCCACGACTTCAGCCGCTTCCGGCTTGATGGTGTCTGCGATGGCGACGATTCCAATCAATGTATCGTCAGCGGCAATATACACCGGCGTTTTGCCTTGGGTTGCCAGTTCCGATGCGCCTGCTTCCGTATCGCCTCGCGCGATGCCGCGCGATGCCATCATGACGCTGTTGCCGATGGCCACCACGGTGCTACCAACGGTGGCGACGATGCCCTGACCGGGCACAACCTGGAAGTTGGTTGGTTGTTCAAGGTCAATGCCACGCTCGGTTGATGCTGTGACCAACGCCTCTCCCAGAGCGTGCTCGGAACCGCGTTCTGCTGAGGCGGCAAGTCGAAGCACTTCGGCCTCTGTGACCCCAAAGGGAATGATGTCAGTGACGGAGGGTTTCCCGACGGTAAGCGTGCCGGTCTTGTCGAGCACGATGACCTGAATCTTACGTGCCCGTTCCAGCGCCTCAGCGTTTCGGATGAGGACGCCGTTGGACGCGCCGATGCCAGTGCCGACCATGATGGCCGTGGGCGTCGCCAGTCCTAGTGCGCAGGGGCAGGCGATGATGAGTACCGACACAAAGGTGAGCATGGAGTAGGTGAGTGACGGTGACGGCCCCAAGAGGTACCAGAAGAGGAACGCAATGCCGGCCACTCCAATGACTATTGGCACGAAGTAGGATGCCACTACATCTGCCATCCTCTGGATGGGGGCTTTGGAGCCCTGGGCTTCCTCTACTAATCGAATGATCTGAGAGAGTACCGTGTCCGTTCCTACCTTGGCTGCGCGGAAGGTAAAGCTGCCAGTCCTGTTGGTGGTTGCGCCGAATACTTGCGCCCCTGCTGCTTTCTCTACCGGCAGGCTCTCTCCGGTGAGCATGGACTCGTCTACCGCGGACGCTCCGTCAATCACGGTGCCGTCCACCGGGATGTTCTCCCCTGGTCGTACTACGATGAGGTCTCCTACAAAGACCTGCTCTACGGGGATGTCCTCTTCCTTTCCGTCTCGCAGCACCCGAGCTGTCTTGGCCTGCAGCCCCATGAGTCGACGGATGGCCTCGGAGGTCTGGCCCTTGGCCCTGGCTTCCAGGTACCGCCCTAGGAGAATGAGTCCAACAATGATGGCAGCAGTGTCAAAGTAGACGGCCGACTCCACGCCACGTGCTTCAAAAAAGCCAGGAAAAACGGTTACGGCCGCGCTGAACAAGTACGCGGTGCCCGTGCCTAGCGCGATGAGGGTGAACATGTTTGCTGTGCCATGCCGTACCGCGCCAAGGCCGGAGGTGAAGAACCCCCAGCCTGCCCAGAACACCACGGGAGTCGCCAGGGCCCAGAGGGTATACCGATTCTGGAGGAACTCAGGCATCCAAGGGAACACGTCTTTCAGGGTTCCCATGATGACCACGATGCCCAGGGTCAGCGCCATTACGAGCTTGTTCCGAAGCTCTCGAACCTCACGGGTCTTGGACAGTCGTTCAATCTCGTCTTCGTCCGTTGTTCCATCGCCTGCTACGCCGTCCATGTTGTAGCCAGCGTCTTCCACGGCTTTCCGTAGAGCGTTCAGTGAAACAACTCCCGGCATGAACTCTACGGATGCCTTCTCCGTGGCGAGGTTCACTTGCGCTAGCCGTACCCCAGCGACGCCATTAAGTGCATGCTCCACGTGCATGACGCAGGAGGCGCAAGTCATTCCACCAATGGTCAGGCTGGTCTTCTCTGTGGGGACTCGCTGGCCCACCGCTTCCACGGCAGCGCTTAACGCGTCAGGCGTTGGCGGGGTCTTTGACGATACCTGGAGGGTGGCTTCAGCCGTGACCAGGTCTACATGAGCGCTTTCCACGCCGAGAACGCCTTGCAACGCCTCTGCAACTCGCGTCGCGCTGGCATCGTCGGTCAGCCCGAAGATTGGCAGTGTCAGGGTATTTTGTGTCGTTGTTATGGCTGCTTCCTTTGTTCTAGGACATTCCTATTTGTTAGAGAGCGCGTACAACTCTCCCAACTCCTGGATCACTTCCTCTGCGTTACCTTCTCTGATGCCTTCTATCACGCAAGAGTGAAGATGGCCGTCTAGGAGAACACCTTCCATCTTTTCCACGGCCTTACGCACAGCATACAACTGCTTCAGGATATCCACGCAGTACTGCTCTTCCTGCACCATTTTTCGGATTCCTTCCAGGTGTCCCTGGATGTAGTTCAATCGTTTTAAGGCTTCGTCCTTTGGTTCCAAAAGCATATGTTCACCTCTTTAACCCATACCCCCCGGAGGGGGGTTATGTCCATATTATTCTTGATTGTAGGTAGGGTCAAGGGAGTGCGTGGGTAAGGGGTGTGGATACCGGAGGCTTAAGCGCGTGGGTCGTGTAGAATATTGTACGATGATCCTTGACTACGAACTCACCGCATTTATCGCCATTGTTGCAATCGTTCTTGTTGCAGGAACGGTGAAGGTTACCCTTGGAGTGGGCTTTGCGCTCATTGGAACTCCCTTGTTGCTGTTGGTGATGGATGCTCATGATGTGGTGGGGTTCATTGTTCCGTTAATCTTGCTACAGGACCTCATCATACTAAGTCAGATGTGGCGACGTGTTCCTTGGCGGAGTGCTGCTATTCTGGCCGTTTCTGCGGCCATAATCGCACCGTTCGCATCGCTATTACACACTGTGTTGAATGCAGACGAACTCCAAGTAGCCATCTCTCTTACCATCATTGTTGCCGGGAGTGTCCTGCTCTCCGGGGTGCAGTTCACCTTTCGTAACGAGTCTCGTGCGTTGGTGGTAGCCGGGGCAATCAGTGGTGCCTTGTTCCCCCTTGCTGGCATCTCCGGCCCGCCCGTTGCGTTGTTCCTGGTGAACCAGCGCTGGGAGATGACGACAATGCGGGCTGTTCTTGCGGCGTTTCTGGTGGTGCTTGAGACCGTGACAATTACGTCTTTTGTGGTGGGCGGGGTTGTGGATGGGCAGTCATTGCTGCTGGACGCTATGATGATACCGGTGCTGGCTTTGGCCGTGCTGATATCAACCTTTTTGCTCAGGGGTATAGATTCCAACCGCTACAGGAAAGCCGTCACTTTGGTAATTGTGGCGTCCGCAGTGCTTGGCTTAGTAAGCCTCATCTTCAGCTACGTCTAAGGCAGCAACTCCACGGGCTTAAACAAACCCGCGCACAGCCACTGCGCTGGCTACCCTCTCAACGCTTACGATGTAGGCGGCCTCTCGCAGTGAGCATCCTCTCGCCTGGGCAGTCAGAATCACCCCCTGAGTGGCCTTGACCATGATTTGCGCTAACTCCTCGTTGACGCGCTCCTCGCTCCACCGCAGACCCTGGATATTCTGAGCCCACTCAAAGTAGGAGACTACCACTCCACCGGCGTTGGCCAGGATGTCCGGTAGGACGGCGACACCGTTTCCTTCAAGAATGACATCGGCAGACGGAGTGGTTGGGCGATTGGCTCCCTCAGCCACGATGCGTGCGCGAATACGCCCTGCGTTTTCCTGGTTGATGGTGTCGCCCACTGCTGCGGGAATCAGTACCGTACATGGTAGCTCTAGTAACTCCTCGTTGCTGACGGCATCGCCCTCCGGGAACCCCGTGATAGTGCCGTGTTCCTTGGAATAATTCTCCAGCGCGTCAAGCGGCAATCCTTTTGGGTTGTAGAGTCCTCCCTGGCTGTTGCTTACGGCCACGACTATGCACTCAAGTTGCTCAATGAGTCGCGCAGCCCATTGACCCACATTGCCGAATCCCTGGATGGCTACTGTAGCGCCGTTCAACGATGTGCCCGTTTCCTCTGCCCATGCTCCCAAGGTGATGACTACACCTCTGCCGGTAGCAGCGTCTCTACCGTATGATCCGCTAAGGCTCACAGGCTTTCCCGTGACAACGCCAGGAGTGTATCCGTGTTCTTGGCCGTAGGCGTCCATCATCCATGCCATGACCTGGGCGTTGGTGCCCATGTCTGGC